>JAMFSC010000241.1 GCA_026225095.1 bacterium
CCTTCGATGACGTTGCGGACGTCGGCGGTGAGGGTGGGCTTGAAGTCGCGCAGGGGCGTGACGTTGCGGAGGTGGTAGTCGAGCTTGTTGGCCCCGGCGACGAGGTTGGTGCGGCCTTCGAGGCCCTTGTCCAGGATGATGAGGAGGCCGGGCTTCTTTGGGTGCGGCGCGGCGGTGAGGCCGACCGGGCCGAGGAAGCCGGCGGGGGCGTTGAAGGCGGCGGTGAGCTCGGCGGTGTCCATGGGGCGGAGCTCGGTCGCGTTGGCGAGGGCGGAGAGCTTGGCCTCGTTTACGGTGTGGTCGCCGCGCAGGAAGACGATGACGCCGCGGGTCTTGCCGAGTTTGGCGTGGTCGGCGGCGGGGAGCTCGGCGGTGTAGGCGACGCACTTGATGTCGTGTGCGGCGGTGATACCGAGGAAGGCTACGATGTCGGCGATGGCGCCGAGGCCGGGGGTGTGGATCTCTTCGAGGCTGCCGTCGGGGGTGGTGGAGGCGAGGTCTTCGACGGGGGCGAGGGTGCTGGTGGCGCGCTCTAAATTAGCCGCGTAATTGCATGCGGGACAGCTGGCGATGAGGTCTTCGCCGGCGTCGGTGCAGACCATGAATTCTTGGGATTGGGAGCCGCCCATGGCGCCGGAGTCGGCTTCGACGGAGAGGAACTCGAGGCCGCAGCGGGAGAAGATGTTGCGGTAGATGCGGTCGTGCTTGTCGTAGGAGAGATCGAGACCGGCGTCGTCGATGTCGAAGGAGTAGGCGTCCTTCATGATGAACTGGCGGACGCGGAGGAGGCCGGACTTGGGGCGGGGCTCGTCGCGGAACTTGGTCTGGATCTGGTACCAGATCTGGGGGAGCTGCTTGTAGCTGCGGAGCTCGTTGCGAGCGATGGAGGTCATGACCTCTTCGTGGGTCATGGCGAGGCAGAGGTCGGCGCCCTTGCGGTCCTTGAGGCGGAACATGTTGTCGCCCATGCCGGACCAGCGACCGCTGGCCTCCCAGATCTCGCGGGGGTGGATGGTGGGGAGGAGCATCTCCTGGCCGATTGCGTCCATTTCTTCGCGAATGATGGCGATGATCTTGTTGACGGAGCGGTTTCCAAGAAAGAGATAGGAGTAGATTCCGGCGCCGAGCTGGCGGACGTAGCCTGCGCGGAGGAGGAGCTTGTGGCTGGCGACTTCGGCGTCTGCAGGTGCTTCACGGAGGGTTGGGATGAAGAGCTGGGACCAACGATGCATGGGTGGTAGGAACCTTCCGGAGCCCTCTCCTGTTCGAATCCGGAAGAGTGGCTTTGCTGGCTACCTATTCTAATCTTTGACGCATCCGAGTGCTGGGGTGAACGTCCGGTTGCTGGAATGAGGGTTGGGGATGGGGGCCGCGATGCACAAATGATGGTGCGAGGTAATTTAAGTGGCTGACACCCGCGTATGTGTTTGATACGCGACAGACTTGCTATGGTATGTGCGCGTAAGGTGATGAAACCAGAAAAGTTTGCAGGGGCCGACAACGTGTCTGGGCGCCCTGACGGCCCACGACACTCCAGCAAGGAAGAACAAAGTTGACCACTGAAGTCGTTCCTCCCCTACGAAGCACGCGGCCAAGAAACCTTATCCTCTCGAAGATGCCGGAAGAGCATTTCCAGGCGCTGTCGAAATTCTTAGTACCTGTTGACCTGCCGATGTCGATGCAGCTCTCGACGCCAAACCTGCCGATCGAGTATCTCTACTTTCCGGTGAGTGGGTTGATCTCGACTGACGCGTTGACGGAGAGGGGCGAATCGGTGGAGGTTGGGCTGATCGGGCGCGAGGGGTTTTCCGGGCTCGCCGGGCTGATGGGCCATGTGCAGATGTCGCATTCGGTGATCATGCAGGGGCCGGGGGCGGGATTTCGACTGCGTTGTTCGCTGATGCGGGATGAGTTTCTGAAGGGCGGCGTGCTCGCGCAACTGGTTTATGACTTTGCGTATATGCAGATGGTGCAGATGACCCAGTCGGTGCTGTGCAACCGGATGCACCCAGTGGAGGCTCGGCTGTCACGCTGGCTGCTCACCTCGGCGGACCGGACGGAGGCGGAGGAACTGTATCTGACGCAGGAGTTCCTGGCGCAGATGCTGGGGTCGAGGCGGTCGACGGTGACGGTCGCGGCAGGGGAGCTGCAGCGCCTGGGTGCGATCGACTATAGCCGCGGGAAGATCCGGATCGTCAATCGGGCGGTCCTTGAATCACGCAGTTGCGAGTGTTACGGGATCGTGCGCGGGGTCTATGACAGGATGCTTCCGAAGAAGTTCTAGCGGCGGGGTAGACTGGAAGACGGCGATGTACGGGATGGCCCGGGGCTATGGGCTGGCGAAGATCGCGGGAGTCTTCTGGCATGATGCGTAGAGGTCTGGTTCTGGCGGCGATGGTGGTTGGGGTGAGTCTTCTGCTTTGGGCGGGGTGGCACAACCTGCGCGAACGGAGACTGGCGATGCAGGCGGCGAATGCGAATCGCATTACCCTGACGAAAGACGTTCCGGGCCAGACAGCGGCCTCCGGCGCCATGGGAGACGGCGGAAACCCCGCGAATTCGCTGCGGGGGAAGAGCGCCCCGGCGTTTGCGCTGGTGGACCTGAATGGCAAGAAGGTTTCGCTGAGCGACTACAAGGGCCGGCCGGTGCTGGTGAACTTCTGGGCGACGTGGTGCGCGCCGTGCAAGCTGGAGATGCCGTGGTTCGAGGAGTATCGCGGGAAGTATAAGGATGCCGGGTTCGAGGTGCTGGGCATCGCCGAAGACGACGCGCCGAAGGACGAGATCGCGAAGACGGCCAGAAAGACCGGTGTGACGTACCCGGTGCTGATGACGGACAACAAGATCGCGACCCTCTATGGGGGGGTGGACTCGCTGCCGACCAGCTTCTACATTGATAAGACTGGGAAGGTGGTGGAGGAGACCGTGGGGCTGGCTCCCAAGGATGAGGTTGAGGCGAATATCAGGAAGGCGATCGGAGGTGGAGCATGATCTCATTCGTCAAACAGGTGATGCTCGCGGCTGGACTGATGCAGATTGGAGCGATGGACGCTCCACCAAAGCCGAAGCAGTATGTGGTGTATGCGTCCGAGCAGCAGATGGTGAAGGCGGGGAAGAAGAGCTTCGTTGAGCTGCGCTTTTCGGTGATGGATGGGTATCACGTCAACTCGCACACGCCAAAGTCGGAGCTGCTGATTCCGACGAATCTTGCGTTGAAGCCGGCGGCCGGGGTGACGGCGGGGGCAGCGGAGTATCCCAAGGGACAGGAGTACAGCTTCAGCTTCTCGCCAGGGGAAAAGCTGGACGTTTATGCGGGGACATTCACGGTGAGGGTTCCGGTGGAAGTGGCGGCAGGTGAGCATACCGTGGACGGGACGCTGCGCTACCAGGCGTGCGATCACGCGGCCTGCTATCCGCCGAAGACGTTGCCGGTGAGCGTGGTGGTGGTGGGGAAGTAATCTCTTGAGGATTTAAGTTGCGGTTGGAAACGGAACGTGGGATAACTACGTCATGCGTAGTACGCGAGACGTAGTATCGACGGGCGTATCTCCTGGAAATGATGCGGGGAAGTTTTCGGATCCACCGCTTCTGGTGCTGGCCAGCCTGGCGGGTGGACCGAAGCATGGGCACGCCATGGTCGAGGACATCCAGGGGATCTGCGGGATGCGGCTGGGGCCCGGTACGTTGTATGGGGCGATCGGGCGGCTGGAGCAGCAGGGGTGGATTGAGCCGCTGGAAGCAGAGGAGCGGCGGCAGCCTTACCGGATTACGGCGTCGGGGCGGCTGGTTCTGCGGGCGCGGCTGACTGCCATGCAGCAGGTTGCGGCGACCGGGCTCGGTCGGTTGGAGACGCTATGAACCGGACGGCTGCACGGATGCTGACGCGGCTCTATCCAAGGGTGTGGCGGGAGCGGTATGGGCGGGAGTTTACGGATTTTCTGGAGGATCGCGGGGGCGGGCTGGGGATGGCCGTCAACGTGGTGTGGTCGGCGGTTTGGGAACGGATCTTTCCAACGATTGGAGGCTCTATGGATACGCAGCTAACTACTTTCGGAACTGTGTTGCGGCGACCGAGTGCTTTTGCTCCGCTGGCGATGTCCGGGGCGGCGCTGGCGCTAGTACTTGGCGCCATCGCGTTCAACCGTGGGGTGCCCCATGATACGGATGAGGGGGCGGTGGCACACCTTTGGCAGATATTGATGGTGGCGCAGATGCCTGTGATCCTGTTCTTCGCGCTGCGCTGGCTGCCACGGGCTCCGCGGCAGAGTTGGCCGGTGCTGGCGATCCAGGTAGGGGCGGTGCTGGCGGCGATGGCACCGGTATTCCTGCTGGGGCTGTAGCGGCTCCCACCCTTCGCCAAGAGCGCGAAGGATGGGGCGTCCGAAGACGCGTGGGCGTCCCTTCTGGAGTCGCGTTATTTGCGTTGGACGGAGAGCTTCTTCTGCGTATCGAGGAATCGTCGGACGCGGTCCAGGGAACGGGCCTTTCCGAAGACGATGAGGCTTTCGAGCAGCGGTGGACTCGAGGTCTTGCCGGTGAGGATGGCTCGGAGGAGCATGAAGTTTTCCTTGACCGACCACTCCTTCTCAGTGCCCAGTTGCTTCATGGCGACTTCGATCTGATCGATGGTCCAGGGGGTGGCTTCGAGGATGGTGAGGAGATCGGCGGTGAAGGTGAGGGTCTCCTCGAGGGTGCGTTTTTTGGGGAGAAAGACGGCCTCGGGTGGGGTCACTGCGTCGGAGAAGAGGAAGTCGGTGAGGTCGCCGACCTGGCCGAGGATCTCGATGCGGGTCTGGACGAGCGGCACGAGCTGGTGCAGGAAGGCGTCAGAGAAGATGGTCTCGCGGAGGCGCTCGTAGAAGGCCTGCGGAGTAAGAGCGCGGAGGTACTCGCCGTTGAGCCACTTGAGCTTGACGAGGTCGAAGACGGGGCCGCCGAGGGAGATGCGGTTGAAGTCGAACTTTTCGATCATCTCGGCGAGGGAGAAGATGTCGCCTTCCTTGGTGTTGAGGCCCCTGGAGACGATCTCCTGCTCGGTGGGCTGGGCCATGCCGCCGCCCATGAGGCCGAGGAAGTTGAGCAGAGCGTTGGGCAGATAGCCCGACTCGCGGTAGTAGACCAGAGAGACGGGATTCTTGCGCTTGGAGATCTTCGACTTGTCGATGTTGCGCAGCAGCGGCATGTGCCAGAACTGCGGCAGCTCCCAGCCGAAAGCCTTGTAGAGCAGCACATGCTTGGGCGTGGAGCTGATCCACTCCTCTGCGCGGATGACGTCGGTGATGCCCATTAAGTGGTCGTCGACCACATTGGCGAGATGGTAAGTGGGGAAGCCGTCGGACTTCATCAACACCTGGTCGTCGACGTTGGTGTGA
>JAMFSC010000242.1 GCA_026225095.1 bacterium
ATACGACCTTTTCAATCGGACAAATCTGTCAGCTGTAAGCTCGGACCTCAGCAGCGGATCTTTCGGCAAAGCTACGAACCAGCTGCCGCCAAGAAGCCTCCAACTGCATCTGCGGGCGAGCTTCTAGACGCTATCTGAGATGGGAGGGATTGATCAAGGCCCGCTATTGTTCTGGCCAAACCTAGGGGGCCCGTTTCCATCCTGCAGCGGTCTAGACAGAATGAGAACTGGCCAGGGTGCAACAAGCCGCAGGGTATAACTGCCGGCTGGTGACGATTGGTATAACTACTGGACCCAAGAGAAATGGAAGAGGGGCCGGGAATACATTGCCAAGTTGGTTTTACACTACATGACGATGATCGCGTTACATACACCTAGGAGAACGGAAGCAGCAAGATAAGCAAGCTGAGCTGGAATGATGCTGCCCAGAAGATGAGCTACTCAGGCGTTCGTGTGTGGGGCGGCGAAGGAAGCCATTGAAATGATCGGCCGGTAGATCTGCTCCGCATTGCTGATTGAGAGGAAAGACAGGTCAGTTATGGTTCTGATGAAAAGGAAGAATCGAGTGGTGGCCAGGGGGTTAAGGGAAGGAAATGGCGGAACTCAGGTGCGTGAAGGCGCGGAGGATCTCCTGTGGAACCGGCGAAATTTTATTAGTGGCGCTGCGGGTACCGCCTTAGTCATGGGTCTAAGTAAGACCACCGCGTTCGCGGAAGCGACAGGGGAGCCGGTCAACCTCGCCAAGGTGGCCCTTCCTTTGAGCTTTATGATTTACCAGTGAGAATAGGATCTCAGCGCTGAACGACGGATTTGAGCCGTCGAGTTCGAAGGACCGGACGAATGGCGTGTACGCGATCAGGCGTCGGCATGGAACCTCTGACGCGCCGTGGATTGAATACGGTTGGAGCAAGCCGGTTGCTATCAACAAGGTTGATATTTACTGGGCTGTCGATGTCCTGCGGCCCAGGGGGATTGCGGGAAGTGAAGGTGCGCGCCTGACCGCGCCGGAGTCTTACCGCATTATGTACTGGACTGGGAGCGAGTATGAACCGGTTTCCAAGCCCCGTGGCCTGGGGACGACAGCAGATATCTTCAATACGACGACCTTCGATGAAGTCAAGACCGACAAACTGAGGTTGGAGATTGATCCTGCCGTCGAGTATGCGGCTGGCGTAATCGAGTGGAAGGTCTACAGCGCGGGCGCGACTCCTATGCTGCCGCCCGTTGTGCATGCAGGCATAGACCGCTCTGTCGTGATTGGAGGCCATACCTACCTCGCGGGTAAGGCTGTCTGGCTTGAGGATCAACCTGAGGGTGCGGCGCGCTGGAGGAAGGTGTCCGGTCCAGGCAGAGTCAGCTTTGAGAAAGCAACTTCGCCGGTTACCACAGCAATGTTTTCTGGCCCTGGGGAGTACATCCTCGCGCTGATGGCAAAGGATTCCGTGGGGTATGTGGCTTCGGAGGTTCATGTCCATGTAGAAGGATCTCCCCCGAAGGAGCGCCTCGATGTGGTGTACACCCGCCGCTATTCCATCGATAGCCCGTTCTGGAGCGGACGGGCGAAGACGCTGATCGTTGATTGGATCCCCCACTGCATCGATTATTGTGAGCGAACGGACATCGCCGCCGCGCATGGCGATGGGGGTATCGACAATTTCATCGAGGCAGGCAAGGCCAATCGGGGAGAGACGCACGCGCCACACAAAGGCTACGTCTTTTCGAACGCCTGGGTTCATCAGACGGTTGAGTCGATGTGCATCGCTCTAATGGTCGATCCGCAGGCAGACGAAGAAATCATCACGGCGCAGAAGCAGATGCGTACGACCCTGGAGCGCTGGATTCCGATCATCCTTGCGGCCCAAATGGAGGATGGCTATCTGCAGACCGCCTACATTCTTGCCGACCGCAAGGTTTGGCCGGTGCGCTGGTCTCCGGATCACCGCGGCAACCACGAAGGATATGTATCCGGCTACTTCATTGAGTCCGCGATCAACCATCACACGCTGACTAACGGCAAGGACCTGCGGCTCTACAATGCGGCGAAGAAGTTGGCGGACTGCTGGGTTGCGAATATTGGTCCAGGTAAACAGGACTGGTTCGATGGCCACCAGGAGATGGAGCAAGCCCTCGTGCGGTTCGGCCGCTTCGTCAATGACCAGGAAGGCCGCCATCAACGAGACGCCTACATCACCCTGGCGAAGTTCCTTCTTGACTCACGACGCGGTGGCTCGGAGTACGACCAAAGCCACTTGACTCCGGGCCAGCAATACGAGGCAGTAGGACACGCCGTGCGCGCAACTTACTTCTATTCGGGCATGGCGGATATCGCAGCCGAAACCAGAGACCCTGATTATCAAAGTGCCGTGCTGTCGCTATGGGACAACATGGTGAATAAGAAGTATTACTTGACCGGCGGCATTGGTAGCGGCGAAACGTCCGAAGGTTTCGGACCGAACTATTCCCTCCGCAACAATGCTTACTGTGAATCCTGCTCAAGCTGCGGTCTTGTCTTCTTCCAATACAAGTTGAATCTTGCCTACCATGACGCAAAGTACGCAGATCTGTACGAGCAGACCATGTACAACGCTTTGTTGGGTAGCGTGGACCTGCAGGGGAAGAGCTTCTGTTACACCAACCCGCTGGTTAATACAGAGCGGGCGGTATGGCACACATGCCCATGTTGCGTCGGAAACATTCCGCGTACTTTGCTTATGATGCCCACGTGGGCTTATGTAAGAAGCCGCAGGGGAGTCTATGTCAACCTCTTTATCGGGAGCCGCATACACGTCGGAGAGATCGCAGGCACCAATCTGGAGATGGTGCAGACGACAGATTATCCTTGGAGCGGTCACATCTCAATCCAGGTCAATCCCGAACAGCCGAAGGGTTTTTCCGTCTATGTTCGAATACCCAACCGAACCACCAGTAAGCTCTACACGGAGTCGCCCGCGATTCGGGGCATGAAATGGCTTGCGATAAACGGCGAGCTGGTTACGCCCACGATAGAGAAAGGCTACGCCGTGCTGACGCGCGAATGGAGGGCTGGAGATCGCATCGAACTTGAGCTTCCGATGGTGCCGCAACGCGTCAGGGCCGATGCGCGAATCAAGGATGATACCGGCACCCTCGCCCTCAAGTTTGGGCCGCTCGTCTACAATGTAGAAGCGTGGGACAATCAGGATATAGACTTGGAACTCAGCAGCGACCAACTGGCGACGGAGTGGAAGCCTGACCTGCTCGGCGGTGTACGTGTGATAACCGGGAAATGGAAGGACGGATCTCCTATGCAGGCCGTCCCCAATTACACCCGCATGAATCGAGTTGACTCTCCACGCGAGTATCCAACGGATGACGACATCAACTATGCCCCAGGTTCGACGACACCTGTCGGGAAGATGACGCAGAGCCTCTCCGCAGGACAAGCTGCGCAAGCTACCCCTGCTGCGATAGCACTCAGTGCTACTGCAGAGGGCCCTGCGGTCCGCGAAGGTGCCACCGGACGGCATTCCAGGGAGATACAGTCTAAAGTTTGGATTTAGACTAGCGCGGCTATAGGCTCGGCTGCATCCGGTACGTGGGCGGCGGGGCTGTGGTGCAAATATGTTTGAGTTCGAGCGATCATCTGAAGGCAGCGTTTCCGATCACGCACCGAGTACTGCATTCCAGAGTGCAGGGAGCAGCTGGGTCTTTGAGGCGGAGGCGACTGAGGGAGAATTGACCCTTATAGATTCGGCGAAGCAGTTCCACTCCGCGATGGTGATGGCGGCAGAGGAGAAACTCTTGAACCTACAGATGAGTCGTAAGCGTGGCGGCTTGGCCGGATTGCTGGTCGTTCGTATGTGTGGTTGTGTCCACGATGTTGGTTGTGGACACAACTTGTATGAGTGGGAAGGTGTGCCTACTTCTTGGAGCGAGAGCTTCGTCGTGGCGTATTGACCTCGTCGGTGAAGATGTCCTCGTTGAAGGCGAGGGCTACGGCGAGGTCGAGGTGCTGGAGCAACTGCAGCAAGGTCTCGCCGTCGCGGCGGACGAGCATGGAGAGACAGTTGGCCCCATCGACTGCGGTTGCGACGCCGCCCACCGGTTCGAGCGTTCCGATGGTGATCTCTCCGTAGTCGATCAATTCGGCGAGGTGCGGCAGTAGGTCGGCATCGGGGACGGCTTTCTTGCTTATGCCGCGAGTTGGTCGATCACTTGCAACTTTGGAGCGAGGTGCCACGGCAGGAGTTCCTCGATATGTGAGATGGGGTGTTCGGCGATATGGGTCAGAACGTGCCGCAAGTATGCCTCGGGATCGAGGCCGTTGAGCGTGGCGGAGCCAATCAGGGCATAGATGGCGGCGGCGCGTTCGCCACCACGTCGGAACCGGCGAAGAGATAATTTTTTCTTCCAAGGGCGACGACTCGCAGGGCTCGCTCGGCGGCTGAGTTGTCGATCTCGACGACGCCGTCGTCGACGTAGCGCGAGAGCGCGTCCCACAGCGCGAGCGCATAGCGGATGGCCGCCGCCACATCGGACTTGCGGGAGAGGCTGGCCAGCGATTGCTGCATCCACTGCCGCATGGAGTCGACCAACGGCTTTGCGCGTGCCTGACGGACCTGCTGCCGCAGATCCGGAGAGCGGCCTCGTATCTCGCGTTCGATCGCATACAGTTCACCGATGCGGCGAACAGCTTCGATAGCGATGGGCGATCGTTGAGCCTCCACCAGGTCATAGAACTTGCGCCGGATATGCGCCAGGCAAGGTGCCTGCCGGATCGTGCCGTCCTCGTAGAGCTTGTTGAACCCTGCGTAGGCATCCACCTGAAGAACACCCTTGAAGGTCTTCAGATGCTGTTGCGGATGTTCGCCCTTGCGGTCGGGCGAGTAGGCGAACCAGACCGCCGGCGGCTGG
Source organism: bacterium (assembly GCA_026225095.1). GTDB lineage: Bacteria > Acidobacteriota > Terriglobia > Terriglobales > Acidobacteriaceae > Edaphobacter. The sequence goes on from JAMFSC010000242.1 coordinate 4,894, forward strand.
GGCGAGCCAGAAGGCCCGTCGTCGCGGACATACGTCCAGAGCCTTCCGGTCTTCGTCTTGCCGGTGCCGGGAGCAAGCACCGGAACCGGTGTGTCGTCGCCATGCAGCTTGTCCGCGGAGATCACGTAACGGCGTAGGGCCTGGACCAATGGATCGAGCAACACGCTGGATCCGCCGACCCACTTGGTCATAGTTGAGCGGTCGAGTTCGACGCCTTCGCGGGTATAGATCTCCGACTGACGATAGAGCGGAAGATGATCGCAAAACTTCGCGGTGAGCACATGCGCCAGCAAGCCGGGCCCGGCATAGGAGTGGTCGATCGGCCGCGCGGGCGCTGGAGCCTGGACCACACGCTCGCACTTAGGACAGCACAGTCGCGGGCGAACATGACGAATCACCTGGAAGCTGGCCGGGATGTACTCCAGCATCTCCGATACATCTTCGCCCAGCTTGCGAAAGGCCCCGCCGCACTCGTGCAGCTCTCTTCGTTCGGCAGATGCGTGTGCGTCACGCGCGGCAGATGAGAAGGTAACCGCTTCCGTCTGCGAGGTGTTTTATCTTCTGCAATCGACTCAGTTGCAGAAGTCGGCTCGGTCGGAGCTTCGGCACTGCCGGGCGGCGGCGTAGTAGCGGCTTCCAACTCCTCAAGCTGGAGTTCAAGCTGCTCGATCTGGTAGCCGATCTTCTCCGAACTGCGACCGAATTGCATCCGGCGCAGCTTGGCGATCAGCAACTGAAGATGCTCGATCTGAGTCTTGTGCGAGAGCGACTCGCTCTGCTGGAGAAGGAACATCCCCTTCAGCGTCGCGGGATCGAGAGCGTCCAGATCCGGCATCGCGAGCGGCGTATCGACCATGCCCAAGTATGCCATGCAGATACGCTCAAGTCACGCACAAACCCTATGAACACTGGCGATTACATGCATCAACTCATCCAGTCATGAGGGGTTGCCAGGTGCGGTCCGGCTTGCGCCAATCGATCCCTTCAAGCAACATCGACAGTTGAGCGCGGGTGAGCGAGACCTTGCCGCCGGTCGCCTGCGGCCACACAAAGCGGCCCCGTTCCAGCCGCTTCTGGAACAGACACAACCCGTCGCCATCGTGCCAAAGCAGCTTGACGACATCGCCTCTGCGGCCACGAAAACAAAAGACATGGCCGGAGAGCGGCTGCTGTTCGAGCACCGCCTGCACCTGCGCACTGAGCCCTGGAAAACCTCGACGCATATCCGTCACGCCCGCAGCGATCCATATCTGCGTGTTCGCCGGAGGAGAGATCGGGGCGATCACGTCAGCAGGCATCCGAGCACCGTCCGCAGCGTCACAGCATCCGCCGCGCCCGCAATCCGCAACTTGCCCCAC
>JAMFSC010000243.1 GCA_026225095.1 bacterium
GAGCAGATTCGCTGAAGGTGTAGGGTTGTGCGTTGGATGCCGTGGCGCTCCGGCCCACCTTAGCGACGGTGAGACGTGTCGCGAAGGTGGGGCACCCAACTCTATACCAACAGGCAATCTGCTCTAGAGCGGATTTGGGGCCGGTTGGAGGAGTACAAACGCAGATTCCCTGCGGGAATGACAGACAGAAAAGCAAATGACAGACCAAAAAAGCTGACTTTGGCCTAGAAGGCGAACTTGGCGGCGAGCTGGATGATGCGTTGATCGTTGCCGATGGTGGAGGTGATGCGTCCGAAGGTGGCGGCGGAGCCGTAGGTGAGGCCGGGCTGGGCGAAGTGGGCTTCGTTGAAGAGGTTGAAGATCTCGAAGCGGAGCTCGATTTTATCCGCTTCGTGGACTTCGAAGCTCTTGAAGAGGGAGGCGTCGGTCGTGTTGAAGCCGGGGCCGACGATGGTTCCGCGGGGCTCGTTGCCGGAGTGGCTGTTGTCGATGAGGCCGGTGCTGGTGGTGGGGAGGGAGAAGCAGGCGGTGTTGAAGAAGGTGTTGCCGGAGCCGGGTTTGCGCAGTGCTCCGACGGCCGGGTTGCAGGTCTCGTTGGGCCGGAAGGTGAGCGACTGCGCGGTGGTGGAGGAGCTGACGGCGGTGAACGGGTTGCCCGACTGGACCTGGAAGATTCCGTTCACCTGCCATCCCCCAAGCGCAAGCCGTTCGGCGAGCGCGTGGCCTTGAAGCCTGGGCAGTTCGTATCCGAAGCTCAGGACAAAACGGTTGCGTGCATCGAAGAGTGAGTTGCCGCGTTCGTAGGAGAGGGCGGTATCGATGGAGCCCTGGTTGCCGATGGTGACGGGCAGGATGGGACGGGAGTCTGTGCCGATGTTGAGGCCGGAGACATCGTCGATGGAGTGGCTCCAGGTGTAGGCGGCGGTGGCGTGGGCGCGATGCCAGTTGCGGAGTTGGGCGCTGGCCTGGAGGGAGTCATACCAGCTTTTGGCGGCGGCGAAGGTGGGACGGACGAGGCCGAGCGCGGGGAAGACGGCGCGGGTGCCGGCCTTGTAGGCGGCGAGGCCGGCGGTGGTCGAACCGGTGGGAAGGACGGTGGTCGGGTTGACCTCGATGAAGATGGGAAGGAAGTCGGAACGGGAGCCGACGTAGCCAAGCTCGAAGCCCGCGTGGGAGGTGAGCTCGTGCTGGACGCTGAGGTTGTACTGCTGGATGCGGGCGGTCTTGAAGCTGTCGGGGAGGCTCCAGCCGATGAAGGTGAGGTTGGCGGGGAAGCCGACGGGGCCGGCGGCTACGCCGAGGTAGGGGTTGGCGAAGTAGTTGGAGTTGGCGGCGGCGGTGGGGCGGGTGTAGAAGTCGATCTCCTGCAGGGGCTGGAAGGGCGGGGCGAGGGTTCCGTTCTGGAAGAAGTCTCCCTGGCCGGGGACGGTGTCGAAGTAGATGCCCCAGGCGGCGCGGACGCTGGTCTTGCCGTCTCCGCGTGGATCGAAGATGACGCCGAGACGGGGCGAGAGGTTGTTGGTATCGGTGAAGTAGGTGGAGCGGGGGGTGTTGGCGTCGCCGGGATAGACGAGGCCGACGGGGGCGTTGGGCTGGGAGGTCGATTGCTGGCCGGGATGGAGGGCGGCGAGGTGGTTGTGATCCTCGACGTAGGGGCGGTTGACCTCGTAGCGGCCACCGACCTCGAGGGTGAGGCGGCGGCTGATGCGGAACTGATCCTGGGCGTAGCCGGAGTAGGTCCAGGAGGAGCCGTAGAGGGATGGGTCGCCGGAGCCCTGCTGGAAGATGAAGGGGGTTCCGATGAGGAAGTCGGAGAGGACGTTGCCGGTGAAGTTGCTGGTGTAGGTGAAGGCTCCGTTGGGGCGATTGATGTAGAGGAGACTGATGCGATCGCGGCGGAGTTCGCCGCCGAACTGGAAGGTGTGTTTGCCGCGTGTCCAGGTGAAGTCGTCGGATACGGTGTCGACTCCGTTGGCGCGGGAGGCGAAGGGCTGCTGGGCGTCGCCGGTGCTGAAGGCTCCGGTGAGACCAACGTAGGGGAGGCCGGCGGCGGTGGCGTTGGTCGAGGAGTACCCGTAGCCGGCGGAGGTGAGGCTGAGGCCGCTGGTGGCGTTGGGGATGCCGCTGATGTTCTGGCGGGCGTAGCGTCCGACGTTGATCATGCGATCGTTGATGGTCCAGGTGTCGGACGCCATGTAGTCCTGGGCGGTGATGAGCTGGAGGTTTCCGGTGGGGGCGAAGTTGGAGGGGACGATGGGTCCGAAGAGATTCTGGTGCTGGCGGAGATAGCGTCCGAGGATGGAGTGCTTCGAGCCGAGCTTGTAGTCTCCGCGGAATCCGTACATGTTGCGGTTGTCGATGTTGGCGGGGGTGGCGGCGTAGAAGTTGTTGGCGGCGTTGGGCAGGGGGATGTATTTACCGAGGAGGTAGGCGCTGATGGCGCTGATGCGGGTGGGGGCGATGACGTTGGGCTGGCCGTTGTAGCAGAACTGGGCGCCGGTGGTTGGGTCGATGACGCGGCCGCCTCCGGTGAGGCCAGCGGCGGAGCAGGTTCCGGTGCTGGAGGTGAGGAGCTCGGTGAAGTTGCCGGAGCGTTCGGCACTGCTGAGGACGGGGACGTTCAGGTTGTTCGAGGTCGCGTCCTTGTTGCGGAAGCCCTCGTAGTATCCGGAGAGGAAGAGCTTGTCTTTGATGATGGGACCGCTGAGGAAGAGGCCGAACTGGTTGAGGATGTAGTTCGGCTTGCCGGAGGTGGGGGTGGCGAACCAGTTGCGCGCGGCGTAGGCGCCTTCGCGGTTGAACTCCCAGACGGAGCCGTGGTATTTGTTCGTTCCGGAGCGGGTGACGACGTTGACGACCGAGCCTGCGTTGCGTCCGTACTGGGCCTCGTAGGAGTGGGTCATGATCTTGAACTGGTCGATGGCGTCGGGGGGCGGACGCATGACGAAACCGCTGTTGAAGCTGTCGTTGTTGGGGGCTCCGTCGAGGAGAAAGTTGTTGGACTGGTTGCGCATGCCGTTGACGTTGAAGGATCCGGTGGAGTTGCCGAAGCCTCCGACGGTGGCGTTGCCGTTGGCTCCGCCGAGGGCCGCGGGCGCGGCGATGACGCCGGGGATGAGGGTTCCGAGCTGGGCGAAGTTGCGTCCGTTGAGAGGGAGGTCGACGATGGCCTCGTGGTCGACGACGACGCCGAGGGTGGCGTTTCCTGTTTCGACGAGCGGTGCGGTGTCGGTGACGGTGACCTCTTGCGAGGCCTCTCCAAGGAGAAGCTTGAAGTCTACTTTGGAGGTTCCGTTGACGAGGACCTCGACGTTGTTGGTGACGCTGGTGCGGAAGCCGGGGACCTGGACGCGGAGTTGGTAGATTCCGGGATTGACGAGGGGAATCGTGTAGGTTCCGGTGGCTCCGGAGATGACGGTGCGGGCTTCGCCGGTGGCGGTGCTGGTGAGCTCGACCTTGGCGGATGGAACGACGCGTCCGGTGGGGTCGGTGATCTCGCCGGCAACCTGCCCGGTGGCCTGGGCGTGGGCGGTGTTTGCGCCGAAGGAGAGGATGCCGCAGAGAAGAAGGCCCGCGATGAGGGCCGAGCATGGTACGTGAGCGGCGAGCGCGAGGACGGTGCGGAATGAAACCGGATTGCCGGGCGCGTTCCTTTTCTTCGTCTTCTTCGTCTTCATTGCGATCTCCCAGATGGTCTTGTGCGGGTGTGGCGAGGAGGAACCTGGCCCATGGAGCAGAAGATACGACGGCGGTCGGTCTGAGACAGTCCCTGCGGTGAGGACGGAGACAGGGACGACCTCTCGAAGAGGATACGAAATCGATCGAACAGATCTGGTGAAGATGAGGGAATTGAGGAGACCATATACTGCCACCGACCTGCTGTCAACAGTCGGTATACTGATTTCGCCGGGGTGACCTGGATGGTGCTAC
>JAMFSC010000244.1 GCA_026225095.1 bacterium
AGGAAAGGGCAGATGAAAGACGGAGGCAAGGGACACACCCCTGCACAGCAGTTCTACTCCCTGGCAGCATAAGCAGCCCAACCACATCGGCCTCTGATCGTTCAAGCATCCTTATCGCGACAGAACCCGCTTCGCCGGGGCTCTGCAGAAACTCCGTGGCGAGGTTCGGCTACTTGCAGACGATCACGTTTTTGTGTTGCCGTTGGTTCAAAACGACGGTTACTGGACAGCGGAGCGTACGGCCGAGAGCATCGTGCTGCTTGCCAGGTATAGCAACCAAAGGGGCCTTGAGCTTGGTTGAAAGTGACCGGAAACGGCCCCGCAGAGCGACCTGAACCCCATCGAGAAGGCCTGCAGAGAGAGCGCGTGAAGTCCCTTATCGCGCTCTTTGCTTGTCAAGAGGAATAGCATTTGCAGTCGCAGGGCCGTACGTCTTGCTTTCTTCGAATGGTGTGTCACCTAAAGTTGATCACTCACATCGGGACCACCGATAGAACCCTTCGTCAATTTGCCTGCTTATGATTGGCTATTCAGCAGTAGAGTCAATTTGTCGCTTTCTACGAACCAAGTCTCCCTGGCGTTCTCGGCTGGCGACAACAGGCCGATGCGCTCATCGAGCGAGGATGGCCGTTCAAACAGAGAGCATTTGTCCCAACAAAATACGCTTCTGATCAATAAGATCGATCGTTACCAGGAAGCCAACTTATCATTCCGCATGCAGCGTAGTGATTGGATCGAGGCGCATGGCGCGCAAAGCCGGGATATAGCTGGCGGCAAGCGCAACCGAGGTCAGCACGAGGGTGACGCCGGCAAAGGTGGTCGGATCGGTGGGCGACACGCCGAAGAGCAGACCCGCCATAAGGTGAGAGACAATGAGCGCGCCGGCCAGGCCGACCCCGGCGCCGGCGGCGGCCAGACCAAGTCCCCGGTGCAGGACCATCTTCAGGATCGTGCCTCGTTGCGCCCCAAGCGCGAGACGAATCGCGATCTCGCGTCTTTGTTCAGTCACCACATAGGAGATCGTCCCGTAGATTCCAAGTCCGGCGAGCAGTAGTGCAGTGGTCGCAAAAAACGCCACCATCTCCATCGAGAATCGCCTGACGGAAAGCGAGCTGGAGAGCACCTCATCGAGCGTCTGTGCATGGAAGACCGGAAGTGTGGGATCGATGGACTGGACCTGCGTGCGCACCTGCGTGGAGATGGTTCCGGGATCGACCTGACCGCGAAGAAAGATGGCCAGGTCTTTAGCGGGGCGCTGGTACACGCTACGGTAGATCTGCGGAATGACCGCGTCGGCTAACGATTCCGTCCGGGCATCCGCCATCACGCCGATAATTGTGGTCCACGGCGGAGTGCCGGACTTCGACAGATCGCGCGCATCCAGGCGCAGGCGGACCCGTTTGCCGAGTGGGTCCTGGCCCGGCCAGTACGTCCGAGCCGCAGCTTGATTGATGACCGCAACTGCGGGCGTATCCTCCAGATCCTGATCGTTGAAAAGGCGTCCGTGCTCGAGCGGCATGCCTAATAGGTGGAAATATTCCGGCGAGACGATGGGACCATCGATCACAGGCGCCTGGTTATCCATCGTCTCGACGCCTTCGCGGATCAATGGCAGCGGGTTGATCTGGTTATGCCCCAGAGGAAGAGCGGCCACATCGCCGACGGCCGCTTCTTCTACGCCCGGAAGGGTTCGGCTACGGCGTAGAATCTCGCGCACCAGGACCGATTCCTGCGTGGCTGTTCGGTAGATATCCGCACTGGGATCGTTAGGCCCCGGCAGCCAGGTTTGAATGGCCATCACGCGGGTAGGATTGAAGCCCGGCTGCACCTTGAACAAGTCCCAGAAGCTGCGTAGCAGAAGCCCTGCGGCGACCATCAGCACCAGCGACAGCGCCAACTCGCTGATGACCAGCGTCTGACGCGCGCGCGAGCGTCCCGGTGAACCCTTGGAGCCGCGTCCTTCTTGCCCCAGCGTTCCAACCAAATCGCCTCGGCTCATCAGCCAGGCTGGAGCAAGACCGAAGATAGCTCCGGCCGCGACGGAAACGGCCACGGCAAATGCCAGCACGCTCCAGTTGATCGATATGTTATCGAGATGCGGAAGGCTCTCCGGAACAAGCCGCAGGAGGAAGTGCCCGCTGCACACAAGAAGGACGCAACCGGCAATGCCCCCAAGCAGGAAGAGCAGAAGACTCTCGGTCAGAAGCTGGCGAACGAGGCGCGTTCTCTGCGCCCCCAGAGCCTGCCGAACCGCGATCTCGCGGCCTCGCCCACTTGCCCTGGCAAGCAGCAGATTGGCGACGTTCACGCAGCTGATCAAAAGCACCAACCCCACCGCCCCGAACAGCAGAACCAGAGATTGGCGAACACTGCCAACCAGCGTCTCACTGAGCGGAATCAGGCGTATCGTCCAATCGGTCTGTGGCGGATAGTCTCCTGGATATTGCTTCTTCAGCGATTCAACCAGAGCGTCGAGGTGCCCCTGCGCGGCCGCAACCGAGAGTCCGGGTTTCAGACGCGCAATGACCGCCCGACTGGACAGACGTGAACCGCGTTGTGGAGCCGGAAACGGCAGGCCAGAAAAGCCGGCTCCCAGCCACAGTTCCGTATTGCGCTCCTCGCTGGTTGCGCCCTGGTCGCTGAAACCGCGCGGCATCACGCCGACGACGTGATACTCGTCGTTGTCCAGACGCAGCACTTTGCCGAGAATGTGCGGATCGGCTCCGAACTCCCTCCGCCAGAGTCCATCGCTGATGACGACCTCCAGGTTGTAGCCCGGAGTAGCATCATTCGCATTGAAGGTACGGCCCAACTCCGCATCGACACCGAGCACCGCGAAGTATTTCGACGTCACCTGCTTGAAGTCGAGACGCAGAGGTTGCGCACTGCCGGTGAGGTTAACGTTTGCACCCTGTCCGGTAATCGACACTGACTGAAATATCCCGGAACTCTCGAGATCCCTAAACTCAGGAACGGAGATGCCGACACCATGCGCGCCGACTCCAGGAAGGTCGTCCACGACGCGCACCAACTCGCCAGGGTTCGGATACGGCAGAGGGTGCAGCAGCGTCGCGTCGATCACGCTATAGATGGCGGTGGTGGCTCCGATACCCAGCGCCATGGTAGCAATGGCGATGATCGAAAATCCGGGCGACCGCAGAAGCATGCGAACCGCATAGCGCAGGTCGAAGAGTAGATTCTCAATGAAGGGCAGGCTATGCTCCGCGTGGTGATCTTCGCGGATCGCCTGCACGACGCCGAACTTGAGCCCGGCTTGGCGCCGGGCCTCAACGGGACCCATGCCGAGACGCATGTTCTCCTCCGTCTGGAAGGCGAGATGTTCGGCGATCTCTTCCTGCAGCCGCTGGGCGGTGCTGCGCCGAGTCGCAAAATTGGAGAGCCTAATCAGGAAGCGTCGCAGGAATTTCACAGTAGATCCTCCGCCTTGACATTGAAGAAGCGTGCGATGATGGCCGCGGTTTGCTCCCAATCCTTGGTCTCCGCCTGGAGCTGCTTACGGCCAGCCGCTGTAAGCCGATAGAACCGCGCGCGCCTTTTGTTCTCCGACACCCCCCACTCGGACTCAATGGAGCCTTCATGCTCCAGCCGTAGCAGCAGAGGATACAGAGTGCCCTGGTTGACCGCGAGAAGGTCCCCGCTGATCTGCTCGATGCGCCGGGCGATGCCCCATCCATGCTGCGCTCCCAGAACATCGAGTGTCTTGAGCACCATCAGCGCCAGCGTTCCTTGCAAAACGTCGGGTCTTTCTTTCATGTTGAATCTACCTTTTGTTTTCCTACAGGAAGGATGGCACGCTTCCATTTGGAAAGCAACAGGAGATTTGGACCTTTTTCGACTGGTCGGCCTTCAACCGCCTCAAGTTCAGAACGGCGCCCTCCTCGACCCACTCGAGGTCTTCGATCGTACTCGCTGCCAGCTCCGACCGCCGCAGACCGCCTGTATATCCGATGAGCAGGAAAGCTCGGTCACGGATCCCCGAGAGGTTGGCAGGTAGGTGAACCAGAACCTGGACGAGATCAGCGGCGATCAGCGGGGTCTTGCCGGGCTGGGCAGTCCCGAGGGTCCGCTGGATCCCGTCGAGCGTCTCGGAGACGACGGCGTGCTAGACGGTCGCCGGGTTGGGATGGTTGGCGGCCGAGTCGGCCTTGGCAATCGCGGTGAGGCGGCGGGTGATGGTCGACGGCCGGTGGGTCTCAGGCAGGACAGCCATATAGAGGGCAACCGTCTCGGGATGGGCCGGCAGCGACTCGGTCCGGCGGTCCACGCACCAGTCGGAGAAGTGCTGCCAGTCGAACCGATAGGCGCGCGGGGTGTACGGCGCCTTGGCTGCCCTCAGGGTAGGCTTGCGCGTGTTCGGTCAGCCTCTCCTCAGCCGGGTTGGTGTCAGGGATTGCCTGCGAGGGGGACGGATCAGCCCATTCCGAATCGCTTTCCTGGTCCCAAGTCCCCTCTTGATCAGCTGTGTGTCGATCTGCCCCTTCTCAAGGGCCTAGAAAGAGCCCTACCTCCTCTTCCCTGCCCTTTTGGCCTCTTTTCCCGCATTCCACCCCTTCTACCCTCTGAGTATGTGCCCATCGACCGGGCGTCGATCAGATCGACACGCACTCGCGCGAAACACTGGGGGCCCCTCGCCAACACACGCGGCGAGGGGCTCCCGGTTTGTCGATTTGTCAGGCGTAAGTTTCACCCACCATCTCTTCGCTCTTCTTCCAGAGAGCTTTCGCATTCTGGGGGTCGAGCGCGTAGCCGCGCACACCCTTGTTGATCGCACTTACCAGTTGGTCTGCGGGAATCAACTCACCAATCTGGCAGTCTTCACAATACCTGCCTCCGATTTCCTCGGAGCCCGCGACCACGCCCGCCCAGACGGATGTCGCAGCACCCTCCGGGATCGACTTGAACTCGAAAGGTGGCTCGCCCGCCGCGGCGCGCTGTTCCTGCACTTGTTGAATATAGGCTTCGATGGCACCCTCGGGCATGTGCCGACCTAGTTCGGTCGCGATGCCGCCAGGATGCACAGCCGTGGCGCGAACGCCGCGGTCACGATGACGCCGATCAAACTCAACCGCGAAGAGGATGTTTGCGGTCTTCGAACGCCCATAAGCGACAAACGGTTCGTACGGCGTGGTCTCAAAGTTGGGGTCGTTGAGGTCGACATCGCTGAAGCGGTGCCCCGATGAGGAAAGATTGACGAGGCGTCCGCCGTCTTTGATCAGCTTCGCGATATGGTTTACAAAAACGAAGTGACCGAGATGATTCGTACCGAACTGCGTTTCGAAGCCATCCTCAGTCTTACCGAACGGCGTTGCCATGACGCCAGCATTCGCGATAATCACATCGAAAAGACGACCATCTGCGATGAGCTTGGCAGCAGCGGCGCGAACGCTCTTCAGGCTCGCGAGATCGAGTTCCATCAACTCCAGAGTTGCCTCTGCCTCCGATGCGGCTTCACTGACTTCCGATGTAGCGCGCTTCGCCTTCTCGAGGTCACGCGCTGCACCGACGACGTCCGCGCCGTGGGCAACCAGGGCACGTGCAGTCTCGATTCCAAGACCCGCAGAGACTCCAGTTACGAGAATCCGTTTACCTTTGAGACTGACCCCTGCGAGGACATCTTCCGTGGTTGACTTAGCGCCAAATTGCCCTGCCATGTTGCACTCTCCTCTTAGCTATCTTTGACACGGACCGCTGTCCGCGATAAAACGGAGTCAATCTCCGTTATGCAGATGTGATTACCGGAGATGCTCTCCGGCTTCAGAAGTCTATGATAAAAAAATCAGGCGTTCATAATACGGCTCGAAAACCACGCGCCGACGCGCAGCGGAACCGTGAGCGCATCCTTACCGTGGCCAAGCAGGTCTTCACGCGCCTCGGCGGCGAAGCCAGCATGGACGAGATCGCCAGGCGCGCGAAGATTGGTCCGGGCACGCTCTACCGCCACTTCCCTACTCGCGATGAGTTGCTGGCCGCTGTCTACATCACCGAAGTCGAGAAGCTGGCCGAGGCACAGAGAACGTTTTCCGCCGAGCTGCCGCCTCTCGAAGCGCTACGAAAGTGGATGTTGGTGTTCATCGACTATATTGCAGCGAAGAAGATCATTGCCCCGGCGCTCAACGCGATGAACGGCGGACCTGCTCGCGTGTATCAGCAGACGAACCGAGTGATGGAAGAAGCGGCAAATGCGCTGGCGAGCCGAGCTGTCGCCAGCGGTGACCTTCGTCCAGATGTCGATCCGATGGACATGCTGCGCGCCATCTATGGAGTTTCAGGCGCAGGCAGCACCGATGAGTGGCCTACAAAGGCAAGGATGTTCGTTGACATCCTCATTCAAGGCTCCCGACCTTAGCGAGCAGCTTGTCCGCGTCGGTTACGAAGAGCTAACGAAAGCGTAGACCTCGTCCTCGAGTGACCCGTGTTCTCTCACTCGTTGATGGACTGGTCGAGGTGATCGTCGACCCACAGTTTAGTCTGCCTTGCCTCTACGCCCTGTCGATCCAGTTCCGCAATTCGGAGCTTCCACTTGTCGACCAGCTTTGATGCTTGCCTGCTACGTCGCTCGGCACGGGCCAACATACGTTCAGCATGGGCTCGTTGGCGATCTGGTCCAGATTTACTCATTGTATGCGTGTTATCCGACATCAAATTGTGCCTTCAAATGAGTTCGCTCGAGCTTCAAACGGGAACGCTCCTACTCTTCGGCAAACAGCTTCTCGTCCGGGAGCGCGGTTTGATACTCCGCTGCGAGCACTTTGTTCGGGAGATTGTCGAGCGCATAGTGTGCTTCGGAGGCCCCTCTTTTCCGCCCAGAGGATCAGACCCACCGGTGGGTTCTCGCCGGGCTTCATCCAATGTTCCCGTGCATAGTTGAGGTAGAGGTGCATCTGGCCCGCATCGGCATAGCTAGAGCATTTCTCTGGTTGCTGTGGTTTCCGGTCACTATGGCTTTCAAGGCCGAAGGCCCGTCACATAAGAGCCTCGGCCCCGGGTCCGCCTGCTGGACTGCGAACCGGCTCCAGGGTTCCCCGACGGACTTCATCCGCGCGATAAACGCACGATAGCAGACCACTTTCAAATCGGCGCCCGCTATCCAGTTCTTCCTTGCAACGGCCCACATTCGACGCGCACAAAATCCGGAACCAGGTATCGTCGATGCGAAGTCGCCGCCTGGCTCCAACAGGAAATCTGTAAGGTTGAGGATCAGCGCTTCTTCAAGATCGGATTCCGAATACTCATCCTTGAGAGCGAGGAACTCCAGTACGAAGGGATCTTTGATAGCCTCTTCCGGCGTCACTTCGTCATCGTCCGCGACACCGCCTTCCTTCTCCAGCATGGCGGCTTTGTTCTGTGAGAGAGCAAGCCGTTCATAGAATTGGCTGCCTATTCCAAAAGGGGAGATCCCCCGGCTCTGCCGGGGTGGCAGTAGAACTTTGAGAATTCCGGGAGTATACCTCCCGCTGTTGCTTTCGCTTTTGCAGAAGCCCATTGTTCCGCAACGCTGCTGCTGTCGCGGTTGTTTTTACCTTTCATCGGTTGCGATCAGGCCCCTTTGAGGGGCCAGCAACCGTAAAGCCTCCGGCTCTGCCGGAGGATACTTACTTGGCGACCGAGCTGCCGAACCGACCAGCCCGAACGTAGCGCTTCCGTCTCGTAGAAGGAACGTGCACCGGGATTCTTGACAGAGAGCAGGCGAACATAAGCCGACCATGGCAGCGGAAGCTTAGCTGCGAGCTCTTGTAATGGGACGGATTTTTCAGACATTGTCTGAAAAATTTGCTGAGGCGGCCACTCCACGTAGAATCTTCGCATTTGGCTCAAATTAACAGCACCGAACCCGCGACCAAATTGCCGCGTGAGATCGCTGGCCAATTGCTTAATCAGCTCTTCCCCGTACTCGGCCCGGTTGTCACCGCTCTGCTCGGATTCGAAGATGCGACGGCCAACCTCCCAATACGTGCCGTCATGAGGGCATTGACACTTCGAACCGAGACCGAGCGGGCCGCCTGAAGTAACCTGACAATCTCAGCACGAACGTTGCCGTAGCCTTCGGGCACGATCAGGTGGTTTGCCGCAGCGATCTCATCGTTGTTACCTGGCACCTGGGCCCCCCTATTTTTGCGTATAGCATCGTACAAAGTCACTTCGTTGACTAAGCAGAGAGACGCCTTGTTCTTTCTATCATGAACACCTTCCGTGGGTAGGAGCCGTGCCTACTGCCCAACTCCGCTGGATCGCCCCCCCCGCAACAGCCTCTTCAGGTCGCCCCCGCGAATCACCATCGAGCGCCCGTGAAGTTGACTTTGGCATGTCAAATCGATCTCGCGAAAGAGCGGCCCTTTGGTTATCTCGGAGTCTCGATCCAATAGGCAAGCGCCGTGACGTGGCAAGTCGTCCGATACGCTTATATAAACTAGAGTCGCTAAAGGCAACTCTAAAGGCAAGAACTACAGGCTTCCTTTAAGCAGCCGTGTTTTTACTACCGTTTCAGCGTGAGTGGGGTACCGTTTCAGCGTGGAAGTGCTACTGTTTCAGCGTGGAAGTGCTACCGTTTAGGCGTGGGTGAGAGCAAAAGCGCTTATTTCACGCGCTACCGTTTCAGCGTGCAACTTTTGTCCGCTGCTGGGACTGAAAATATTGTCTGAGGTCTATGGCCTGCATGGTTTAGAAGGAAGATTTGGAGCTATCGTCGGCTGGGTTTTCATCAAACTACCGTTTCAGCGGAGATCCAACCGCCAGCCTGTTGTGGGAATTGCATCTTGCTACTGTTTCAGCGTAGCAACATGGTCGCTCCGGGCTGTGCCTGAAGAGTAATCTGCTACCGTTTCAGCTTGTCGAGGGCAAACGGAGGGGGGTGTCTACCGTTTCAGCGCAGGCTCAGGAATGAGGTGGTGATGCTCACGCTGAAACGGTAGCGATATGGGGGAGAGGGCACCGGCAACTCCTTTAGGCCATCAGCTGCAAGGTTGTATGTGTCAATAGATGCTACCGTTTCAGCGCCCAGGTCGAAGGCGCGGTTAGATCCTGATGCATGCTACCGTTTCAGCGCATCGTTCGACTCATAGAGAAGTAGCGTTTCTCGGTTGGGAAGATTATCTGATGCGGGGCTGGTGCGGCGCTGCTACCGTTTCAGCGTCATAAGGGTTTAGGAAGAGCCGCCTTGGCGGGCTTCCGTCGCGTCGGCACTTCCGCTTCTATGGTGTATGGGATTACCTCGTTGCCAGTCCGTTCGGGGATCGCTAGAGGCGCGGGGTGGATGTGCATACCGGTTTCTGAGAGGTCAACTTTCATTTGCGGGTAAACCAACCGAATCTTGCGCACGGTCGCGACTACTTTTTGTTTGAAGTTGCGCAGTTCCTTGTATTCCGCTCCCATTTGCCGATGGAGACCCTCCCAGGGAATGGTCTTCGTGTCGTTGTCCTTTCTGGCACTGTAGGTCTTGTGGCAGATCAGTGAGTATAAGTCCAACGAAAGAGGGGACTTACGCAGGGCCCTCAAGGCGCGCAGATCGAGGGGTATAGGGCTCGACGTGATGGCGCTGTAGAACTTCTCGCTGAGTTCGATATAGCTCTCAAATAAGGAGTTCTGAGTTCCCTTGTCAAAATTCCACCAGAGTACGGCTTCTGGACCTATCTGCATATCGAGCCACGCGTCCCCGGTGCGCCCATCCTTTTTGAAGGTTTGCTTGAAGCTGATAGTTGCGCGCAACATGCGCTCGATCTGATCTTTCAGCCTTCGCGAGTCGCTTCGTACTCCGCCGTTCGCCGGATTAAGTCCCAACTTGCGCATGAAATCCGGGTACGTTTGACCTAAATAAAGGCGCCGTTTCTTAGTTCTGGCTGCTTCCGTGACCATCCAGTAAAGAAAGAGCCGCGGGATCGTGCCGTAAGGATACTTGTGAGCTCCTTTTTCCTCGTCGTAGAGCGGCCTGATCGAAAGCGTCAAGTTGCCGTTGGTACGACTCCATATAGGTATGTTTCCGGGGTCACTATGTGGAAATGTGCACTGGATTAGCTGTCGAGCGAGAAATGCGCGCTCGTACGAGTCCGGAGACTGCTTCATATCCGTGGCAGCCTGTAGAAGCCTCATTGCCACGGGTGACAGGCCCTCAATCTCTTCGACTTCTGAGGCCTCGAATGAGTCGAGAGACAAGTCTCCGGACGGCATCCCGAAATCGTCATCTTCGTCTCGGAAAACTGGGGAGTCCACAGAATATGGCTGTAGGGGGTCCGCCATGGCTGGCATCGGTGGCTTCATTTTCGATAGCGCAGATTTCGGCATTGCTTTTGGCATGGTTATCCCGGGTGCAAAGAGGATTCCTGCAAACTGCAGCTTACACCCTCTATTTCAAGTTCATCTTATCGCAGCGATATCGCTACAATAATGGATACAACATGCGATATTGTTTACTGCCTAGATACCGCTTATTTATCGTTGCAATATAAATCACGATATGAGATATTGTTGCGATATCGCATATCGCCGGAGTGAAAATGCCCGTTATAGCCGTTTCTAACCCGAAAGGAGGAGCCGGAAAAAGCACAACAACGTTGCTCCTCGCAACCTACCTAGCTCAGCAAGGAGCAAGCGTCAGCGTTCTCGATGCTGACCCGAATCAGCCAATCATGGATTGGAAAAAGAATGGATTGTCGAAGACTACTCTCCAAGTGATTGGAGGAGTCAGAGAAGCCAATCTGATGGAGACCTTAGAAGAACAGCCGCATCAATTTGTCTTTATTGATCTTGAAGGTACGGCAAGCCTCCTGGTGTCTCGCTCGATTGCGATGGCAGACTTCGTCATCGTACCGGTACAGGCCAGCGCCGTGGACGTACGCCAAGCAGGGAAGGCAATTCGCGCTGTTCGAGACGAAGAAAAAGTTGCGCAACGCTCAAACCCCTCCCGCCGAATTCCTTTTAGGGTTCTAATGACAAGAACTCCCGCGCCCGGAGCACCCGTTTCATCTGTTCAGCGTCAACTTGAGGCTGAAATCGAGGCGGCAGGTATCCCGCGTTTCAAGACGAGTTTAGCTGAGCGGATGGCCTTTAAGGCAGTCTTCGTCGAGCGTTTGACCTTGGCCGAGATGCGGGACTTGAAGGTGGGAAACCTTGATGCCGCTTATGAGAATGTGCATCAACTCGCTGAAGAGCTCATCGGCCTGCTTCAAGATATCGAGAAGGAAAGTGCCGCATGAACAAATTCGGGCTACTTGACGACGAAACCTCGCCCCCCCTGCTCACAAGCTCATTGACCGAAAAAATAGCAATGTTTGCCCCCGTAAAACCCCGCCAACAGGTGGATATAGCTGCGGCGGATGCAGCTGCCGCCCAGCACGGATTCGTAAGCCGCGAAATCTCAGAAGCTGCAGACACAAAGCTACTGGGCAGGCGCAGACGGACTGTACCGAGCGAACCAACGCGGCACCTGGCCATCCGCCTCTCCTCCAGCGCCTACGACCGATTCGTAGCCTACGCTGACAGACAGAAGCTCACCTACCATGACGCCCTGGCTCGATTGCTAGATACTGTTGGCGGCTGAGTGCCCTTGGAGAATCACGCTGAAACGGTAGCAATTCAGTAGATCATCCCAACCTGCCGCTCAGATCCAAAGACCCAAGCCGAGGCGGCCGCCCGGAACTAGAGCGCGCGATCAGGCCCTCGTTGGAAGGACTGCGCAAGCTCTTCCCCGTCCACTTCAAGCACACGAGCGACCGCATCCTTTTGAATGTGACGTGGAGGCAACTACGGGAAACCGCAATGGAGTCGGGCAGGAATTCAATACCAACCGGATCGAGATCCGGCGTCAACCAGTCTGGAAAGTCCCTACCTCGATCGTGGAAGCATCTCGAGCAGGTTCCGGCCGGCGCTGGCGTGAAGTCGAAGAGATGCTCTCACTCGCGCCGGTCGTAGTGCCTGCGTACTAAATTTGCGACCGAGCGGCTGATGGTGTGCAGGCGGGGGGCCAGGAGACGGAGCGAGGGACGGTGGACCTCCGAGGGAAGCTGAAACGGTAGAGCAGTCAAGCTGAGAGCCATCCGGCGGGGAGGGGAATAGCCACGCGATCGCGCATTTATGTCTTTACTATCGCACTTGGTTCCTGTCTTTCTGGCCTCTGAGAAGGGCACTCTCAGAGGCCAGAAGGGTAGAATCAGCAAATGACGTAAAAAGGGCAGGGAAGAGGCGGCATCGATTCTCCCGAGCTTCAAGGAGGGCAGATTAATGTTATGGCCGATCAAGAGGAGACCTGGGTGCAAGAGAACGACTCGGAATGGACCGATTTTGCCCCTTCCCAGGCAGTCCCCGATACCAGCTTCGCGGAGGAGAGACTCACCGAACAGGCGAGGGATTATATAAAGGCAGCCAAGGCACTGTCCACGCTGCGGGCCTACCGATCCGACTGGGAGCACTTTTCTGACTGGTGCGTGGGCCGCCAGACCGAGTCGCTGCCGGCCGATCCCCGGACGGTCGCTCTTTATATGGTCGTTCTGGCCGAGAGCCACCGGCCATCGACCATCACCCGCCGCCTCACCTCGATCGCGAAGGCCCACTCGGCCGCCAACCACCCCAACCCGGCGACCACAGGGCACGCCGTCGTCTCCGAGACCCTCAAGGGAATTCGGCGGACCCTGGGGACTGCCCAGCCAGGCAAGACCCCACTGCTGACCGCCGACCTCGTCCAGGTTCTGGCCCACCCTGCCTGCCGGCCTTTCGGGAATTCGTGATCGGGCTCTCCTGCTTACCGGATATACCGGCGGCCTACGGCGCTCTGAGTTGGCGGCGAGTACGGTAGAAATCTGGAGTGGGTCGAGGAGGGTGTCGTCCTGAACTTGAGGCGGTCGAAGACCGATCAGGAAGGGCAGGGAAGGAAGGTAGCGATCCCCAGGGGAGCACACCGGACGACCTGTCCGGTGACCGCGCTCGGCGACTGGATCGAGGCTGCGGGGATCACCGAAGGTCCGCTCTTTCGCGAGATCGATCGGCATGGCAACGTCAGCGCCCGGGCGTTGCATCGGGATTCGGTAGGGGTGATCCTCAAGAAAGCAGTTGCGCGGGCAGGGTTCGATCCGGCGGAGTTTGCCGGGCACTCGTTGCGCTCGGGGTTTGCGACCCAGGCAGCGAGGAACGGGGCCAGCGCCTTCGACATCATGCGTCAGACAGGGCACCGGTCGATCACAACCGTTTCTCGCTACGTCCGCGACGCACAGATCTTCCGGGATGCGCCGGCCAGCAGGCTCGGGCTCTGAGGACCGGGCCACCCTGACTTCATTCCCTCTTGAACCTACTGATGCGATGAGAACTCAGACGGTAGAGCTGCCTCAAGATTGATTTGCTCTTCAGTGACGGGGTGGTGGAATTTCAGAAATCGGGCGTGCAGGAAATATCCTCCATCGCCCGGGAGTCCGGGGAGGTTTTCGAGAGGCTGGCCGGTTAAGCCGTAGAGAGGATCACCTACCAGGGGATGGCCGATGGATGCCAGATGGATTCTGATTTGATGTGGGCGCCCCGAGCTTAGGCTTACCTCAAATGTTGTGGTGCTTGTCGTGCGTGAGATGACCGTCGCCAATGACTTTGACGGCTTACCACTTGGGTTGGCAGCCCACACAGAACCGATGCGAGGGTGCGGTACGAGGCCGATGGGCGTAAGAATTTCATAGACATCGTGCTGTGCAATGTTTTGAGCCAGAGCTCGGTAGGTTTTCTGGATTCTGGGAGTGTTCCAATTTGCGGATAGTTTCGAGGCCGCCTGCGGTGTTTTGGCGAAGAGAACGATGCCGGTGGTGGCTCGGCCCAGCCGGTGAACAGGGTTGGCCTCGGGGGTCTGCTTTTGCACCAGGCGCAGGAGGGTATTTTCCATGAAGCCGCCGCCGGGGAGGGTGGGCAGCCCACAAGGTTTGTTGACGGCCAACAGATGGGCGTCATCAAACAGGACTTCGAAGTGCTGAGGAGAGTCTGGCTCGATCCAGGGTGGACGGTCCCAGACAAGAGTTTGGCCTGAGCTGACCGATTCGCTTCCCCCGGCGGTGACGCCATTGACGGTGACTTCGCCGTTGTTCAGTTTTTGTTGCCAGACTTGTAGGCTAGAGTGCGGATAAAGTCTTGCCAGGTGCGAGAGCAGGTTTTGCCCATGGTGTTTGCTGCTGATGATTGCGGTGTAGGCATAGCCCCGGTTGAGCATCTGGCTCGAGTCTAAGCTTCGGCCTTTGCCCACGCAATCCTGGGTTGAGCGTCGATGGACTTGGGCGGCGAGAGTTCTGCTTTGGATCGGTACCCAGACGCGCTTGCCGGAAGTAACGGCTCTCGTTCGAGGGCATCCGGCGCTGGAAACGTGCATTGGCCTGTTACCGCCATCTGAATCTGGAATCCGGCGACATGCTGGACGGCAAAAAATCTCCCCTTGAGCTTCTACAAGAAGTTGTCGTACATTGTGTAGAAGTGGAAGGGGAAGTATGACTGCACCTTATTTAGAACTACCCCAAGGCACGCTCGATCTTCTTATCCTTCGAACCCTCTCTCTCGGCTCCCAGCATGGATGGGCGATCTCCGAGCGCGTGCAGCAACTGTCGAGCGAGGCCCTGCGAATCCAGCAGGGCTCCCTCTATCCGGCACTGCATCGCCTCGAGCGTCGCGGCTTGATCAAGGCAAATTGGGGAACAACGGAAAACAACCGCCGCGCGAAGTACTACGAACTTTCCAAAAAAGGGCGAGCGCAACTGGAAGTGGAGAAGGAAGCCTGGGCAAAGCTTACTGCTGCAGTGGCCCAGGTGCTTGGGACGGCGTAGGAGGCTAACATGCTCAATGGTCTGTTTCGTGATCTGTCCTTCCGCTTGCGAGCTCTTTTCCGGCCAAAAGCGGTCGAATCCGAATTGGATGACGAGTTGCGCTTCCATTTCGATCAGGAAGTAGAGAAACACATGCGCGCGGGTCTGACGCGAGAAGAAGCAACGCGAACGACGCGGCTCGAATTCGGCGGCCTCAGTCAGGTGAAGGAGGAATGCCGTGAATCACGCGGCATCTCCATACCTGAAAGCATTGGTCGGGATATCAATTTCGCTTTCCGCCAACTGCGGCGCACGCCGGGATTTAGTATCACCGTGCTGCTGACCCTCGCCCTCGGCATCGGAGCCAACTCCGCAATCTTCACGCTGGTCAATGCCGTACTCCAGAAAAACCTCCCTGTCGTCGATCCCGCCACGCTCATCCGCCTCGGAGAAGCCAACGATTGCTGCGTCGGCTCAGGCGTACGCGATTCCGTCTCATACTTCTCGACCGATGCTTATCTGCAATTCAAGAAGAACGTCCCGGAGTTCGAAGAACTCGCCGCGATGCAGGCTGGATTCGCCTATCGCCCCGTCATTGCGCGCCGCGAAAGAACCCAGGATCCCGCGCGCTCCGTCATGGGTGAATTCGTCTCTGGCAACTACTTCCGAACCTTCGGACTGCAACCCGAGGTCGGCCGTCTCTTCGCCGACGCCGACGATACCGCGGGGGCTCCAGCCACCGCGGTCATGAGCTACGAGACCTGGCAGCATCATTTCAGCGGGGACTCCTCCATCGTTGGCAGCACCTTCGTCATCAATACAAAACCCGTGACAATCATAGGGATTGCTCCGCGCAACTTCTTCGGTGACCGGCTCATCAGCACTCCGCCCGACTACTACCTGCCCATCGAGACGATGCCCCTGCTAGCCAATGTGCCCTACGTGCATAACCCGTCACAGAATTGGCTCTACATCATCGGCCGAGTCAAGCGCGGCACCGAAATTGGCCCCCTGCAACAAAAAATCAGCATGCTGCTCCGTGATGAGCTCGTTGCCGCAGGCCGGCTCTCGCCGAAGAGTGACAAGGAGAGACTGGCCAGGATCCAGGTGGCACTCACACCCGGCGGCGCCGGCATCCAGTCCATGCAGAAGCAGTATGGCGACCAACTCCATTTGCTCATGTGGATCGCCAGCCTCGTGCTTTTGATTGCCTGTGCCAATATCGCCAATCTTCTGCTTGTGCGCGGGATAGGACGCAGTGCGGAATTGTCCGTCCGCTCCGCCCTCGGCGCCAGGCGCGGCCGCATCATCCGGCAGCTTC
The DNA here is from genome assembly GCA_026225095.1 of bacterium. Lineage (GTDB taxonomy): Bacteria > Acidobacteriota > Terriglobia > Terriglobales > Acidobacteriaceae > Edaphobacter. The sequence goes on from JAMFSC010000244.1 coordinate 16,093, forward strand.
TCACCGAAAGCATGCTCCTCGCCGGCCTTGGAGGAATCGCCGGCCTCCTCGTGGCCTGGGCGGGCGCACGTCTGTTGCTGGCTCTGGCATTTCCTGCATCGCAAAACGTTCCGATCCACGCAACCCCCGCTCCAGCGGTCGTCGGCTTTGCAACCGGGCTCTCGCTCTCAACCGGTATTCTCTTCGGGCTCGCGCCGGCATGGATCGCCTCCAAACTGCAGCCCGCCGACGCGCTCCGCACCGGTTCCCGCACTGCGGTGCCTGGTGCATCCCTGTTGCAGCGTGGCCTCGTCGTATTTCAGGTTGCACTGTCGCTCGTGTTGCTCATCGGCGCCGGGCTCTTCCTTAAGAGTCTCAGCAACCTCGAGAACACTGACCTCAAGCTCAACGCCAGCAATCGCTACATTGTGCACATCAATGCGCAAGCCGCCGGCTACGTCCAGACGCAGCTTGATACGCTCTACCACACGATAGAAGATCGATTCCATTCGTTGCCCGGCATGGCCAAAGTTGGCATTGCCTCCTACACGCCCATGGAAGACAACAACAACGGTTGGGGAATTCAAGCTCACATCCACCCGGAATCATCGGCGATCGCGTCTGTCATTCGCGCCAACGGAGACTACTTCGATTCAGTCGGCACCCATGTTGTGCGCGGTCGCGGCATCAATGCGCAGGATGGCCCCAACAAGCCACGCGTTGCCGTCGTCAATCAGACCTTCGTAAACAAGATGTTCCGGCCCGGCGAGGACCCCATCGGCCAACACTTCGGCTTCCCTGGTTCCGATACCAACACAGACTGGGAGATCGTCGGTGTGGTTGAAGACACGGTTTACCAAAGCGTACGCATGAAAGACCACCTCATGTTTTTCATCCCAACCATGCAGCGCCCCGCCGGGACAAAGCAGCCGATCGAAAAGGATGACGGCCTCTTTGCGGGAGCGATTGTGCTCGCAACGGATCGCCCCATGGACAATATGCAACATTTGGCGCAAACCACCCTTGCCGGCATTAATCCCAACTTGACCGTGGTCAGGTTTCAGACCTTCAACGATCAAATTACAGCTTCCTTCGGTCAAGAGCGTTTGCTCTCGCGCCTCACCATGTTGTTTGGAGCCTTGGCACTTCTGCTCGCCACGATTGGGTTGTATGGTGTCACGGCCTACTCCGTGGTGCGGAGGAGCCCCGAGATCGGCATCCGCATGGCACTCGGGGCCGACCGCTCGACCATCATCTCTATGGTCTTGCGCGGGGCAACCATTCAAACCGCGCTCGGCCTGCTCATCGGCATCCCGGTAGCATTTCTTTGTGTGCGCTTCGTCAAGTCGCAACTCTATGAGATCGCCCGGGTCGACCTGAATGGGATGACGATCTGCATCGTGGTTCTCGCCCTCGCTGCCTTTGTTGCTGCAATCATTCCAGCCCTGCGCGCGGCATCCATCAATCCTGTGAGCGCACTGAAGATGGATTAGTTTCAATTCATCCCGGATTCGCACGGTTCCCTATTTGACGCACAATCGCCGATTCACTCACCGACGACGCATGAGTACCTCCATGTCAGCATCAGCGAAGCAACGGTCGCCCAAAAAGTGTGGATGAACCTCGCGGCTCACCCACCCAAGCTACGATCATTCGTCGTTGGCTCCATCGGAAGGATCATCGGGGACCTCTACTTTCGAGAGCCGCTTCATGCTGAGGGCATGGATCTCAGCGACTTCGAGAGATTCCTCCAGGCGCAGACGCGATGCCATTCCGTGCGGGTCTCGTATCCGCTCTTGTCGCTCTTCCAGCTCTCCTGGGTCGCGATGTTGAGGATGACGTACTCTTTGTTGTTCTGAGTGGTCTTGGCTTCCGCGTTGTGTCCGAAGCGGCCGATGAGGATGACTTTGTTGAACATGATGTTTGGCTCCGTTTCTTCTGGGTTGTCCGCTGTCTGCGGTACATGCTTGCCCAACGGGTGTGCCGTCGCGACCCACTCCCTCGGCGACTGGACGGAATCTACGGAAGGGGACCACAGCTTGCCTGGGGGCAGGAGTCCACACCTCGAAGAGGCGCGTAGCGGATTCTGGAAAGGAGAGCGTGCGTCCGAAGGGCGTGGGTGTTGTGAGCGCGGCACGCTGAACGTAGACAGAAAGGCAAACCGGAAGGGAGCCACCCTGTTCAACACTCGTCCCACCTGGACGGTAGATTGCAGAGGCCCGCTCAGAGCTGAGGAGACATCCTAAAACCGCCACTGGAAAACACAGAGACGATTCAGGAACGAGTGCTTAGCGGATTGCCCAGCTTCTCGCCTTCATCAGTGTTCTCCGGATGTAGGAGGTCCCTTCAATGGGCTGGGAGCGCAGGAGATAGTCGTCTTCGAGGGCACGTTCGATCCGCTCTTCGCTCATACCATTGGCATAAGCGGCGACACAGAAGACGATGTCTGCTGCGGCGGGACTGTCCTGGTACTTGCTGGAGGTTCGGAGACGTTCGAGAGAAAGGTTGGACAACCTGGGTTCCCTTTGGGGAGAAAAAGAGAGGCTTGCAAACGTCTTGACTCACGCTTCTGCTCCCGTGCCTGGTAGAGCTTCGTAATCTCCCCCACAAAGCTCTCGGCTGACGGGTACTGCTCGCCCCCGTGACTCTTGAGGCGCACGAAGGGGAACAGCCCCCAGGGCAATCGCATTTGAAGCGCTGAGCGAACCAGGGTGGGGACTTCCGCGAAGCCATCTTGTCGTTGATGTTGATCCGGGGAGAATGGATCAGCATGGGTCGAGCGGAAGTTGAAACTCTGGAACAGTTTGCAGGGTGCTGGGAAGGTCTTGAGGATCCTCGTCAGGGCAATGCGCGGCTGCACGACTTGCACGAGTTGCTCTTGATCGCGTTGTGCTGTGTTCTTTGCGGCGGCCAGGGAGCAGTGGACATGGCCTTGTTCGCCAAGGCTAAAGAGCCGTTTTTGCGCAGCATGCTGCAGTTGGCAAA
>JAMFSC010000245.1 GCA_026225095.1 bacterium
AGAGCACGGGCTCATACGCACCAAGGAAACAACGACCTCTGCGCCGATGACGCAAGACTAATCTAAATTAGCCAAGACACCCGTTTCATCCCCCGTGGGTCGGCAACGCCGGTGGGAGACTAGAGCATAGGAAGACCGCGTGCCCTTTGCGTACTGATCGCCAATGTCCACCACGCCAATGCCGTTCGTCTCGTCCGATGGGACTTCCTTCAGGCGCTCGTAGTTGTGAGCCAACCCAAGCACGATGACCCACGGTTCATCGACGGTGTAGCCTTCGAAGACGTAGAGCGGATCCATTGCGGCGATTCCCACCGCGTCCGCTTCATGCGACAGAGTAAAGGCGGTCACCTCTGCAGAGAGCTCCTTGGCAGATGCGGGGTTCTGCTGCTCGGCGACGGGGATGAGTTCCGGATAACTGTAGGCGGCCATGAAGGCTGGCCCCGAATCAGGGCACGCCCGAGAGCTCTGCCGAGCGACGACCTGAAGGTCGCCAAAGGGATGCTGGTCTGGAGGATGCCAGAAGAAGGGCGACGGTCGGCGCGGTGTCTCCTCGCCCAACCCATTGATCGGATTTCCAGAGACGCGCAGTAGCTTCAGGGTCTCGGGCCTGGGATTGTAAGTTCCTCGTTTTGGGCGTCGTGGATTCGGTTGATCTGGCATTCGAATGACCTGCAGGAAGAGTTGGGGCGAGCCCATTGTAGACAGAAGCGACAAGCCTCGCATCGATCGAAAGGTTGAGATCTCGTCTTCCCGGAAGCTTCATGCACGAGAGATTGATGTGGGTCTCCGCGCGTCGCCGGATACTCCTGCGGACTGGTTAGATCCCGAGTTCACGAGCTGCCAATTCGGTCCCCTCCACCCGTGATCGTATTTTGCTGAAAGCGGTCTCTCGGGCCGTCGAGACATCGTCCGCGAAGGGCGCGAAGCCGCAGTCGTCCGTGGTTCCAAGCTGCTCCAATGGGATTATCGAGGCGGCTTCCAGAATCCTGTCACGCACCTGTGCCGGGGTCTCGATCTCTGAACTGATTGGATCGATGACGCCGATGAAGACAAGGTGATCCGGCCTGAGCGCCTGCTTCACGGTTGCCAGAACACCCTTGCGGTCCGGTTCACTCGCCATCTGCAGATAGAAACGACCGACGTTCAACTTGAAGAGCTCAGGGAGCAAAGCGGCATAGTCAACATCTGCGCTGTGGGTTGAATCATGATCTCCTCCAGGGCAGACATGAACTCCGATTTGGCGGCGCTCCTCAGGAGTGAAGCTCTCAAGCACCTGGTTGTTCAGCCCGACGAAGCTGCGCAACAAGCCGCCCGTGGGATCGAGCTTGAGCGACAACCTCGCCTCGGTGAAATCGATCTGCACATTGGAGGCACCCGCCAGGAGCGATCCCCGAATATCTTCCTCCGCCTCCGCAACGAGATCCGCGATGAATTCCTCTCGAGGATAGCCCGGTATCCCCTGCGAGGGGTACAGGAGGCTCATGGCCGACGCGGAGATGACGGCCTGCTTGATTGGCCGCTGCGTGTACCCTCGCGCGGCCTTCACATACTGGGCCGCATGCACGCCATACCTGAATGGACCTCGCGTAAGTCGGGGCAGTTGGCGTGTATGGCCGTCGGCGAATGGGATCACGACTCCATCCGGCGCGAGATTCGCGAGACCCGCCAGGGCATAGGTGGCGAAGCTTGGTTTTGTCTGTTCGCCGTCGGTCATTACCGGTGAACCGGTCTGTTCAAGGCGCTCAAACGTATCCCGCAAGGCCTTGGCGTATTCCTCCTCAAGAGCTGCTCCGCTGAGTCGAGCTGCATGAAATTCAGCGACGGCACGGATCAGTGAGGCTGGTCGAGGGATGCTGCCAATCTGTTCGGTCTGGATAGCCATGGTAGGAAGTCTAGTGTTTGAAGCAAACAGGGCGCATCCATCTGAGGGTTGACTTCGGTGCTCGAAGACACACAGGAGGACATAGCACTCCACCTGGAGTGTGAGTTCGCATCATCCCTGTGGATGAGGCGCAACTCCTCCGTGTTCCGCATAATTGTGACCTGCGAAATGAACCTTAACTTTCCTCACTGAACTCTTCCAAAGGACTTGTATGATTTCGTCTCTTGCGTTGCTCTCTACTCATCGTACAAGGAATACGAAGGCAGCATCCGTCTCCCTTCGCGCTCGCCTTCGCCTGATGCTTCTCTCCGGATTAGCTCTATTTCTTACGTCGCTCGCTCCCGCCTGTGCGCAGCAGTTCGCGACGCTAAGGCTCACGGTCGCCGATCCACAGGGAAGGGTCGTGACCCAGGCAAAGGTCACTCTCCGCAACGCCGATACCGGCGTCGTCCGCAACGAAGCTTCAGACCCGCGCGGAGCCGTCTCGATCCCCGG
>JAMFSC010000246.1 GCA_026225095.1 bacterium
CCGGGGATCGAGACGGCTCCGCGCGGGTCTGAAGCTTCGTTGCGGACGACGCCGGTATCGGCGTTGCGGAGAGTGACCTTTGCCTGGGTCACGACCCTTCCCTGTGGATCGGCGACCGTGAGCCTTAAGGTTGCGAACTGCTGCGCAAATGCAGGAGCCAGCGACACAAAAAGAAGAGCGAACGCAGAGAGAACCGTCAGGCGGAGGCGAACACGATGGGCGACGAATGCTGGCTTCGTATCGCTTGTACGACCAGCAGAGAGCGACGCAGGAAACGAGATCATACAAATCCTTTGGAAGAGTTCAGTGAGAAAACGTCAGGTTCATTGCGCAGGTCTGAATTATGCGGAACATGAAGAAGTTGCGCCTCGGCCACAGGGATGATGCGAATTCATACTGCGGGTGGAGTGCTGTCTCCCTCCCGTCCACCTAAGCGCATGCAAGTCAACCCTCCGATGGATGCGTCCTGTTTGTTTCACGCACTAACTTCGCAGCATGGCTATCCAGACCGAACAGATTGGCAGCATCCCTCTCCCTGTTGACCTATCACAGCCATCGCGGCATGTCATGCAGATCAACTAAGCGCCGCAGCCCGTGAGGAGGAGTACGCCAAAGCGTTGCAGGAGACGATTGAGCGCCTTGAGCAGACTAGCTCCGCGGAAATTACCGACGGGGAACAGACGAAGCGAAGCTTCGTAACGTATGCCCTGACGGGCCTCGCGAATCTCACGCCGGATGGAGTGATGATCCCAATCGCCGACGGCCATACACGCCAACTGCTGCGCCTTACGCGAGGTCCATTTGCCTACGGCGGGCATGCGGTTCAGTATCTAAAGGCTGCGGCGGATACATGCAACGCCCGATTAGGCGCGCCGTCAACTCCGCATCGGCGATGAGCCTTTTATACCCGTCGCAGGAGATACCGGGCTATCCTCGCGAGGTTTTTATTGCAGACCTAATTGCGGAAGCCGCAGAGGATATTCGAGGAGCGCTGTTGGCGGGTGCCGCCTGTGTGCAGATCAATTTCACTGAGGCGAGGTCGTCGCTGAGCTGGATCCCACGGGCGGCTTGTTGCAACAGAGATTCTCTCGCGCATCCAGCGTCGCGGCTGAAGAGATATCAACCTTTCGGTGGATGTGAGGCCTTGCGCCTCTGCCTAGAATGGGTTCGCTCCCGAACTCTTCCTGCAGGTCATTCGAATGCCAGATCAGCCGAACCCACGACGTCCAAAGCGAGGTACATACAGCCCGAGACCCGAGACCCTGGAGCTACTACGCGTCTCTGGAAATCCGATCAATGGGTTGGGCGAGAAGACGCTGCGCCGGCCGTCGCCTTTCTTCTGGCATCCACCGGAGCATCATCCCTATGGCGACCTTCAGGTCGTCGCCCGGCAGAGCTCTCGTGCATGCCCCGATTCGGGGCCGGCGTTCATGGCCGCCTATAGTTACCCGGAATTGATTCCGGTCGCCGAGGAGGAAAACGCCGCATCTGCCGAGCAGCTTTCGGCTGACGCGACCGCCTTTGCTCTCTCGCACCAGGCGGACGCGGTGGGCATCGCGGCAATGGATCCGCTCTATGTCTTCGAAGGGTACACCGTCGATGAGCCGTGGGTCATCGTGCTCGGATTGGCGCACAACTATGAGCGCTTGAAGGAAGTTCCGTCGGACGAGACGAACGGAGTTGGTGTGGTGGACATTGGCGATCAATATGCAAAGGGCACGCGATCTTCCTATGCTCTGGCCAACTGGATTCGCTCGCAGGGATACACTGCTAATCCATACCCGGGACCTTCGGCAAGCGCACTGGTGCTTATACCGCCAGCGATTGCTGCCGGCCTGGGCGAGTTGGGCAAGCATGGCTCCTTGATCAGCCCGAAGTTTGGATCAGGCGTGCGCCTGGCGGGCGTGACTACAAATATGCCGCTGGTGGCCACCGGTCCAAGCCGCTTTGGAGCGGATGACTTCTGCTCCACCTGCCAGGTGTGCACGCGCGCATGTCCGCCCGGTGCGATCTCGAAGGAGAAGCAGATGGTCCGGGGTGTAGAGCGCTGGTATGTGGACTTCGATAAGTGCATTCCATACTTCGCCGAGACCGCATCGTGCGGAATTTGCATCGCAGAGTGTCCCTGGACTCGTCCGGATGTGCGGCCCAAGCTGCTCGCCACCATGGCGCGCCGAATGGCGGACAAGGCTGATAGCAGTCATGTTCCGACATCTGAAGCTTCTACTCGGAAGGCATACCAGTGATTGCCGCGGAGAAGGAAGAACGAGGACATCTTGCTACCGGCAGGCACCGGAAAAGCACGGACATTTGGGTAGCTTCGCTATTCGCAGCAATTCCATTTGTCTGCCTCGCGGTCCCGATGTACGTGATTCGGCCATTCCGCCCTCAAGCCTTCTCTCAGTTGAGTGCGGCATTGACGATCCGGTCTTTAGGGCCGTGGGTCTCTGCACTTGCGGCGATCCTCGTTGTCGGCGTCACGCTTCGTGTGTGGGCACGTTCGAAGCGGGTCTTGCCGCGACTGGCAACACTGGTCCTTTGCTTCCTTGTGATCGCCGGAGCGGCCCTCACGCGTGTGAATATCTTCGAGGTCATGTTTCATCCGTATACGGCACCCTCCTTCACCGATCCTGGATCAGCTAAGGTTGACTCCGACGACAGGGTTCTTGCGGTAAGGATCAACGGGGAAGCACGAGCTTACCCCATCCGCACGATGGGGTATCACCACATCCTGAATGACGTGGTCGGAGCCACGCCGCTCGCCGTGACGTATTGCACACTGTGCCATACGGGGATCGTCTGGAGCCGCACGCTCAACGGCAGGACGTTGCACTTCCGTCTCGCAGGCATCAATAACGGGAACGCGCTGATGCGCGATGAAGAGACCAGAAGCATCTGGCAGCAGAGCACGGGCGAGGCCATCTTCGGGCAATGGAAAGGACAGCATCTCAGCTTGATCCATAGCGATGAGCTAACCTTCGCCCTCTGGAGGGCCGAGCAACCAGCTGGCCTCGTACTCAAGCCAGATCCACGATACGTGTCAGAGTACGACCCGAAGGACTGGGAGAAGCATGTCGAGAAGACCCGCACGGTCATAGACACTAGGAATTCCGGAGTTGCGCCTCACGAACTGATTCTGGGGGTGACGAACGCCGGTTCGAGTAAGGCCTACCCGTTGAAGTCGATCCTTGCTGCGAAGATTGTCCAAGACCAGGTTGGCGACTTCTCTATTCTTATTGTCGTGGGCTCTGACGTATCGTCGATTCGCATCTTCAAGAGTGGACTCGATGCGGCTCCGATGACCTTCATCTCTGCCCCTGGCAGAGGAAGCATCATGCGCGATGCGGAGACAGGCAGCGATTGGAACTTCGAGGGTTGTGCCGTTTCAGGCAAGCTGGCAGGGCAGTGCCTCGAGCCGATAGACAGCAACAAGGACTACTGGTTCGACTGGCTCAATCACCACCCCGCGACGCAGATGTTTCAAGGCTGAGCAGAATGAGGTGGACGCGCTGTAAATTTCCGTTCGAATATGCCGTGATCCTCGCACTTCAAAATAGATGAAACCTGGTGCCCCGCCCGAGCATGACGACTCCCGAACTTAAAGCCTTGCCACAATCCCACGCATCTACAGCGCCACTTCGCCGCCCAAAAAGAGGAGTCCAATTTAATCTTCTGGTCGCGTTGATCGTGTGGATTGCATGGCTGGTATTTGGTGGCCGTATTGCGATCCATCAACTGATTGTGAATTGGCGGGTTTCACTGACGATGGTCTTCGGCTCGCTGGTCGGGGGTGGAACCAGCGAAGGTGGCGGAGCGATCGCTTTTCCCATCTTCACCAAGCTGCTGCACATCGCACCGCGTGATGCGCGAAACTTTTCGTTGGCCATCCAGAGCGTAGGCATGGGGGCTGCCACGATGAGCATCCTGTACCTCCGCATCCCGATTGAGCGAAGAGCACTGCTCTACGCGGGGTTGCCCGGCATTCTGGGAGTCGCGCTCGGGGCCATTTTCCTTGCGCCGCGCATCCCGCCAATCTTTGTGCGAACTTCGTTCACCGTGCTGGTAAGCAGCATGGGTGTAGCTTTGTTGCTTCTCAATAGACAGAAAGACGTTTTGCGCAACCGCGAGATGCCGATTTTCGGAGCGCGAGAGAAGGTGATTCTTGTGCTGGCTGGTTTGCTGGGCGGCGTCACCAGCGCCCTCGTTGGGACCGGCGAAAATTCGGTTGTCTTTATGGTCATGGTGCTGCTGTTTCGCGTCGACGAAAAAATCGTCACGCCTACAACCGTCGTGCTTATGACGATGGTGACGGTTCCCGGTTTCCTGCTGCATCTCTTCCTGTTGAATGACTTCTCGCCTGCTGTGATGGGGTACTGGCTTGCGGCTGTTCCGATAGCCGTCGTAGCGGCGCCGCTCGGGGCGTTGATCTGCTCCCATATGGAGAGGCACGCTATCGTACATCTTCTCCTGTTCCTGATCGGCCTGGAGTTCATCAGCACAGTCGTCCTGGTGTCGCTGCCGCCCCCTGTGCTTTGGTTCTCGCTGGCGACGTTGGCAGTTTGCGGTTCCATCGACTTCGTCATGAGCCGAGCGCGACGGTACCTGCCGGAGAACTTCCCATTGTCCTGACGCTGAGAGGAGATTAAAGGCGTCGATTCTTTCCCGCTTCTCAACCTTTTGATGGATGCTCAACCGTAGAGCCGTCTTGTAGCTTTGTTCCTGCAATTGTGCAGCCTTATCCGCACATTCCAAAACACATGCTAGACGCGCTACAAGAGATCGATCCGGAAGAAGTTCCGGCGGACGCTGTCGTCATTGGCGGCGGCCTGTCCGGGCTCGCCGCAGCCATTCATCTGACCCGCGCAGGCCTGAAGGTGATGTGCCTTGAGCCTCGCGAGAACTTCACCAAGATTATTGGTGAGTCTCTCGATTGGTCGGCACCGCTGTTGTTGGCACGGCTCGGACTTCCGATGGAAGCGCTTGTCAGGACCGGGGCAGCGACCTTCAAGCGTCACATTACCGTGACGGCCGTGGACGGTACACAGGAGGAGTTCCTTCCCGGGGCATGGCTCGCCGAGCGTCCCTGGAACGTTGAGACTCGCACCTTGCACCTGGATCGTCTGCAGATCCACGCGTTGTTACAGGCGGAGGTCCGCGCCCTGGGGACGGTGACGCTGCACGAACGCGCCATTGGATTCGAGGTCCGCGATGGCAGGATTCTTTGCGTGCAGACCTCGGGCGGACAATCTCTTCGTCCTCGCTGGGTGGTGGATGCGTCTGGCGCGGCCGCAAGTCTACTTGGACGAGAGTTCAACCTCCGATCGGCATCTTACGGGCCGAGAAAGATTGCGCTGTGGTCCCACTTTCCGACCGACGAATGGGTCGAAGGCACCACCCTCTATACGCTCAGCTCCAGGGACGAGTACATGGAATGGATCTGGGAGATTCCAGTCAGCCCCGGCGTAAGCAGCATTGGCTATGTAGCACCCGGTTCAAAGGTCAAGCAGCAGCGGGCAGCGGGACTGAGCAACGCCCAAATACTTTGGGAGCAGATGAGCGGGTTCGCACGCTTATCGGAGATCGCCGAGCAGTCTCCCATAGAGCACGTTGCCGCTACGTCATTTCTCTGCCGGACCTACAGCGGTGTCTGTGGTCCTAACTGGATCATCATCGGTGAGGCTGCGTCGCAGTCAGATCCGATTACCGGAAACGGAGTGACGGCTGCGTTGCGTCACGCCGAAGAGGGCAGCGCACTCATCGTCCGGTATCAGCATCGAGAGAAAATTCCATCGCTTGCGCGATTCGTGTACGACATGCGTGTAAGCGGCATGGGCCGTTACTTCAACAGCCTAATCGAGAAGCTCTACTATGAGTCTCCCGTCCGCTCCTTTCTTGGCATCTTCCTTACGGCGCGCGTTTACATGGTGCCCGCGTGGCTGACCAACGTAGTGTATTCGCGCACTCGGCCAAGGAAGCTCTTCGGAACTCTAGTTTTATGTTCGGCGATGATCACACTCCGTGCGGCTGCCTGGGGACTGTTCCGGGTCAGTAGCCTCCTGAGACGTCGATCCGGTAGAGCACGTCAGCCCGTTTCCGCCGAACTCATATCGGGTCACAATCTCATTGTCCATAGGGAGGAACGCCGTGCATTGCATCTGCAGATGTAATGGCAATGCTCTTCTCTTCATTCATGGCATGCTCACTAATGGCGCTCTCTGGGATGGATGGCGAGCCGAATGTAGAATTCGCGCTCTTGCTGCCGTCTACTTTGCCCGAGAATGACGAGGTGATGCGACCAGGGCAATTGTCTCATCAGTGGCGAGACAATTGGGTCTTCTCAGTAGAACTGTCTCATTCTGAACAGGTTAGTGCGACTAAACCCACGCAAGCCGGGCTGAGTTGTGGTAATAAAGCCTGCGAGTCGGTCCACGGTACCGTCGCCCCACTCGGATGCCTCGATCTTGCGGCTGATGGTCGCTCCGATTTCCCAATATAGCTCGATCAATGTAGCGTTTACGGTTTGGATGGCCTTATCGCGGGCTGCACCAATGAGCTGGATGACCTCAGAGAATGCTGATTCGTCCATTATTACGGGGCCGATTTTCGACGAATGTGATTTGGGGCGAGACGGCATGGTCAGTAGCTGATTGTTTCTGGTGGGGCTGTCGTCGGTCAAGTGACTGCTACCAACCATCCTCAAAGAGACATCCCACAAGCATCAGCGGGCAGCCCGAAGCAAGACCGAATCGGAATGGCTCTGTTCAAAAGCAGGTGTGGACGCGGGTGTCCAGGCCGTGATTCTCCCCATGTGATCAGCGACACTTATAGTTCCTTGCTGGCGACAATTATTTCTCCCTATTGGAAGTGAGTTGAGACCATCCGGGAAGCGCTTTGGAGAGCGCCTTCCGGATGGTGACAGACCAGCAGATAAGGAG
>JAMFSC010000247.1 GCA_026225095.1 bacterium
GGACGAGGGGTGCGATCTTCGCGAGGTATTCGTCCGAAAACAGGATGGTGCGGAGGCGGTGGAAGAAGGCCTCCGGCGTGAGCTTGCGGATGTATTCGCCGTTGAGCCACTTGAGCTTGACGAGGTCGAAGACGGGGCCGCCGAGGGAGATCTTTTCGAAGGCGAAGCGATCGATCATCTGGTCGAGGTTGAAGAGGTCGGCGGTGGCGGCTTTACTCTTGTCTTCGATAGTTCCGCTGGTCTGGGGCATGCCTCCACCCATGAGGCCGAGGAAGTTGAGGACGGCCTCGGGCAGGAAGCCCGACTGGCGGTAGAAGATGAGAGAGACCGGGTTCTTGCGCTTGGAGATCTTGCTCTTGTCGATGTTGCGCAGGAGCGGCATGTGCCAGAACTTCGGGAGATCCCAGTCGAAGGCCTGGTAGAGAAGCACGTGCTTGGGCGTGGAGGAGATCCACTCTTCGGCGCGGATGACGTCGGTGATGCGCATGAGGTGGTCGTCGACGACGTTGGCGAGGTGGTAGGTGGGGAAGCCGTCGGACTTCATCAGGATCTGGTCATCGACGTTATTGTGATCGAAGGTGATGGAGCCGCGTAGTTCGTCGCGGAAGGTGGTGGAGCCTTCGGTGGGTACCTTGAGGCGGATGACGGAGGAGCGGCCCTCTTTTTCGAAGGCTTCGATCTGCTCGGGAGTGAGATGGCGATGGGCTCCGTTGTATCGGGGCGGGAGTTTGGCGGCGATCTGTTGCCTGCGCAGAGCTTCGAGCTCTTCCGGAGTCTCGTAGGACCTGTAGGCAGTGCCGTTGTCGAGCAGGAGCTGAACGTGGGCGCGGTAGATCTCGGTGCGCTCGGACTGGCGGTAGGGACCGTGGGGTCCGCCGATGTCGGGGCCCTCGTCCCAGGTGAGGCCAAGCCAGTGGAGAGAGTCGAAGATCTCCTGCTCGGAGGTGGCGACAAAGCGGGCGCGGTCGGTGTCTTCGATGCGGAGGATGAACTGGCCGTGACGCTGGCGGGCGTAGAGGAAGTTGAGGAGTCCGATGTAGGCGGTTCCGACGTGGGGGTCGCCGGTGGGGGAGGGGGCGATGCGGACACGGACGGGGGGGGCGGGGAGTTCTGCGGAGTTCTGTGCGGGATTCGTCATGATCTGTACTGACTTGATGGTATCAGGGGCATGAGGTGCTACTGGGCCGCGGCCGCTGCGCCGATGAGGATCGCCAGGCCTCCTATGACTGCAGCGGTGATGATGAGGGCCTTGGTGCGATCGGTGTGCCGGTGCTGGACGAAGTTATATCCACCATAGCCGTCCTTGATCTTGTGGACCTCCGCGTAGCTGAGCGTCACGTTCTTCTTGAGGTCGACGTCGTAGAAGGTAAAGCTCTCCTGGTTGTTGGAGAGGAATTTGCCGTACTCCTCCGGGCCACGGACCCGGAGGACGCTGATCGGGGCGTCGGGGGAGAGGTGATCGACCTTCTGCTTGACGGCGGCGGCCTGCCTGGGTAATGGCGGGGCCTGCCGGGCGCTGGCGTTTGACGCTGACACGAGCAGAAGGCAGGCGATGAGGCGTCGCATTGGTCCTCCTTGAAGTGCGCGTCCATCTTATACGCCGGAGATCGCAGTGTGGGTGGGGAGGCTGATTCGGTATGATGGCGGGATGAAATATCGTGCACTGGGCAGGACGGGATGGTCGGTTTCGGATGTCAGCTTCGGGGCATGGGCGATTGGTGGAGCGTGGGGCGATGTGTCCGACGATGAATCGCTGGCGGCTTTGAACAAGGCGGTGGACGAGGGCATCAACTTCCTCGATACGGCGGATGTCTATGGTCAGGGGCGGAGTGAACGGCTGATTGCTCAGTTGAAAGCCTCTCGGAAGAACGAGATCATCGTCGCGACCAAGGCGGGGCGGAAGCTTCCGAAGCAGACCGTCGAAGGCTATTCGAAGGAGAATCTCACAGGATGGATTGAAGAGAATCTGCGGAACCTGAAGGTGGACGCGCTGGATCTGCTGCAACTGCACTGTCCGCCGACCGACGCTTACTATCATCCGGAGCTGTTCGGGATGCTGGACGACTTCGTCACGGAGGGAAAGATCAAGTTCTACGGGGTGAGCGTGGAGCGAGTGGAGGAGGCGTTGAAGGCGATCGAGTATCCGAACGTTCAGTCGGTGCAGATCATCTTCAACTGCTTTCGGCAGCGGCCGGCGGAGCTGTTCTTCGATCAGGCGAAGAAGAAGCATGTGGGGATTCTGGCGAGGGTTCCGCTGGCGAGCGGGCTTCTGACCGGGAAGTTCAAGAAGGATACGGAGTTTGCCAAGGACGATCATCGCAACTTCAACAGGAAGGGCGAGGCGTTCGATATGGGGGAGACGTTCTCCGGAGTCGACTACGATGTGGCGCTCGAGGCGGTGGAGGAGATTCGAGGTCTGGTTCCGGAGGGCGTGAGCATGAGCCAGTTCGCGCTGCGCTGGATCCTGATGTTTGACTCAGTGACCTGTGCGATTCCAGGGGGCAAGCGTCCGGAACAGGTAGCCGATAATGCGCGGGCGTCCGATCTGCCGGAGATCTCTGCTGAAGCGATGAAGAAGGTGAAGGCGATCTACGACCGGGAGATTCGGCCACTGGTGCATGACCGCTGGTAGTTCGTACCTGATGAAGGATCCCCGCATGGGTCAGACGTGGTCGGATGCGGGGTCCTTCCATGGGGAAGGTTACGGGGCGGGGAAGAGAACGCCAGCGCGGTGATCGCTGCCGCATCCGTCGAAGAGGATCTTGCCTCCGTCGGAGATTCGGACGCTTCGGAGGCTGGGGTGCTGTTGCGTGCCGCCGGCAAGGGATTTCTATGCTCGTCCGGCGAACTCGCGGGCTTCTGTAGAGATTCTGACCTTCTCGCCCTCTTTGATGAATAGCGGTACACGGATTTCAAGGCCAGTCTCCAGTTTGGCCGTTTTGGTGACGCTCCCGCTCGACGAGTCGCCGCGGACGCCGGGTTCGGTATATGCCACGCTGAGATCGACGAACTGTGGAAGTTGAAGCCCAATGGGATTGCCGTTGTAGAGGTGAAGTTGAATGATGGCGCCTTCGAGAAGGTAGTCGAGGGCATCTCCAAGCATGGACTGGGAGAGGGTGAGCGTCTCGAAGCTCTCCTGGTCAAGGAAGTGGGAGCCATCGTTGTCCGAGTACAGGTAGGAGGCAGGGACGAGCTGGAGATCGGGCTCCTTGAATCGGTCGTTCGCCTTGAAGGTCTTTTCGAAGACGGCGCTGGTCAACAGGTTGCGCATCTTGAGGCGCACGAGCGTCTGGCCTCCACGAGCGGTGGGAGTGCTGATATCAGAGTCGAGGCAGAGGTACGGAATCTCTTCGTGTTCGAAGACAATCTTGCGCTTGACATTAATTGCTTCGATGAGTGCAGCCATGAAACTCCTAAGAGAGGACGTTGATACCGGAACAAGCGGGGCCGTCGCTCCGCTCCCAGTATAAAGCCGAACGAGGGTCATTGATCCCGAGGGCCGTGTGCTTGCGCCCGGTCGTACGGTCGTACCGGGCCAGTCGCCACAAGCTGTCATCTCGGTGCTATACTCAACTTCGGATCAAACAACGATTCGTCAGTTCTGCACCGTTTTTGTGCAGCCGTATCAAGCGGAGGTGGCGAAATTGGCAGACGCACTAGCTTGAGGTGCTAGCGCCGCAAGGCATAGGGGTTCAAGTCCCCTCCTCCGCACCAAATCTTCGAATCAGTGACCTGGGAGAAGGCCAGCCGGAAGCGGTTGGCCTTCTTTTTGTTGCTGTGGGTATTTTGGTATTGGTTGTAAAAGGCGGAGCGCGTCTTCCCCAACCCTCTACAGCTAGAGCATCTCTCTGGTTGCTGTGGTTTCCGGTCACTGTGGCTTTCAAGGTCGAAGGCCCGCCCCATAAGAGCCTTGGCCCGGGATCCGCGTGCCGTACTGCGAACCGGCTCAGGGTTCCCCGACGGACTTCAGCCGCGCGATAAACGCACCAGAGCAGACCACTTTCGAATCAGCTCCCGCTGTCCGGTTTTTCCATGCAACGGCCCACATTCTGCGCACAAAAAGCTTCTGGTGAAACATTGGGAATTTTAGATTGTTGCCAGCTAACCCTTTTAGAAAACAATGGATGAAGGAAACTCGAAAAAAACTGAGATTTCATACCACTTTATTAGAAGCTGAGACCC
>JAMFSC010000248.1 GCA_026225095.1 bacterium
TATCTGACCTACGACTACAAGGACCCGGTAAAACCCATGTTCTGGCTGCCCGAAACCCAGACCGTCGATTACGACGACCCCGCCGCTCGCAGTGGCGAAATCTGGTCCCACTACCTCTACAACATCATCCTCTGGGCCCCAGGAAATCCACCCGCCCTCGACCAGCGCGTGCGCAAGGCATTGGCCGACGTCGATCCCAATCTCGTCCTCTACGGCGTCGACCCCTACACCGAGATCCTCCGCGACGACTTCCAGCAGCAAAACATGATCGCGACCCTCACAACCCTCTTCGGCGTCCTCGGCCTGCTCCTGGCCGCCGTCGGGCTCTACGGCGTCATGGCCTATATGGTGGAGCAGCGAACCAGCGAGATCGGCATCCGCATGGCACTCGGCGCAGATCGCCTGCGCGTGGTCCGGATGGTGCTCCGAACCGCCTTCACCCAGGTTGGAATCGGTCTCGCGATCGGCATCCCCTCGGCGGTCCTGGCCGGCAAGCTCATGAAAGACCAGCTCTTCGGGGTGAAACCCTGGGACCCCATCATGCTTGGCTTCACCACCCTCTTGCTCGCCCTGGCAGCCGTCGTCGCCTCCGTCATCCCGGCCCGCCGCGCCGCAGGAGTCGAGCCGATGGTGGCTCTACGCAACGAGTGATCCGCGTGCCTTCGCTTCAGCCCAGATTCTTCACCAGCATCGGCACATCCGGGTCCATCTCCGTTCCCACGGAAAGCCCGAGCCGCCGCAGAAATCCCTCCACTCCCGCCAGTGCCTCCGCCGAGCGCGCCTCCGGATAAAGCAAACGCACCGTCCCACCCACCAAATCTCCCCGCACCGCAAAGCATCGCTCCGGTCTGTAAACACAGGAAGCAAGATCCGTAATGCTCAGAGCATCGCTTGGAGTCAAAAAGATGGTCCGCGGCGGAGCCATCCTGTCCATCAGGCTGAAGATCTCGAGCTTCGACTCCAACTCATCCGGAACGAAATCGATCGCCAGGTCGGCCCGCTCCACTGCCGCCTCGACGGTCAGGGCCACCGAAAGCTGCCCCGAAGCGGACGTCATGGCCAAGTACTCGCCCTCCGCCCGCCGCAGGTTCGCCGGCATCACGTCCTCCAGCACCACGTTGAACCCGGCTGCCGCGCACACCAGCGCAAACCTCCGCCCCGCCGACCCCGCCCCGATCACCGCAATCACCCGAATCGCGGACGGGGTCGGCGCGCCGGGCATTTACTTCACGACCACTTCGATCGACTTCAACACGCTGTCGTAGCTGGGATCGGCGGCCTTGATGTGTTCTGCCACGCGCTGCCGCTCCTCCTCGGTCAGAGAGGGCAGCACCGCGAGGATGCGGCGCAGGGTCACGGAGATATCGTCAACGTAGTTCATCGTGCGGATTGCTTCACCGGAAAGAGGCATTCGTACTCCTGTTCATTTGCTTGCACCACCAGTCTAAACGCCCTCGCCCCAACCCGCGCGCGCCCCGCGAAATCCATTCCCAAACTGAAGCCGCGACCTGGCCGAAGGGAAGGGAAGTGCCCTGCCGGATGCATCTGGCAGGTGATTTTCAGCGTGCAGAAGATGGGCCGTTGCAAGGTAAAACTGGACAGCGGTCGCGGTTTTTGCAGCGAGAGCGTCCGGATGAACGCTCTTTAAACCGCAGCCCCCAGTTCGCTGCGCAGATGGGCCTCATCGGTCGGCTTTCCCGCCGCCTCCGGACCCTCCTTCGGCGCCTCGTATCCGTCCCGGTCGGTCATCTCCATCAGCAACGCAAGCTGCGAGGCAAAGTCCGGATGCAGCGCCGTCGGATGATACCGCCAGCCCCACTGCACCCCTGCTCCCGCCGGAGTGTTCATCCGCGCCTCGCTTCCGAGGTGAAGGACATCCTGCAAAGGAAAGACGCAGAGATTCGCCACCGACCGTGCCGCTGCCCGGATCATCGCCCAGACAATCTCCGCCGGGTGGTTGATCGTCTGGAGATAAGTCTGTGCGTTCCGCCGCTCCGTGTCGTTCGCGTCATCCAGCCACCACCCCAGCGTCGTGTTGTTGTCATGGGTTCCGGTGTAGGCGACCGTGTTTGGAACCATCCGGTGCGGGAGGTACATATGCCCGCCACGCTCGGCAAATCCGAACTGGAGGATCCGCATCCCCGGCATCCCGAACCGCTCGCGCAGTTCGTCGACCTCCGGAGTAATCACCCCAAGGTCCTCAGCGACAAACGGCAGGTTCCCAAAGACTTCTTTCAGGCGCGTAAACAGCTCATACCCCGGGGCCTTCACCCACTGCCCGTTCATCGCCGTCTCTTCCTTCGCGTCGATCGACCAGAAGGCCTCGAAGCCGCGGAAGTGATCCAGCCGAATCACGTCATACAACGTCAGCGACCGCCGAATCCGCGCCACCCACCAGTCGAATCCGCGCTCCCGCAGCAGCCCCCACTTGTACAGCGGATTACCCCACCGTTGTCCCGTCGCCGAGAAGTAGTCCGGCGGAACCCCCGAAACCCGGATCGGGTTCCGCTGTTCGTCCAGCTCGAAGATCTCCGGATTCGTCCACACATCCGCGCTGTCATAGTTGACGAAGATGGCCACATCGCCCAGGATATGGATCTTCCGCTCCGCGCAATAAGACCGCAGCGAACACCACTGTTCGCTAAAGAAGAACTGGATCGCCTGCTCCACCGCAAGCTCCGGCCCATGCTCGCTCAGCACCGCCGTCATCGCATCGGCCTTTCGCTGCGCGTGTTCGACCGGCCACTCGTTCCAGCTTCTGTACTCGTACTTCTTGCGCAGCACGTTGAACATCGCGTAATCCGGAAGCCACGCGATGTTGTCCTGGCAGAACTTCTGGAAGCGCGCCCGCTCCTCGATCGAAGCATTCGCCAGGAAGTTCGTCGCTGCCTCGACGATCAGCGGGAGCTTCTTGTCGAACGCTCCCTCAAAGTCCGCCGGACCATCCGCCCCAGGCAGATCGTTCAGCTTCTCCCAAGCGACCCACCCATCCTGAGCCAGCCGTTCCAGGCTGATCAGGATCGGGTTCCCCGCAAACGCCGACAGCGCCGAGTAGGGCGAGCTTCCATACCCCGTCGGACTGAGCGGCAAGACCTGCCACATCCTCTGTTTCGCCGCCGCCAGAAAGTCAACAAACGCATACGCCGCCGGGCCAAAATCTCCCACGCCCCCATGCGAGGGCAACGAGGTGACATGCAGCAGAATCCCCGACTGACGTTCCAATCCATCCATTGCCATGGTCCATTCCTCTCCTACCCCACGTGAGATGCGGTCTCCAACCTCACCGTACCCTTTACCCGGGCAAAACAAAAGGCCCGCCGCTCACCCTTTCGGGCAAACAGCAGGCCTTTGTCCCGCTTCTGAAAGTCCCGCTTCTGGAACCTAGCTTCCAAACGGGCTGACCGCTCCCGCAGGCTGCTTCCGCGAATACCGGATCGCACCCTTCTTCGTATACAGGTCCGTCAAAGTCCCCAGGTAAACCCGGAAGATCTCCTCATGCTGCTCGTTCAGCAACTGGTCGCGGGTCGCGCCAAAGTTCTTGGCGATGTCGTCCGCCGTCGGCTCCTGCTTGTCGACGACGCTCAACACCACTCCCGTGCGGCCCGCGTTGATCGGGCCCGAGATCCCGCCCTTCGGCAGCGAGAACGCGACCGATGCCTCGCCGCTCATCGCTCCCACATCGGGAACCTGCCCGTCCTTGCCGACCAGATCGCTCGTCTTCACCGGAATGTTCATCTCCGCCGCGGCCTTGCGCAGGTCGTTCAGAACCTTCGCCCGGTCATCCAGCTTCTTCAACTGCGCATTCAGCATCTGAGGAACCTGCTGCTGCTTGTAGTCATTGGCGATCTGCGTCTTGTACTCCTCGAACGCCGGAGCATGAGCCGCCTTCACATCCACCACCTGGAACACCGCATATCCATCGCCAGTCGAAACACTCTGCGGAGCCGCACCCTTGGCCGCCGTAAACGCCTGCGACAGCAGCGAAGCCGCATCCGCCAGCCCGCCGATCACGCCATCCCGGCCCACATAGTCCGTCGTGACCGCATGAAGACCATGGGCCGCCGCCGTCTTGTCGACGCCATTCTTCTGCGCCTCCGCAGCCAGCTGCTGTGCATAGCTCTGCTCCGCCGACCCGAGCTTCGTCTGCCCGATCACCGGAACGATCTCCGCCTTGACCTCATCCAGAGGCCGCGTGTGCGCCGTCTTCTTCTCTTCAACCTGTAGGATGTGGTATCCGAACTGCGTCTTCACCAGGTCCGAGGTCTGTCCGGGAGCCAGCGTGAACGCCGTCTTGTCGAACTCCGGAACCGTCTTGCCCCGCTCGAGCCATCCCAGCTCTCCACCCTGCGTCTTGCTGCCCGGGTCATCCGAGTTCTTTGCAGCCAGATCGGCGAAGTTTCCGCCCGCCTTGATCTGCTTCAGCAGGTCCGCCGCCTTGGCCTTTGCCGCCGCATCCGTCTTCGCATCCGACCCTGCCGGAACCGCGATCAGGATATGCCGCACCTTGA
>JAMFSC010000249.1 GCA_026225095.1 bacterium
AATTGCATGTCCACCGGATGGTCAAACGTGATTGCCTCTCCTCCTCCAACGCTCTCATACTCGTAGCCATTCAGAAGAAGCGCTCCGTCTGTCCACGAGGCTAAGATCGATCCCTGACCCAGCGTTCCAGAAGCTCGCGATACAGGATGGTCCTCGACCCGAACAGCCCACTCCGAAGTCTTGATCAAGAACCCATCCGCCATCTGCTTCCATTCAACATCCGACCGCCGGTGGTTGCTCTCATCGAGTGGTCGCACGAGTGTCACGATCGACGCCTGCTTCTGAGGGGTCGCAGTTGAAACTCTTACCTCAAGCGGCCGATCCACCATCTCGCGCTCCGCCCGTTCGTAGAGAGCAAGTGGCATGGGCGACACGCCCTTCCGCGAATGAATCGGAGCCGTAGAAAATGACTGAACATCCACCTTCGCGTGACCTGCGCCATCCGCAAGCTGGAATACATGAGCCCCTTCATCGAACTCATTGATTGACGTCTTCGGATGCCAGACCTGCGTGAACCGATGCGACGCGTCGGAACGGACCTGATCGATCACCACAAGCGGACCGCCCTCGCGAAAGAACAGTGTCCTCGTATAGGCCTTCAGCTTGCCGCGGTAAACAGACGTAAGGTCCGCCTGGACAAGCGAGGCTGCCGCGCCGATCAGGCATCGCTCAAACCGTGGTGCCACCCCGAAGACGCTGTTTCCCGGCAGGCTTTGACTCGCCTCGTCGTCGTCGACGAGCAACGTGTTATGGCCAATCGCCTGAATATTGTAGGTAGGATACGAGGGGTCTTTGTAGTAATCCGCATACCCCGCTTCCCCAAGCCAGAGGGTGCCCCCATGAGCGAAGAAGATGCTTCCCTGGTCCGCATGGTTGTGGTTGTAGTTCGCGCCCGCACGCATCGTTACGACCGTAGCCGCCGGACCCCATCCGTCCCGCAGCACCACGATGCCCCGCGCCGCGAACAGCCTGGACGTGTCGACCGGTGGAGCGGAATGCGTTTCCCGTCGGTCAATCTTGGACTCCCATAGAATGCGGCTCACAAGCTCTGTGTCGCCCGCACCCAGATGACGGAAGTAAAAGTCCGACAACGAATCGGATCGATTGTGAGAAGCCATGTACGCGAACACATTCGAGGGCGCCACTTCGCCATGACTATCGCCATAGTCCAGAAACCCCTCCCCGCCGTAGGATGCGTACTGCATGTAAATCTCACTCCCCGCCAGCCGCTCGTCGAGCGAGTCCCCAAGCACTCGACGAGCCACCTCAGCGACAAGCGATGTCATACCAAGATCGAACTTCTCGTAGCTCACCCCTTCGCCGTAGCTACCATCTTTCGTGTACGTCGACGAAATGTGATCGCGATCTTTGACATACAACCCAATCGCGTATCCCGCAGCATCCGGATCCTCGCTCTGCAACGCGGCCAACAGCGCACCACCCACCGTATTCCCAATCCAGTTGCTTGTGTTGAACTGCAGCCTGTCCTCGAGCACATACTCTTCATAGACAGGCTTCACGGAGCGTTCCATCAAACTCGCGGCGAGCCTCCGTCCCAGCTCAGGCGGACACGCGTCTCCAAGAAACTGCTCAGCCACCACAACGTCCTTCGTCATCAGCCCCACGGGATAATAGCTGTGATATCCATGCGCAGGAAACCACGGATGCGTCCACTCCGGCCACTTCGCAATCCCTTCGAGGAGCGACTGCGACTCCTCCAGCGACTTGCGACTTCCAGTCGTCCGGAAGTCGACCGCATCCAGCATCGCCAACTCAGCCGAATTCGACACAATCGCAAAATAGGAAGACAAGCCAGCGAGCAGCCAATGCGAATCCATCTGCTCTATATTCATGCCCGTCTCAACATGCGTGATCGCCCGCAGTTGTTCCTGCCGTTTCCGCACGATAAGAAGCAACTCATCCGAGATCGTCGGTGCCTTCGCGAAGAGCAATCCGCCCGAGTCCCTCCGACGCACCAGGAGCATAGCAGTCGTCGTAGCTTCGGGGTCCGAAAGATGCAACGTCCACAGACCCGGCGCATCCGTCATGGCAAAGTGGTACCGGACTCCATAACCCTTCCCCTGCGCCACCCGCGCTCCCTCGGGAGAGAGCAACTCCCAGGCGGCATCGCCGCGGCCTTGCGATCTCATTCGCGCAACCAGATCCTCGCCCGGATAGAAAGCCCGTCTCACGTAGTAAAACTCACGCGTCGCATCCCAAAGAGAGTCTGGCGCATCCATCTCGATGCGGCGAACCCCAAGCCCCTTCAAGCGAACGTCCGTCATCAGAAGACGCTCTACTCTTCCGCGAACCGCCCCCGTGACATCTGCTGTAACGGCGAGCGCGGAGACCAACTCCGCGGACCCCTGCACCGGCAGACGAATCTCTTCCCATCCTCGCCCATGCAGAACCCCACGGATACGCTCTTCCCGTACCCCGCGAAAGACGGAGACAACGATTGGCGTATCCCCGTTAGCCGACGGGTAGCAGAGACGGACCGAGAACGATGAACCTTCCACCGTCACCATATGCATGCGCCGAATAAAGCCTAGCTGGAAATCCCCGTCCTGCGTTGGCGCCATCTCCCGAACGATCGAGCTCCGACCTCCCTCCGTCTCGGGGTTGATCGTAGGATCGTATCCCGCATCCTCGGCGAGCGGATAGCTCTCCCACCCATCCCGTGAGCCAGACTGCGGAGACGCCCCAGGATTGGGCTCGAAGTGACTTCGATACTCAAACGGTCCCAGCCGATCCCACGCCAGGGCCGGCACCGAACACGCGAGGATCATCGCCCCATAGGCAGCAAGCAAAGCGATCCGCCCGCCTCTCATATCCGCCGGACTCGATTGCGCAACGCCCCAATGCCGCTGACCTCACATTGAATCACGTCGCCTTCCTGCAGCAGGCGCCCTCGGGCCATGCCTACACCCGCCGGCGTCCCCATCGCGATCACATCTCCCGGCTCCAGAGTCAGCACCTTGGAGATATAGACAATTGCTTCACCGACCGTATGAATCATCAGCGACAAGGGTGCGTCCTGCACGATCTCTCCGTTCAGCTTCGCCCGCACCGTCATCTCTTCCGAGATCTCATCCGCCGTTGCCAGCCAGGGTCCCATCGGCGTCGATCCGTCAAACCACTTGCCCACCAGCCAATCAAAGAAGACATCGTTCGAACGCATCTTCCTGCCCGCCATGCCATCGTTAAGCTTCCGCTCCGAGACATCGTTCACAACCGTATATCCCCAGACCGCCTCCATGGCATTCTCAATCGTCGCATTGCGAATGCGCGATCCAATCACAACAGCCATCTCCGCCTCGTAATCAAGGGCTCTATTCGCGGCCACCAATGGAATATCATCCGTTGGTCCGATGATCGCAGTGGACGGCTTCATAAAAAATTGAGGAGTCAGGTTCTCCTCCGGCGCGGCTTCGAATCCCGACTCAACGACATGAGCCCTGAAGTTTCCGGCCAGAAACAGGAACTTCGGCGGGTTAGGCAGTGGACACTGCCAGACCGCGCCCTCCGTCGTAGCCAGGTTCCCGTTCAGCGCATCCTCAACAAGCGGTTGCCAATGATCCCAACCCCGAATCATCGCCAGCAAATCCACATCACCCGTAGTCGTAGAGAGATCGACAATCCCACCCCTGACAGGCGCAGCCACGAACGAGCGCCCTCCCACTCTCGCAACGCCAAGCTTCATACGGTCACCGCACCTTTGAGCAGAGGGGCAATCACGCTGCCGAGAACGTCCTCCACGGCACGAAGCGTCGCCTCCACATCCGCTTCGCTGTGTGCGCTTGAAAGAAACCAGTTTCCGCGTGGGATGAGTCGCACCCCACGGTCAACCATCGCACTGACAAATTGCGTATAGAGTTCCTGGTTCATCGCCAGCGAAGAGCGATAGTCATACACCGCCTGTCCATCGGCGAGCGCACTCGCGTCGTATGGAAACCCCACATAGAAGATAGAGCCGTACCCCTGCACCACAATGGGCACGGAAAGCCTCTCTGCAATCCTGCGGATACCATCCATCAGCATCGTTCCAATGTGCTCTATCCGCGCATAGACCGCCGCACCATCCCGTTCCAGCGCATCCAACGTCGCCACCGCCCCTGCGACAGCGGGAGGAATGCTGTTATACGTGCCACCATGCCCAACCTTCCCTGCCGCAATCAGGCCCATGTAGCGTTCTTTGCCGGCTAGACAACTGATCGGCATCCCATTGGCGATGGCCTTCCCGAAGATCGTCAGGTCAGGCTCTACTCCAAAGCGACCCTGGGCTCCCGCAAGCGAAAGTCGAAAGCCCGTAATCACCTCATCGAAGATCAGCACCACATCATGACGCGTGCACAGTTCGCGCATCGCCTCCAGGTATCCCTCCCGCGGCGGAATCACTGCCGTATTGCACATCACGGGCTCTGTAATCACCGCGGCAATCTCCCCTGAATGCAGAGAGAGATATCTCTCGAGCACCGCGGCATCATTCCATGGAAGCACCACGACATGACTGTCCGCCCCACTGAACTGACCAGCCGACTCCGGCAGCGTCGCGGGTTCGCTCTCGTCGCCAGCCTTCAACGGATCAGGCGACAGGCTATACAGGATATTGTCGAGCCAGCCATGGTACTGCCCTTCAAACTTGATCACCGTCTGCCTGCCCGTAGCGGCCCTGGCCAGACGCAGCGCGGCATGAACCGCCTCCGAGCCTGAGATTCCAAAGCGCACCAGGTCGGCTCCTGGAACAATCCGAGTGACCCGCTCCGAGAGTTCGAACTCCAGTTCATGTTGCGCGGCATAGATCTGACCGCGTCTCAACTGCGCACACGTGGCGTCGATGACCTCCGCATGTGAGTGCCCAAGCAGTAGCGGTCCGCGCCCAAGCACATAGTCGATGTATTCATTTCCATCCACATCCCACAAGTGCGATCCTTCGCCCCGGTCGAAGTACAACGGGAACGGTTTATCCCCGCCCCGCACGCTGCTGCTTACACCGCCAGCCAGTGTCTTCTTCGCCCGTTCCAGGTCTGCAATCGATCGGGCATAGCGCTCAGTCTTCATATCGCTCCTTCATCCGCCAACGCCTTTACAGCAACACCCGCACCCGTCACCAGGGATTCATGAATCGCAGTCAACACGGCCGTCACGCGCCGCCCATCCCGAACGCCCACACTCGTCGGTAGATCCTTGCGGATCGATTGAATGAAGTCATCCAGGCACGACGGGAACGCGCCCCGCAGAGTCCCAAAGATATCGTTCGAAAGAAAGGTCTTCGGAAAGGTGAATCTCGTCGGTGTACTCATCTCGAGACTCTCTCGCTTGCGGTCGAAGTGCAGATGCCCATGCTCACCCACCACGCCGATAAAGCTGTCGACCATCGTCGGGAAGGTGTTCGGATGAATCCATCCCGACTCAAACGTAGCCATCGCGCCATTCGTATATCGAACCTGTGCCTGGATCATGTCATAGGTATCGATGCCACGCGCCACGAGCACACGTTTCACACCCCACGCTCGCGCCTCCGCCGGTTCACTGTCGAAGAACCAGTTCACCAGGTCGATATCGTGGCAACTGAGGAACCACGCCGGGGTCGTCTTATTCGCCCAATCGATATACTCCGTCGGTACAAAGATCGTATCGTTCTTGCGCGCGTAAGCGCACAGCGGAGCACCGATCTCTCCCGCCGCAATCGACACCTTGCCCTGGTGATACGGAGCCAGCCAGCGATGGTTGAACGCCACCTGTACCTTCAA
This sequence comes from bacterium, assembly GCA_026225095.1. Lineage (GTDB taxonomy): Bacteria > Acidobacteriota > Terriglobia > Terriglobales > Acidobacteriaceae > Edaphobacter. The sequence goes on from JAMFSC010000249.1 coordinate 5,754, forward strand.
CCCCGTCCGTTCCGCGAGCAGCACCAACTCATCGGCCTCGCGCAGATCCGTCGTCATCGGCTTCTCGATCAGGACATGCTTCCCATGCCGCAGAGCGCTCGCAGCCGCAGCGAAGTGCTGATCGTCGGGCAGCGCGACACACACCGCATCCACCGCGTCCGACTCCGTAATCGTCCTCCAGTCGTCTGTGGCAGATGGAACAGCAAAGCGCCGCGCCACCTCATCAGCCTTCTCCATATGACGCGCCGCGACAACCTCAACCTTGCAATAAGGATGATCCTGGTATATCCGGATGTACTGCTGCCCCATGATCCCTGCGCCGATCACCCCGACGCGAAGCTTTCCGCTCATTCCGCCGCAACCTTTCGCCCGACCTGTACGCTATCCAGAAGCTCAGCAGCAGCAGTCTGAAATGCGACCCCTGCCTGCCATGGAACACGCGATGCAACCACCTCATACCCTGCTCCCGCCGTCGCAAACTCATCCGGAACATAGCCGATATAGTCATTGGTCAATCCAAGAAAAAGCATCTTCAACGAAGGTGCCGCCGCCCGCATCTCCAGAGCGATCCGCACAAAGACCTCACCCGGAAGAGTCAGCAGGAACAAGCTCCCCAACCGAATCGCCGAACACTCCACCCGTAAATGCTTTGGCTCCGGCTCGTTCAACTCTTCATACAGCTTCGCGTAATACTCCTCGATCCGCGCAAAGAGATATCTCTGCTTCGCCGCGACCATCTCCTTGCCCGCCAGATCCGGAGTCACCTGAAGCCGCATCTCTTCCCGCGCCGCCGTCATCACCGGCAGCATCTCGTAAGACTTCAGCGGCAGCGACACAACTCGCCCCAGCACTGCAATCTCAGCCACTTCCTCGGTAAGCCGCGGCATCCCCAGAAGTACCGCATCGGCAAGCCTCTCCCCAAGCCGCCGAGCCGTCTCGAAAGTCCGAAAATCATCGACAATCCCGACCGCACTCAAGTCGCTCTTGTGGCCGATGCTCAGGTCGCCTTCCGCCCCATTGAAGTACATCGCCTCGACGTCCACCCCGAGCGCCTCCTTCAATCTGGCAAGCGTGTAGAAGGGAAAGTCCTGGGTGACACTCAGCGTATTCGGCCCCAGCACCGTCGTGTGGCACGCATAGTTCACTGCCAACGCCACCGCCCGCCCGTCCACCTCTTCCACCAACAACACTCCGGCACAAGGATCGACCGGTAGCCCATCGCCCGTACGCCGATTCTTCGCAATCCCATCGCACGGCACCAACCCGGTCTTCAGGGTCCGTGGCTTCCTTTCTGCATGCGCCTCTCTCACGGCCGCGACAATCGCATCTCCGAGCGACGCAAGGTACACCTCGTCCAGAGACTGCCCTTGGTTGAAGAAGTGGTTCATCGTCACCGGCCCGCAATGCGTATGAGTTGCACAAAGAAAGACCTGGGCCGCGGGAATTCCAGTCTCTTCCTCAACACGCCTTCTAACCCTCAAAGCAAACTCCGCCGACACCGCAATCACTTCGACACTGACCAGCACAACCTGAACCCGACCATCATCAAACACCAGCGAACGAGCGTGCAGATCATCGTGAACCGTGGTCGACAAACCCTTCCGCGCATCGAAGCCTGCCATCTCGCTTCCCAGCGGAGGCGTGATGACTCGTCGTCCAACCCCGATCCTCCAGACTCCCGACCTATCGCCCATCGCCGCCTTCCGCCGAAGGAATTCTCGCAATCGCATCAATCTCCACCTTGATTCCCAGGCCGAGCATCGACTGCACCGTCGTACGAGTCGGCAACACCCCCTCGAAAAACTCCTGGTAAACCTCGTTGAAGCGCGCGAAGTTCTCAATATCCGTCAGATGAACCGTACACCGGACAACATCCTCATAAGCGCATCCGCCTGCCCGCAGCACATCCCCCATGTTCTCGAGCGTCAGCCGCACCTCTTCCTCAATGGTGCCAGACACGGCCTTGCCGGTTGCCACATCGATCGGACCCTGCCCGCTCACGTACAACCATCCGTCCACAATCACACCATCCGAATACGCTCCCGTGCTCGCCTTCTTCTTCGGATTCCTGACCTGGATCAACGCCATCGCTCGTCTCCTCTGTGTTGCGGTTAGAGTTACCATAACCTTCCTGACCGCGCATCGCCAATTCAGCCACGCCGGGCTGTCCATCATGCTGGACGCTCCCGGACCCGCCCATCTCTCGCGACTTGACGCGGCGGCCGCGTCACCGAACAATGAGGTCATCAACTCTTCCATGCCAAATAGGCCCAAAGCCTCGTGCAGCAAGATTGGCATCGTCGGCCTCGGCCTCATGGGCCAGGGGATCGCCACCTGCCTGCTCGCTCACGGACACGTGGTCACAGGCTACGACTCCGACCCCAAAAAGGCGGCGGCCACCATCATGCACATCGCCGCCGCCCTGTCCGAGATGAAGCGCCGCAAGCTCATCTCCGCAGAATCGTTACGCACCTGGAAGTCTCGTCTCCACTTCGCTTCGTGCCTGGGTGATTTCAAATCCTGCGAGCTCGTCATCGAATGCGTCCGCGAAGACCTCGCCCTCAAGCGTTCCATCTTCACCGAACTGGAAGCAATCGTCCCCGCCCGCACCGTCCTCGCCTCCAACACCTCCAGCCTGCCCATCTCGCTCCTCCAACGCGGACTCAGAAGACCCGGCCGCATCATCGGCATGCATTGGGGCGAGCCCGCCCAGATCATGCGCTACCTCGAGATCATCCCCGGCAAACTGACCACCCGCACAACCGTCAGCAAAGCCCTCCGCTTCGGGCTCTCCTGCGGCAAAGAGCCCGCCGTGCTCAAGCAGGACATCCGCGGCTTCCTCTCGAACCGGCTCATGTACGCCATGATCCGCGAAGCCTGTCACCTGGTCGAATCCGGCATCGCGGACATCGAAACCGTCGACCGTTCCTTCCGCAACGACATCGGCTGGTGGGCCCTCCTCGCCGGCCCCTTTCGCTGGATGGATCTCACCGGCATCCCAGCCTACGCCACCGTGATGGAGGGTCTGCTTCCCGAACTCTCCACCAGCACCTCTGTCCCCGACCTCATGCAGCGCGCCGTCAGGAAAGGGTCCCTCGGCATCGCCAACGCCAAGGGCTTCTATCCCTATACGAAAGCCTCCGCCGCCCAATGGGAGCGCGACTGGACCGAGTTCACTCACGCCATGCGAACTCTAGCCGAAAAATACACCCCCACACGATAACCCAGCGAACCCATGACCACCTCCACCGCCAACCCGCCGCAGTCCCAGACCAAGCTCATCTCCTGGGTTCTCCTCTTCTCCTGCAATCTCATGTGGGCGCTCCAGTTCACCTGCATCAAGCTTGTCCAGGATCAGGCCGGCCCGCTCTTCACCGTCTGGTTCCCCACCGCCATCTCCCTCGCCGTTCTTTATCCGTTCGTCCGCGCCGAGCGCAAACGGAACCGGGGAACCACTCCCCTCGGCGCCGGAAAGAAGCGCCCCAACCTCTTCCTGATCTATCTCGTCCTTTGCCTCCTCGGCGTCATCCCCGGCCAGCTCTTCATGACCTGGGGCACCCGTCTCACCCTGGCGAGCAACGCCGCACTCCTCACCCTCACCCTGCCCGTCACCACCGCCATCTTCGCCGTCATCTTCCTCAAAGAGAAGATGACCCGCGTCCGCTGGCTCAGCTTCGCCCTTGCACTCTTCGGCGTCGCCCTCTGCTCTGGCCTCGACGTCCACAGCGTTCGCTTCGATCGCACCCAGCTCCTCGGCAACCTCCTCGTCTTCGGCGCCATCCTCGGAAGCTCCTTCTACAACTCCTACGGCAAGGCCGCCCTCGAGTGGCACTCTCCCATGGAGATGCTCTTCTGGACCTACGTCGGACTCACCGCCCTCATGACCCCCTTCGTCGTCACGCTCGAGCGCCAGAGCTTCCACAACCTGCCCCACTTCACCCTCACCACCTGGGCCGGCCTCACCATGCTCATGCTCTTCCACACCACCCTGTCGATGATCCTCTTCCTCAAGGCGCTCAAATCAATCGACGCCATCCAGGCCGCTCTCTCCAACTACCTCATCGCCTTCTTCGGCGTCCCCATCGCCGCCATCTGGCTGCACGAACGCATCACCCTGGTCGAAGCCCTCGGCGGCGCGCTCGTCCTCTCCAGCACCCTCATCATCACCCTGCTCGAAGATCCGCCGCGAGCAGAGACCGTCCTCCCTTGAACACCCAGCGCACCCCCTCGGGAGCCTGCGCCGGATCCTCATACGTCGCCCTGCTGCGAATCGTCCGCGGATCGAACACCGTAATATCCGCAACATACCCTTCACGCAGATAGCCGCGGTCTTTGATCCCGAACCGCTCCGCCGGAAACCCCGTAATCTTCCGCACAGCCGTCTCGACGGTCATCCATCCGCGATCCCTGCACAGGTTCCCCAACAGCTCCGGAAACGTTCCGTGCAGACGCGGATGAGGTCGCCCCTTCACATAGAAGCCATCGCTGATAATGATCGCCAGCGGATGATTCAGATTGCGCCGCAGGTTCTCCTCACTCTGATTGAACTCAAGCACATTCACCTGCCCCCGTTCCTCGGTCAGCAGATCGAAGACAACATCCGCCGGCTCCTGCCCGCGCAATGCGCCAAGCTCCTCGAGCGTCCTCCCCACCGTCGAAGCATTCGCCTCCGAGCCAACGGCGCTGATCAGCAGCTCATCCCACCCGTTCGCCATCCCCGCGATCATCTCCGTCGAAATCCGCCCACGTTCCACCGCATTCGCCAACCGTCCCAGCAGCGCATCGATGCCGCCCTCCAGGGCCCACTGTGGCAGCAACTGCGTCATCACAGTGCTCCCCGCGATGTACGGATAACAATCGAACGCGACGTCGACGCCCCGCACATGCGCCTCTTCAATCTGCTCAAGCGCCCGCGCATTCAAATCGCGATTGGGCCTTCCAACCGCCTGCAGATGCGAGATCTGCAACCGGCACCCGGTCACATCCGCCAGCGCGATCTGCTCATCGATCGCCTCCAGCAGGTGATAGCCATAATCCCGCATATGCGTGCAGTAGATCTTGCCCTGCTTCGCGACCACGCCGCAAAGCCGCTCCAGCTCCCCACGCGGCGCACCGGACCCAGGCGCGTACATCAGCCCCGTCGAGAAGCCGGTCGCACCCTGGGCAAGCGCATCGCCCAGCATCGCCTCCATCGCAGCCATCTGCGCCTCCGGCAGCTCATCCATGCGGTTCCCCGCCACCGCGATCCGCAGGCTTCCATGCCCCACCAGCGAGTAGACGGAGGCCAACGCCTTCGCACCCCGCAACGCCGCGAAGTACCCCTCCGCCGAGTCCCACCCCCACCCCTGCCCCCCGCAGAAAATGCCATTCGCAAAAGCCCGCAACTCCCCCGCATGAGCTCCCTGCGGATACGCAGAAAAGCCACAGTTCCCCACCACCTCCGAGGTCACACCCTGTAGCAGCTTCTCCCGGCGCCCTTCCAGAACCTGCAGATCGGAATGACTATGCGCATCGATAAAACCCGGCGCCACCACCAGCCCCGAGCAATCGAAGATCTCCGCACCCGCAGGAACTTCAGCCCCCCAAATCCCGATCAGGCCATCGACCACCACCACGTCCCCACGACGCAGCGGCTCACCGCTCCCGTCCGCAAGCATCCCGCCCTGCAGCACAAAAGGTCTATGCCCAGCTCCACTCCGAATCTCATCCATACCCTAGCTTAGCGAACCCGCGACCGGCTGTAGAATCGCGGCCATCGACCGCTCCACCGCGAGCAGTGTCGCATCCACATCCGCCTCCGTATGCGCCGCCGAAAGCGAGCATTGCTTCATCGGGAGCTGAAAGAAATAAACCCCATGCGAAAGCAGCATCTCGCGCAGCCGTCCATCCAGCGCCGCATCATGGTTGCCCGCGACATCATGCCAATCCACCGGCAAATGGTCCATAAAGTACAAGCAGAACGCCGACCCCTGCCGCGCCACCACCGCGGCAGTCCCGTCCTTCCGCAGAATCTCCTCAAGCCCCACCTGCATCCGCGCTCCAAGCGCCTCAAGATGCCGATAGACAGCTCCGTCGTCCTCCGCCAGCCGTTCGATGGTCGCGATGGCCGCCGCCGTCGGAACCGGATGCGCGTTGTACGTCCCCGCCAGCAGCACACGCTTCGACGCATCGGGAGAGATAAACAAATCCATCAACTCACGTTTGCCCGCGATCACCGCAATCGGATACCCGTTCGCAATTGCCTTGCCATAGACCACCAGGTCGGGATGAACCCCGCTGATCGCGGAGTAGCCCCCCAGCGCATGACGAAAACCCGTCTTCACCTCGTCGAAGATCAGCACGAACCCATACCGGTCCGCAAGCCTCCGAAGCCCCTCCAGATATCCCGGCAGAGGATGAACGACACCGATGTTCTGCAGAATCGGCTCCGTAATCAAAGCCGCGATCGGATACCGCTGGCACATCACCTCGACCGACTCCAGATCGTTGAAGTTCACGATATGCACCAGCCTGCTATGCTCCTCTGGAATCCCCGCGCTGATCGGCAGAAACGGATACTCCTCCGCCACACGCCGCTTACCGACCACCTCAAGCGGAGTCATCAGGTTGCAGGCCACATCATTATGCCAGCCGTGGTATCCCCCCTGCGGCTTGATGATGTGCGATCGCCCGGTCGCCGCCCGCGCCAGCCGCAGCGCCTGGTACGTCGCCTCACTCCCCGTATTCAACACCTGGATGCTGTCGACAAACGGGACTGCCCCACACACAATCTCCCCCAGCCTGCCCTCAAGCTCCGTCGTCCCCGACCCGAACAGACTGCGCTTGTCGTCGATCACCTTGCGCACCGCATCGTTCACAGAGGCATCACCATGGCCCAGCACATACGGCCCGAACGCCGCATGATAGTCCAGGTACTTGTTGCCCTCAACGTCCCACATCCACGCGCCTTCCGCCTTCTCGAAGACGATCGGCGGATCGACAGCCCGATTGGTGGAGACAACGCCCCCAGGAATGAAACGCGCATTGCGGCTCAGAATTGCTTCGGATCTTGGATAGTTTGCCATGTGCTCTCTTGAAACGGAATCGTTCGCGACATTCTAAGTCGCAGCCCAACTCTATCGAGCCAGGCCATGAGGATGGGATGGGAAATCGGAACGGCGGCCGCACGGTCCATCATGCTGGACAGCCGGACGCCGCGCTCCCCTGGGTTAGAAGTTCACACCAGAGCCATGTGCTCTCAAGGCATTCGTCACTGATGCTCATTCGCACTCCACAGGGATCGATCGAGCTTGATCGGGTTCGAGTGAAGAGACCACGTGGAAAGTGGACGCCATCCGTCGTGCTGGAAAGCGTCCACATTCCTCGCGTTTAGAACACGAACTTGCCGCCAATCTGCAGCGAGCGGTTGGGCTGGTTGCCGTTGGTCGAGGTGATGAAACCGGCGGAGCTTGTGTTGGAGATGTTTGCCGACGGGTTTCCAAAGTTCGGATGATTGAGCGCATTGAAGGCATCCAGGCGAAGCAGGAACTGCGCTCCTTCATACACGGTTGTCTTCTTCTCCAGGCTCAGATCGAAGCCGACCTCCGGGGGGCCAATCAGGCTGTTGCGGCCGGCATTGCCAAAGGTAAAGTTATCCGGCGCGACGAAGGCCGACGCATCGAAATACCGTCCGTGCTGGCTGTGCAAGGCGTATGGATCTTTGCCACCCACCTTGTTCGGACGTGTGGCATACCAGCCAGTCGTGGGGGTTCCAAATGCCACTCCGCCGCTCGCGTCGGTCGTGGTGCTGGGAATGGTGAAGCTGGGCGAGAACGGTGTGCCCGAGCGAAGCTGTGTGAGGCTGGCAAGGGACCATCCGTTGACGACCCGCTCTCCGAAGCCGTGACGATGGATGGGCAGATCGTAGGTAGCCTGCAAGAAGACGTTGTTCTTGTGCGTGCCGTCCGAGTTGCCCTTGTCGCCCCGCAGGTTGTAGGGGTTCTGCGTAGTGCCGCTGATCGGTACATCGTCCAGGGAGCTGCTCCAAGTATAGCTGGTCTGGAGATAGAGTCCGTTGCCGGTCCGTTTGGTCTGTTCCACCTGCATCTGGTTGGTAAAGGAGTAGCCCTCCGCCAGATTGGTGAGGATACTCGCCCACGGCTGGTACGGGCGCCCGGACTGCAGCGAAGAAAGCGGGCGCTGGTTGATCGGGAAGTTCGAGTCGAAGACGTAGAACGGTGCATGCGTCGTCTTATTGCCTACGTAGGAGAGGCGGAAACCGGCGGACGCGGGCAGCGCCTGTTCCAACGTCAGGTTCCACTGCTGAATGTGGGCATTCTTCGCGTCACGCTGCGAGGCGTAGATGGTGGGGTTGGCGGCCACCGTGCCCGTACCCGGAAACGGGTTGGCCAGTGTAAGGGTGGGCGCGTAGGCCGACGTACTCGTATAGCTCTGCGTGAGCAGGAAGGGGAAGTTGAGCTGCGAGATGCGGATGGGGCCGATGCCCGGCGGGATAAGACCGTAGTAGATGCCATAGCCACCGCGCAGCACAGTCTTCGCATCCGCGCTCAGGCGATAGGCAAACCCGAAACGTGGACCAAAATCGGTCTTGTCCGTAAGCGTCACGTTGCTGCCCCAGCCCTCTGCCTCGGACGTAGTGTAGGTGCCGGGATAGAGCGCAAGCACGGTTGCGTTGGCGTCCTTCGATATCGCACCGCCGGAGCTGCGGATGACCAGCTTGCCCGTGGCGAAATCGAAGTTGCTGAAGTCGCCGTTCTGCTCATTTGGAGTCGTCTGCACCTCATAGCGCAGACCCACGTTCAGAGTCAGGCGTGGCGTGATGGCCCAGTCGTCCTGCCCGAAGAACTCATAGTTCCGGTAGGTCTGGTTGATGGCAATCTGAGGTGTGGCGCGTACCGTGGACTTGGCATAGCCCAGCAGGAAGTCCGCAAAGGCGTCGCCCGTGGCGTTGTAGGTGGAAGAAAGGATAGACGTACCTGGAGCGCTGGCGGTGAACCCGCCGGTGAAGCCAAAGGTGCCAAGCGAGCTGGAGGTCGTGCCGGATTTGATAATGACATTGTTGAAGTTCACGGATGCACCGAACTTGAAGGTGTGCTTGCCGCGCACCAGCGTGAAGTTGTCGGCGACTGACTGCGTGGTCTCTGGATTGTGACCGGAGCCGCCAGTGTCGCCCTCAGAGGTGTAGTTGGTCATATTGACGGTGGAGAGACCGCCAATCCGGAACGGGCCGTAGAGGCTGGGGAAGAGCGTGGTGGGATCGAACGACGCGTTCTGGCCCAGACGGATATTGCGGTGCGAGAAGTAGGAATAGTGAATGTCGTTCAGCATGCGCGGCGAGAAGACAGACACGTCGCGGAGCATGCCTTCGATCGTGATGTAGCCGGCGTTCTGGTAGTTGCCATACTGTGCGGGGGTGCCGTTGCGCGAGAAGTAAGGGTTACCGTACGCGTAGTATCCCTCTGCCGTCAGCGCGTTCAGGCGGTTCAGGTTGTGATCCAGCTTCCCGGTGTACTTGAAGTCGTCGTACTTGTTGTTCACCGTCTGGAGCAGGTTGTTGGTCGGGCCACCCGAGGCGGCATTTCCACTGGAGGCGATGTTCGCATGTGGGATGTAAGCGAGCAAGGCGGCCGCCCGGGGATCAATGTTCGTGATCTGGTTGCCCGGAATGATCGTGCCCGTGGATGCATTCCAGAGCTGCTTCGTATTGGCGGAGAAATCCCCGGTGCGCTCCGCGTCGGTTGGAACCGTGAAGAAGTTCGGGTGGCCGTTGCGCTGAATCAGAAAATCGGTCGCGAACAGGAAGAAGGTCTTGTCCTTCCAGATTGGGCCGCCGACAAATCCGCCGAACTCATTACGGTTCAGACCGGGTTTCACCACGATCGACGTATAGGCAAAGTAATCTCGCGCGGCGCCGGCGCGATTTCGGTTGAAATAATAAGCCTCGCCGTGGAACTTGTTGGAACCAGACTTGGTCGTCATCGAGATGGTCGATCCGCCCTCAAACTCGGCCTTCGCGACGCTGCTCGTCACCTTGATCTCCTGGATGATCTCGGTCGACGGCAGCGTGGTTAGGTTGGAGTCGTAGGAATATGCCGCGGCACCGTTCGAGATATCGTTCACTGGAACGCCGTCGACGTTATACATCGCGCCGTTCCAGTGCAGCCCCCCGGAGATCTGCGGATTGTCCGCGTTGTCATTCGTGTTGCCCGCAACAAAGACGAGAGCGCGGTCGATGGTACGGCCGTTCAAAGGCAGTCGCGCAATCGCCGTTCCTTCCAGCACATCGCCAATCGTCGAATCGTCCGTCGTGATCGACGCCGGCGAGGCGGAGACCTCCACCCTGCTCGCAGCCGAGCCCACCGTAAGCTTCACATCGTTCCGAATCGACGCCGACACCAGCAGATGCACGCCCGCGATGGTGGCCGTTGCAAAGCCTGGAGCAGTGATCGTCACGTCATAGTCTGCCGGCTGAAGATTCGGCACGCTATAGCTACCATCCCTGGTTGAGGCCCCCTCCACCGTCTGGTTGGTCCCCACATTCCGCACACTCACGTGCGCACCGGCGACGGCAGCCCCACTCGGATCGGTCACAAGGCCCACAAGTGTTCCGGTAACGGTCTGCGCATAGGCAGCCAGGCTTATGCTGCCGAGACAGAGAAGCAGAAGGAGTGCGAGAGAGAATCGTTTCATGCGTATGTCCTCGATTCGAAGATTCGAAATGGTGGCGATGCCTTCAATCCAAAGCTGTGCGTAGCCTCTCCCGGATACACGCTTCGCAAAACACCGAAGCCCGGAACAGCACGATCCAATCAGTTGCGGTGATTTACTTTCACCCGCCCCCAGTCACTTGCCAAGCCCCGAATCGCCACCACACGCCGCTCCGTCCATCCGCTTGGACAAGACGTCACCACTCCCGCAAAGCCGCACCCTCCCTTTCATCGCGAAAGCTTTAGATGAACTTGCATCCGCTTTTTTGTCTGTCATTCCCGGAGGGAATCTGCGTTTGTTTTCCTCGACCCCAGCACCAAATCATTTCCAGAACGAAGTTATCCTCGGAACATCCATGCTGAAATCGCATCTGCAATCCGCGCTGACATCCCTCCTCTTCCTCGCAGCCATCTCCCTGTCCGCGCAGGCTCCATCTCACGCACCGCTCCTCCCACGCCCGCAGCACATTCAATACGGCGAAGGCAGCATCCCCCTCTGCCATCTCACCATCACTCCCACCTCCATCCCCCCGGGCGACCTCGCACTTGTCCAATTACGAAGCCTCATCGACCATCCCTGCCCCACACCGAGCTCCTCCACAATCCCCATCACCCTGACTGTCGACGATCCCGATGAAGATCTCCCCGGCCCCGACGACCACCCCTCCCCCACCTCCCGCGAGTCGTACACCCTCTCCATCCAACTCGACCACGTCACCCTCCACGCCCGCACCACCACCGGCCTCTTCTATGCCGTCCAGACCCTCCGCCAACTCGTCGAGGCCGACTCCCTCCCCCTCGTCGACATCAACGACTGGCCCTCCCTCCCCTATCGCGGCTTCATGATGGACATGAGCCATGGAGCCATCCTCACCGTCGACGAAGTCGAGCACCAGATCGACACCCTCGCCCAATGGAAGGGCAACCAGTACTTCTTCTACGTCGAAACCGACCTCGACCTCAAGGGCTACCCTCTCCTCCACAAGTCATCCAACTGGTCCCCCCAGGACATCCACACCATCGTCGACTACGCCCGCCTCCGCCACGTCGACGTCGTCCCCTGCGTCGAACTCTTCGGCCACCTTCACGATCTCTTCCGCATCGAGCGTTACAGCCCCTCCGCCGCGCTCCCCCACGGCGGCGAAGCCAACCCCGCCGACCCGCAGGCCCAGGCCATCCTCGAGGACTGGCTCCGTCAATACGCCGCCCTCTTCCCCAGCCCCTGGCTCCACCTCGGCTTCGACGAACCCTTCGAGCTCGAACGCGCCAACACCCACACCGCGTCTGGTGTACCACCCGGAACCCTCTGGCTCCAGCATCTCGAACGACTAGCCAATCTCGCCTCCACCCTCGGCAAGCGACCCCTCTTCTGGGCCGACATCGACGAAGGCGCCTACATCTTCAACAAGTACCCCGGCCTCGCCGCCGGCCTGCCAAAAAACGCCATCGCCGCACCCTGGTTCTACGACGCACGCCCCGACTACACCAACCTCCTCGACCTCTTCTCCACCAACCACGTCCCCATCCTCATCGCCACCGGCATCTCCGACTGGGATAACATCGCGCCCGACTTCGACAGCACCTTCATCAACATCGACGGCTTCCTCGCCGCCGGACGCAAGGCCGACGCCCTCGGCATGGTCAACACCGAGTGGTCCGACTCCGCCCTCGCCCTCCATCGCGAAGCCCTTCCCGCCCTCGCCTACGGAGCCATCGCCGCCTGGCAATCCACCCCCGTCGATCGCCCCCACTTCTTCACCGACTACAGCCGTATCCGCTACCCCGCACCCATCGCACCAAAGCTGGCCGCAGCCCTCGCCGCCATCGCCCGGTCCCAATCCCTCCTGCGCGATGCACTCGGCTCCGAGACCAGCTTCCGCATGTTCGAAGACCCCTTCCACCCACCAACCCTTGCCCGCATCACCCGATCGAAAGACAAGCTAGACAAGCTCCACCAGGCCAGGCAAGCCGCCGAAGACGCCGAACAAAGCCTCCTCGAAGCAAGCGAAATGCCAGCCAGCGAACAGCCCGATCGATCCTCCACGAAGGACGATCTCGACACCCTCCTCCTGGCCGCCCGCATGCTCGACTACACCGGCATGAAGTTCCTCTACGCCACCGAGATCGCCGCCAACTTCGCCGCCCTTCCCGCCCACCCAACCAACGATGACATCCAATACCTCCTCCGCCGCGAGACCAGCGCCCGCAACCACAGCCGCGTCGGCGATCTCATCGACCTCTCGGGAGAACTCACCCAGCAATATCGCGAAGAGTGGCTCAAGCAGTACAAGCCCTACCGCCTCTCAACCGCCGTCTCCCGCTTGCAGTCAGAGCAAACCTTCTGGCTCCACTTCCAGCAAAACCTCTGGACGATCACCCAGGACTTCAAACCAGGCGACCCCGCCCCAACCCTCGAACACACCCTCGCCCCGCGCTAAGACGATCCGTCGGGGCACCGATAAAGTCGGGTGCCCCACCTTCGTCGCAACGCCTCACCGCAACGAGAGCGGATTGCCTGTTGCGAATGAGTTGGGTGCCCCACCTTCGCGACACGTCTCATCGTCGCTAAGGTGGGCCGGAGCGCCACAACACCCACGCCACAGCGTCCAATCCATCTAAGCCGGCCGCCGAAAAACCCCACCCCTCAGCACCTCCAGGTGCTCATCCGTAAACGCCGCTCCATGAAAAAGCGCCACCCCCGGCGCCCCCATCTCCCGAGCCGCGTCAATCTGTGCCGCAATCTGCTGGATCGTATTCTTACCCGACGTCGAATCAATCGCCATCCCCGCATACACCGGACACGACAGCCCGATATCGCTCATCGTCAACGCCAGCTGCTCGCGAAACGTACTCATCTCCGACACATACACCTGCGGCACATAGTAGCGCAGCCACCCCGTCTGTCCCCACCGCCCCCAGTCCCTCCCCCGAATCCGGTCATGCCTCCAGTCGAACCCGCCATTGGTCGAAAGCACCATCTGCGGATGCGCCTTCGCCAGCCGCTCCCGTATCTCCTCCATAAAAGCGCTGGTCCCGATCGTCCTGAAGTCCTCGGCCACCTGCGTATCCAGCACCTCGATCAGCTTCCTCCCATGCAGCTCCAGAAAGACCCTCTGGCAAAGCTCGCACACGCAATATCCACGCTGTCCATAGCCCGGCTCTTCGATATGCAGCCCATGCAGCCCCGGGTACCGCGCAATCGCCCTCTCAAGCTGCGCCTGCATCCACGCCCGCGCCCCAAAGTGCTGCGGACATACATTCTCCACCCGCGTCGCATCCATCTTCATCAGAGTCTGCCCAGGCACCACCTCATCCAGCCGCTTGGCCATCCACTCCCTGCTCCCACCCAGCGCGGGATTGAACTCCGGAGACCCAACCTCGCGATAGTCCGTGAACGCATACCACATGTCCACATCCATCCCCGCCTTCGAGGCCTCGTCCACCAGCACCCCGAGCCAGTCCCACGCCGCCGTCGGATGGTCCTTGCGATACTCCACATGGTCCAGCGCCGCCAGGTACCCGCTCACCGTCCACGGCAGCAGCAGGTTGAAGTTCGCCCGCGCAAACCGATCCACCATCGCCTTCACATCCAGCCGCCCCTGCCTCTCATCCTTCGCAATATGCTGCTCCGGATGAATCCACACCGCACGAACCTCCTTCACCGGACGAGGAGCCCGCGCCACCTGCGCCATCTTAGCCGGCTTAGCCGTCTGCCCCCCCATCGGCAACCCACCCGCAATCCCCGCCGCCGAAAGCACTTGCAACACCCTGCGCCGACTCACCGATCCCGTCATCCATTCACCCCATTCTGAAATTCAGTCCTCTACCCAATCCCCAGCAACCCCAGCGTATCCCGCTCCAGGATCCCCTCCGTCAGCCCCTCCGAGATCCGCGGCAGGCCCGAATTCCCCGTAATATCATTCACCTTCCGCAGAGCCTCCACCGTACTCGCCGGAGTCGTAAACGGATAATCCGACCCCATCAGCAACTTGTGCCCACATCCATACTCCTGCGCCAGCATCAGCGCGTTATAAAACTGCCAGGGCCTGTAGTAGAGCGCCGAGATATCCGCATAAACATTCGGCTGCTTCCGGATCAGCACCACCGCATCCTCGACCCACGGATGCCCCATATGCGCCACCACGATCTTCAGCCCCGGATACTCCAACGCCACATCCTCCACCTGGATCGGCAGCGCATACTTCAGCGGAGCCCTCCGCGGAAACGTAGTCCCCTGGTGAATCAGCATCGGAATCCCGCGCTTCTCGCAAAACGCATACACCGGCTGCATCCGCTCATCCATCACATGAAAGTTCTGGTAGATCGGAGCCAGCTTCAGCCCCTGAAATCCATCCTGCAAAAAGCACTTCTCCATCTCATCCAGATAATCCGGCTCATTCGGATCGAGACAAGCAAATCCGATCAACTTCTCCGGATGCAACGCCACATACCTCCGGATCAGCTCATTCGGCACCACCAGCCCAAGATGCTTCGCATGGAACCCGAACACGATCGCCCGGTCCACCGGCCCCATCGCCGCCCAGTGATCCTCCTCCGCGATATCGATGTCCGCCGGAGCCCCCCTGGCGATCGTTGCCTCCCGCTCCATCTCCTCGCTCCAATGCTCCGCCTTCCAAAGGTGCGTATGGCAATCGACCATGTATCGGAATCCTCGTAACGCCAGCCTACCCCCGCCCTCTTCCTGCGCAAAGCCCATCACCGTCCCGCACCCCGATCACCGTCCAGCCCTCTGGATAACCCGACCTCCCGCCTTCACCCGACTCCAAAACCCACTGCTACACTCGAATCTCCAAACCCATGCTCCTCCTTCGCAATGCCCTCATCCTCGACGGCACAGGAAGCCCTCCCTATCGCGGCAGCATGCTCGTCAGCCAAGGCAGAATCGTCTCCATCGGCGACCTTCCCATCCCCTCCGACGCCGACCAGCTCGACCTCCACGGCATGGCCCTCTCACCCGGCTTCATCGACCTCCACAGCCACTCCGACCTCAAGGTCCTCGAGAACCGCCGCGAAAAAAGCGACCAGGGCATCACCACCGAGGTCGTCGGCAACTGCGGCTTCTCCCCCTACCCCTGCGGCTCCCACGCCGCCCTCCTGGCCGATCAAAACGAAGGCATCCTCAACGGCCCCACCTCCTGGCCCGGAGCCGCCGCCTACCTAGCCCAGGCTCGCCGCGACTCCCGCCTCGTTCACATCGAATCCCTCGTCGGCCACGGAGCCCTCCGCACCGCCATCTCCGGCCCCGACGCCTCATCCCCCGAACCCCTCCACCTCGACAGCCTCGAAGCCGCCCTCGACACCGCCCTGTCCGAAGGAGCCATCGGCCTCTCCACCGGCCTCATGTACGCCCCCGGCTCCCAGGCCCCCTTCGCCGAGCTCGAAGCCCTCTGCCACATCGTCGCCCGCCACAACAAGCTCTACACCACCCACATGCGCAGCTACTCCTGGCAGCTCATCGAAGCCCTCGAAGAGCAGATCGAGCTAGCCCGCC
Organism: bacterium; assembly: GCA_026225095.1. Taxonomy (GTDB): domain Bacteria; phylum Acidobacteriota; class Terriglobia; order Terriglobales; family Acidobacteriaceae; genus Edaphobacter. Next base: position 21,972 of record JAMFSC010000249.1, read on the forward strand.
GCACCGGCTGCCGCCTCCAGATCTCCCACCTCCAGGCCGTCGGCCGCGACAACTGGCCCAAGCAGCAACACGCCCTCGCCCTCATCGAGCAGGCCCACGCCGAAGGCATCGACATCGCCTTCGACTGCTACCCCTATCTCGCCGGAAGCACCGTCCTGACCCAGCTCCTCCCCCAGGCGACCCTCAAAGACGGCCTCCCCGGCCTCCTCACCCTCCTCCGCGACCCCACCACCCGCGCCCGTCTCGAACAGACCCTCCAGCACGAGACCGCCCAGCGCTGGGACGACATCTTCATCTCCTCCCTCACCACCCCCGCCAACCGCTCCCTCATCGGCCAGCACCTCCAAACCATCGCCGAAGCCCGCCGCTGCAGCCCTCCCGCTGCCGTCATCGACCTCCTCCTCGAAGAGTCCGGCAAGGTCAACATCGTAGCCTTTAATCAGAGCGAGTCCAACCTCCACGCCCTCCTCACCCATCCCCTCAGCTCCATCATTACGGACGGCTTCTACGTCGCCGAACGCCCCCATCCACGCCTCGCCGGGGCCTTCCCCACCTTCCTCGGCGAGTTCGTCCGCCGCCGCAACTGCCTCTCCCTCGCCGCCGCCATCCACAAGATCACCGCCGCCCCCGCCAGCCGCCTCGGCCTCAAGGATCGCGGCAACCTCACCCCCGGATCCATCGCCGACCTCACCATCTTCGACCCCGCGACCATCGGCACTACCGCCACCTTCGAGTCCCCATCCCTCCCTCCACATGGAGTCCATCTCGTCATCAAAGGACAGTTTCTTCTCCCCAAGTCGTCCAGCCTATTGGACAATCGCGGTATCCTGCCCTCAGGATCGCCTCTTGCACATGCTAGAGTGACGCATCGGACGACTCCAGAGACGCCAGGAGAACTTCACTATGAACGCTAGCCGAACGCCCTCCGTACCCGCAGTCGAACGCGCTCTCGGCCTCATGGAATCCCTCGCTCACTCCAAAAACGGGCTCTCCCTCTCCCAACTCGTCGAAACCTCCAACCTGCCCAAAAGCTCCATCCACTGCCTCCTGCTCACCCTCGAGCGCAACGGATATCTCCACCGAAGCACCCAGACAGGCCGCTACATGTTCGGCCTCAAGCTCTTCGGTCTCGCCAACACCACGCTCAGCGGCCTCCCCATGCGCGAACAGGCCGCACCCTTCCTCCTGCAGCTCATGGAGCGCACCGGCCTCACCGTCCACATGGGCGTGATGGATCAGTACGAAGCCGTCCTCATCGCGAAGTACGATCCACCCGGCTCCCGCGGCCTCGCCACCTGGCGCGGCAAACGCATGGAGGTCCACTGTACCGGCATCGGCAAGGCCCTCGGAGCCCACATGTCCGACGAAGACCTCCAGGCCCTCTACAAGCTCCGCAAGTTCCCCCGCCACAACGAAAACACCATCGCCAGCCTCCGCAAGCTGCAGGAGGAGTTCGCCCGCATCCGCCAGCGTACCTACTCCATCGACGACGAGGAAGACGAGATCGGCTGGCGCTGCATCGGGTCCCCCGTCTACAACGACGCCGGAGTCCCCGTCGCAGCCGTCAGCATCGCCGGAACCATCCATCAGATCCGCCCCGACAACATCGCCCGCCTCGCCGACCTGCTCCAGTCCTGCACCTCCGCCATCTCCTGTTCCTGGGGACACATCCATACCGAGGACAAGATTGCCTACAAGTCCGCCTGACCTTTCCTCTCCATCCGACCACGTAGGCCTCGTCGGTCTTGGCCTTCTCGGTCGTGGCATCGCCGCCTGCCTCCTCGCCCACCGGATTCCAGTCACCGCCTATACCTCCGAGCCTCAGGACTTCGCACTCGCTCGAACCGTCATCACCGAGGCCATCGACGAGCTGATCGAACACGCCGCCTTCGACCCATCTCTCCGAACCACATGGCAGCAACACTTCATAGAGGCCCCGTCCCTCGCCGCCCTCGCACCCTGCACCTTCGTCATCGAGAGCATCACCGAGAACGCCGAAGCCAAGAGCACCCTCTTCGCCGAACTTGAAACCATCGTCGCCCCCACCGTCCCCATCGCCAGCAACACCTCCGCCCTTCCCATCTCGTCCCTCCAGCAAGGCCGCCGCAACCCCGAGCGCTTCCTCGGAATGCACTGGGCGATCCCCTCCCACTGCACCCGCTTCCTCGAACTCATCCGCGGCGATCTCACCGACGACCACTCCATGGAAGCAGCCCATCGCCTCTCCCTCCGCATCGGCAAAGACCCCTGCATCGTCCACCACGACGTCCCCGGCTTTATCGTCAACCGCATCGGCTACGCCATGTACCGAGAGGCCTGTCATCTCCTCGCCACCGGAGTCGCCGACGCCGACACCATCGACCGCGCCTGCCGCAACTCCATCGGCCTCTGGGCCAGCATCTGCGGGCCGTTCCAATGGATCGACCTCACCGGCGGACCAGCCCTCTACGCCACCGCCATGTCCGGCGTCCTGCCCACCCTCTCGAACGCGACCGAGGTTCCCGAACCCCTCGCGACGATGCTCCAGCAAGGCGACAAAGGCATCCTCAACGGTCGCGGCTTCTACCCCTACACCCCCGCCGACGCCCCCCGCCTCTGGGATCTCTACCGCAACCACGTCTGGCGGCTGCACGACATCCTCCCAGACATCCCCGAGTAGCCATGTCGATCATCCATCTCACGCTTCCGGATTACGTCGTCATCTTCGGCTACTTCGCCCTCGTTCTCTTCATCGGCGCCTACTTCCGCCGCCAGCAAAAAACCGCCCAGGACTACTTCGCCGGAGGCCACCAGGTCTCATGGTGGCTCGCCGGCGTCTCCCACTACATGTCCGGCTTCAGCGCCTTCACCTTCGTGGTCTACTCCGAGATCGCCTACCGCTACGGCCTCGTCGCCATCGTCCTCTTCTGGACCAGCGTCCCCGCCTGCATCCTCGGCGGCAGGGTCTTCGCCGCCCGCTGGCGCCGCGCCCGCATCATCACGCCGGTCGAGTTTCTGGAGGCCCGTTGCAGCCTCACCGTCCGTCAACTCTTCGCCTGGTCCGCCATCCCCGCCAAGGTATTCGAAGACGCCCTCAAGATCTTCACCACCGCCCTCTTCCTCTCCGCCGGAGTAGGCATCGGGATCAAGCAGTCGACCCTCCTCTGCGGCGTCATCGTAGTGATCTACACGCTCTTAGGTGGCCTCCTCGCCCTCGTCGTCACCGACTATCTCCAGTTCCTCATGAAGGCCCTCGCCATCCTGCTCCTCCTTCCACTCGCCATCTGGAAGCTAGGCGGCATCCGCCCCTCCCTCCACAGCATCCCGCCTGACTTGCTCCACGCCCACGGCGGCCCCTATGGCTGGATCTACATCCTCAGCTATCTCCTCATCGTAGGCATCAGCTACAACGGAAACTGGTCCTTCGCGCAGAAGTTCTACTCCGTCCCCGACGAACGTTCCGGCCAGAAGGCCGCCTATCTCTCCGCCGCGCTGAACTTCATCGGAACCCCCATCATGCTCCTGCCCGCCCTCATGGCCCGCAGCCTCATGCCCACCTTCGCCGCTCAGCAGAAGCCACAGGACGTCTACGTCCACCTCATCTTCGAGCTCTTACCCGCCGGGATGATCGGCATCATCGTAGCCGCTCTCTTCTCCGCCACCATGGCCACCGTCAGCGCCGATCTCAACGCCATCGCCAGCGTCCTCACCAAAGATTTCTACCAACGCATCCTCAAACCCTCGGCGACCGAAACCAGCCTCGTAGCCGTAGGACGCGTCATGACCCTTCTCCTCGGATCCCTCATCATCGCAACCAGCATCTGGATCGGACTTAGCCGCCGCGACTCCCTCTTCCACATCATGGTCACCGCCTTCGGCGTCCTCCTCGCCCCCACCCTCCTCCCCCTCCTCGCAACCCTCCTCTTCAGAAAGCTCTCCTCAAAGGGAGTCATCACCGGTCTCTGCTCCGGCATGGTCTGCGGCCTAAGCACCCTCACCGCAAAAACCCTCTATCTCCAGCGCCTGGGCCCCACCGCCACCCAGGCCCTGGACTTCCGCCTCGAGGGCCTCTCCATCTTCGCCAACATCGCCGCAACCTGCCTCGGAATGTACCTCGGCAGCACCCTCCTCAAGACCTCCCCCGCCGAAGCCCACCGCACCACCCAGTTCTTCGAACGCCTCAACACCCCCATTTCCCCCCAGGAGCGCCTCGTCACCAAGCAACAGTCCGACTCCTCCGCCTTCATCATCCGCCTCTCCACCATCTCCGTAGGCCTCCTCCTCCTGACCTCCGCCGCCCTTGCAACCTCCTCCGCGGCCCACTGGATCGACTCCGCAATCGGCCTCACCTTCCTCCTCCTCGCAACCCCCTTCCGATCGATCGCAGCACGCTTCCCCCGCACCCCATAAGGAAGCTGCCCCTTACGCACGCAGGAAGTCAACACAAAGAACGCCTGTCCAGTTTTGCCTCACTACGGCCCAGTAGCTGCCCAGCGAATCTAACCGCGCGCAGGCCCTTTAAGCCCCATCTCCACCATCACCCGCTGCAGATCTTTCCAGGCCTCACCCTTCTGCCGAGGATCCCGCAGAAGAGACGCCGGATGATAAGTCACCGCAACCTTAGCCCCCCGCACCCCAAACCAAAGCCCCCGCAAAGAGGCCAGCGATTGCTTAACCCCCAGTAAATACGTGGCCGCCGTAGCCCCCAGCGCGACGATAATCTCCGGCTGCACAATATCGATCTGACGCACCAGAAACTGCGAACAAGTCCCCGCCTCCACCGGCTCCGGAACCCGATTCGCAGGCGGCCTGCACTTCACAATATTGGCGATATAAACATCCTCCCGCCGCAGCCCCATCGCACCGATCATGTTGTTCAGCAACTGCCCCGCCTTGCCCACAAACGGCAGTCCCGAAGCATCTTCATCGGCCCCCGGACCCTCGCCCACAAACATCAACCGAGCCCCCGGACTCCCATCTCCAAACACAATCGCATGCCGCCCACCATACGCCAGCGGACACCGCGTACAGTCCCCGATCTCCTCCTGCACCACCCGCAGCGCAGCCTCCCGCGCCTCCGGCTCCACGCGAACCGTCGGCAAAGGCGCAAGATTATCGAACGAAACAGGCTTCAAACTCAGACTCTCCGCAACCACCACCAAAGCGGGAGCCGCAACCATCGGTTCCAACTCAGCCCGCACCACAGGAGCCGCGACAGCAACCTCCGCGACCTCGACCACATCCACAGCTTCGACGCGCATCTCCGCCAAAGCCGCATCTGGCCCGTCCCAAACCACGTCCCGCCGGTAGAAGTCATGCACCCCAAGATCGCGGAAGTATTCCAGGTACGCGCGAATCTGTTGCTCAGTGTCCGAAGCCTGCATCAACCCATACCTATCCCGTCGCTACAGCCCTGTTCCGAGCACGGGAGCGACCACCTTCTTTGTTACCACGAACGTCACATGCCCGTTCCGGATCTCGTCCTGCGCGACCCTGCATGGCTTCGTCGATGTAGACGCCATCAAAGCCGGCGCACCCGACTGCAACTGCCTTGCGCGACGTGCCGCGCCTTTCACCAGGCTGTACTTATTCAACAATCCTTGATCGACCGTCATTGGAGTACCCCATGTGGCGTTCTGTGTAGAACGAATCTACGCCACCACGCTCCAAAGTCAAAGTAGATTCAAGCTCTCATCCGCACTCGACGCCGGCAAACGTATCCAGCGCCGCCCGCAACCGTGGCGAAGCCGCATCCGTTCTGCAACTTGCCGCAACCTCTTCCGAAGCCTCCAAATCCCCGCGCTCACACAGCACAATCGCCTTCATCTCCGTCACCGCCTGGTCGAGCACGTCATTCACAATCGCATAGCGGTAGCTGCGAATCTGTTTCAACTCCTCCCGCGCCTCCGTCAGCCGCCGCTCAATCACGGCCTCCACCGTCATCTGTTCGGCCTCGCTCCGGTTCCGCAGACGCATCTCCAGAACCTCCGGACTCGGAGGCATAATAAAGATCGAGACCGCCGCAGGCAGCTTCTTCATCACCTGCATTGCGCCCTGTACATCGATGTCCAGCAGCAGATCCCGACCATCCGCCGCCGCCATCTCCAGCGCCGCAAACGCCGTCCCATAGTAGTTGCCGAAGACCTCCGCCCACTCCAGAAAGTCCCCCGCATCGATCATCCGATTGAACTCTTCCCGCGTCGTGAAGTGGTACTCCTGCCCATCCTTCTCCGACCCTCTCGGAGGACGCGTCGTATACGAGATCGAAAAGTCGAGCCCACCCACCAGCGATCGCAACTGGCTCACAATCGTCGACTTCCCCGACCCCGAAGGCGCCGAAATAATAAAAAGAACTCCCGCCATACGCCTGAACAATCTCCCCTCAAAACTATCCTCCCAGTCTACCGCCTCCCCTCCGCCCTCCAGACTGCTACCTTCGTTTTCACAAATCCCATAGTTATCGATAGCCGGCCCCCCCCACGCACCAGCCATCCGCTATCCTGCAATCAAGCCACCCGCCGCCACGTATGCCACGCAAGGAATCCAGCACCGCCCGCCTCGAATCCTTCTCCGACGGAGTCATCGCCGTCATCGTCACCATCATGGTCCTGGAGCTCAAGGTCCCCACCCGCCCCGGCTGGCACGGCCTGCAGGAGGTCCTTCCCACCCTCCTCGTCTACGCCCTCTCCTTCACCTTCACCGGAATCTACTGGATCAATCACCGCGAACTCATCGACCGCCTCCCCCACATCGACACCATCATCCTGCACGCCAATCTGGTCTTCCTCTTCTGCCTCTCCCTCCTCCCCTTCTTCACCCGCTACGTCCTCGAAAAGCACATGGACAGCTTCTCCGTAGCCCTCTACGGCGTCTCCAACGTCATCATCGGAGGCAGCTTCATGCTCCTTCGACTCGCCGTCATGCGCCGGCTCCGCCACGCCAAAGAGCTCGCCCGCCACGACACCGCCGCCCAGACCAAGCACTGGATCTCGCTCCTCGTCTACCTCATCGCTATCCCCCTCGCCTCCCTCCACCCCCGCATCTCCCTCGGCCTCATCGCCTTCGTCACCTCGATCTGGGCCGTCCCCACCATCGGCGTTCCCCATCACCAGGAAGACGTCCAGCCCCACGGAACCTCCTTTCGATAAGCCCTTCCTTCCGTGCTAACATCGTCAGCGTCTCAACGTCACACCACCTGTCCGCGCGCCCAGGCCCGTCTCCCCGCAAGAGATCCATTGAGGATCCCCTCCATGACCAAGCCATGCGCTCTCATCGCCGTCGCCCTGACCTCACTCCTCCTCCACCTTCCCGCCGCCCGCGCACAGAGCGACCAGCCGTGCACCCCCGGTGTTCGCGGCTATCTCAACCTTGGCATCACACGCCGCACCGGCATCCCCTACACCGCCACGGTCAAGCACTCGTTCGAACAGAAGCTCTCCGACGGCAACACCATTCGCGGCTCGGTCCTCACGCATGTAGCGCGCGACGCCGCCGGAAGAACCATGCAAGAGGCTGTTCTTAATTGCGAGGTCCATGACGACGGGCAAATCCACGCTCTGAGCCAGTTCATCGTAGTCGACCCCGCAGCGAAGACGAACACCTCTTGGATGACCGGAGATGGCAATTCCAGGGTCGCCACGGTCACCCACTTCCTTGAACCGCATCGTCCGGTCACCACCCCGCCCCGCCCCGATCCAATCGATAAGTCACGATCTGTCAGACCATCGGCCAGTGAGTATCGGGTCGAACGTCTCGACGGCCAATCCGTAGCCGGCGTCCCCTGCACCGGAATCCGCCGCACCCGAACCATCCCCGCCGGCGAAGCCGGCAACGATCAGCCGCTCCAGATCATCGAAGAGTCGCTTAGTTCCAGCGAATTCGGCCTTACCCTCCGCTCAGTCATGGACGATCCGAGGCTCGGCCGGCGCATCGCCGAAGTCGTAGAGATCTCCCGCAACGAACCCGACCCCTCCCTCTTCACCCCACCCCCCAGATACACCATCATCGACCACAAGCCCAACGTCGAGGTCGTCGAGCCCGCTACTCAATAGCACCGCCTGTCGTGGAATCTAAAGCGGCATCGACATAAACACATCCGCCCGCACATAAGGCATTGGTGGCAGATCCTCCGGCGGAACATGCCGGAATCCGACCGACTCATACAGATGCACCGCACTCTTCAGCTTCGTACTGCTCCCCAGAAACAGCGACGCCGCCCCCATCTCCCGCGCCCGCTCAATCGCATACTCCAGCAGCGTGCGCCCAATCCCCAACCCACGCAGCCCCGGCGAAACCGCCATCTTCGACAGCTCATACACCCCACCCTCCATGCGAATCAGAGCCACCGCCCCCACCGCCACCCCATTCGCCAGGACAATAAACACCTTGCCGCCCCTGGCCACGATCAGCCCCTCAGGATCCCCTAAGATCTCCCGATCCTTCTTCTCCAGCGTAAAGAACCGCGTGATCCACTCTTCATTCAACATCCGGAACGCCGTAGCATCCGCCTCCGACTGCATCTCCCGTATCTCAACCGCGGGAGCCTCCGCCAATGCCTGCCCCTCTCCACTCTCTAACCTGCTGTCCATCATCGATTCCCCCTGAAACCAGTCTCCTCCACCACATCCATGACGTCCAATATCTTGTTCTGCTCGATTATGATCTCAGAGATATGGATCGCGACATCGAACTCCGCCACCTCCGCTACTTCATCGCCGTCGCCGAGGAGCTGCACTTCGGTCGCGCGGCCCTGCGCCTCCATCTCGCCCAGCCGCCCCTCTCGCAGCAGATCCGCAAACTCGAAGACCTCCTCGGCTATCCCCTCTTCCTGCGAACATCGCGCTCAGTAGCCCTCACCAGCGCCGGCGAAGCCTTCCTGCAGCGCGCACGGGCCCTCCTCCGCACCCTCGAGCGCGACCTCGACGAAACCCGCTCCATCGGCCGCGGCGAGGTCGGCTCGCTCCACATCGGCTTCGTCGGATCGGCCATGCTCACCACCCTCCCAGCCATCTTCCGCGCTTACCGCGAGGCCTTCCCCGGCGTCCGTCTCCACCTCCACGAGTCCTTCACCTCCCGCGTCCTTCAAGGCCTCGAAGACGGAACCCTCGACGCCGGAATCCTCCGCGACGGCGACCCCACCGAAGGCATCACCGTCACCACCATCGCCTCCGAGTCCTTCGTCGCCGTCCTCCCCGCAACCCACCCCCACGCCCGCCAGCGCAGTATCTCCCCCGCCGACCTCCGCGGCGACCCCTTCGTCTTCTATCCCCGCACCGCCGGAACCCGCGCCTTCGACCAGCCTCTCAGCATCTTCGAGGCCCACGGCTTCCGTCCCCACATCGTCCAGGAGGCCACTCACTGGCTCACCATCCTGCGCCTCGTCGGAGCCGGTCTCGGCGTCTCCATCGCCCCCACCTGCGTCCGCCAACTCACCTCCCCCGGCGTCGTCTGCCTCCCCCTCCACGACTCGACGATAGTGAGCAAGGTGGAGTTCGCCCGCCTCACCAACGAGTCCCGCCCCATCGTCCAGGGTTTCGCCCAGATCGCCACCCAATCCTTCCCGTTTGCGATCGACGGGAGCACCACGCGAATCCCAATATAAGTCACGAAGTGACCGCCGCCCGCGCAGGGCGCCCTTGCCAGACTCGCGCAGTTACAATTCCCACACCTCAACAACCCGCACCCAAAGGATTCCCATGCCCCACCTGTTCCGAACCCTCACCCTGACCCTCCTCCTCAGCCCGCTTCTCCCCGCTCAGCAACAGACCCTCCCCCTCTGGCCCCAGAGCACCCCGGAGCATACCCCCACCGTCCCCGTCAAAGACGTCTCCAACACCGTCTTCGTAGCGGGCAGGCCCCTCCAGCGCCTCACCAATATCTCCAATCCCACCCTCACCTTCTACCCCGCCCCGGCTGCCCACAACACCGGTGCCACCGCCGTCGTCTTCCCCGGAGGCGGCTACTCCGTCCTGGCCGTCGACCTCGAAGGCTCCGAGGTCTGCGCCTGGCTCAACGGCATCGGCATCAACTGCGCCGTCGCCCAGTACCGCGTCCCCGAGCCCAAACGTTATCCCGACTCCACCGAAGACCTCGAAGACGCCCAGGCCGCCATGCGCCTCGTCCGCGCCCACGCCGCCGACTGGCACCTCGACCCCCACCGCATCGGAGTCATCGGCTTCTCCGCCGGAGCCCACCTCGCCATCGTCCTCTCCGCCCACGCCGACCAGCCCACCCCCGGCACACCCGCCGACGCCCCCAGCGCCCACCCCGACTTCGCCATCATCGGCTACCCCGGCTACCTCACCCGCGACCCCAACCTCAACGCCTTCACCGCCACCGTCGGCGATCTCTCCGCCGCACCCCCCACCTTCATCTTCCAGGCTGAAGACGACCCCGTCCACGTAGAAAACGCCGTCCAGTACTTCCTCGCCCTCAAAGCCCTCAAGATCCCCGCCGAGCTCCACATCTACGCCGAAGGCGGCCACGGCTACGGTCTCCGCCCCACCGCGAAGCCGGTCACCCACTGGCCCGACCTCGCCGCCACCTGGTTCGAGACGATCCACATGCTCAAACCCTGATCCAAAACAGATTTCCTGATGATGTGGAGTTGGGTGCCCCACCTTCGCGACGCGTCTCATCATCGCTAAGGTGGGCCGGGGCGCTACGGAACCCTACACCCTTCATCGAACCTGCCCGAAACCCCGTTCCCGATTCCTTACTTCGTCCCACCACCCGCCGGAGGCACCGCAAGCAGCGTCTTCAGATCCAGATCAGCGTCTGCACCGTATCCGAGAAGTCCGTGTCCCGGTTCTTCTTGCGAAACGCAAAGTCCACCTCCTCCACAAATCCCCAAAGCGCCGTATGCGTCTTCGCATCCAGCACGCCAAGCCTCACCTGCGGCTTCGGAATCTGCGGTGGATCGACAAAGCGGATCGTAAACACCACATCCGCATCCTTCGGATCGAGCACAATCTCGTAGCGCCCCCACGCCTTCATCGCCGCATAGAACTCGCTATAAGCCCGCTCCGGTCCACCGCTGTACCGCGATGGAAACGCGGTCACATCCCCCAACTCGTACGAGATGAACGCCCGCTTCCCGCTCTTCAAAGGCTCCGGCACCGGAGCCCCGATCGCATTCACCCCAGCCGCCTCCGAGCTCCTCGGCTTCGGCAGGAACTGCCCCTCGATCCGCCCCGCGCCAACCACCAGACCCGCTACCGCCAAACCACATGCCAAACGATTCATCACCCCTCCAGACGCAAGCGATCATATCCCGAAGAGGCCCCACCTCACTGGGCCATCCCCTCCGCCACCACCGGATCCACCGCCTCCACCCCAAACTCGCCCTCCCAGCGCGCCACGACCACGCTCGCCAGGCAGTTCCCCACCACGTTCACCATCGTCCGGCCCATATCCATCAACGCATCGATCCCAAGGATCACAAAGATCGGCTCCGTCGGCAGGTGAAACGTCCCCGCCGTTGCCAGCAGCACCACCAGCGTAGCCCTCGGAACCCCCGCCACGCCCTTGCTGGTCAGGATCAGCGTCCCCATCATCATCGCCTGCTCGCCCCAGCTCATATGGATCCCCGCCGCCTGCGCCACGAAGATCGAAGCCAGCGCCAGGTAAAGCGTCGACCCATCCAGGTTGAAGCTGTAGCCCGCCGGAATCACAAACGACACAATCCTTCGCGGAACCCCCAGGGCCTCCATCGCCTCCATGGCCCGGGGCAGCGCCGCCTCACTGGCTGCGGTCGCAAACGCGATCGTAGCCGGCTCCGCGACCGCCGCCAGGAATCGCCGCACCGGAACCCCCGCCAGCACCGCCACCGGAAGCAGCACCAGCACCCCAAACGCCGCCAGCGCCCCGTAAAGCGTCAGCAGCAGCTTGCCCAGGTTCACCAGCACCCCCAGCCCAAGGTGCCCCACCGTAAACGCCATCGCCGCCCCCACCCCCACCGGAGCGAAGTACATCACCAGGTTCGTGAACTTGAACATGCCTTCACTCAGGCTCTCGCAGAACCGCAGCACCGGCCCCCGCTTGTCCTCGCCGAGCATCGCCAGCGCAATCCCAAAGAAGACGGCAAACACCGCCACCTGCAGAATCTGACCCTCCGCGACCGACTTCGCAATATTCTCCGGAAACACATGCAACAGAAACTCATCCCAGCGCAGCGGAGCCACCTTCTGGATCGCCTCCCCTGCCGCAACCGCCGCAGGCAGCGTCAGCCCCACCCCGGCCTTGCTGATGTTGATCGCCACCAGCCCGATCACCAGCGCCAGCGTCGTCAGCACCTCGAAGTAGATGAGGCTCTTCACCCCCATCCGCCCCACGCTCTTCAGATCCCCATGCCCCGCGATGCCCGTAATCAGCGTCGCCAGGATCAGCGGAGCCACAATCGTCTTGATCAGCCGCAGAAAGATATCCGAGAACACCCGCAGCTGTACCGCGAACGCCGGCGCATCGAACCCCAGCTCCGCCCCCGCCACCATGGCCACAAAGATCCACGGCGTCAGCGTCCGCCGCATCCCGGCCCACGCAGCCAGCCCGGCAATCCCCGCCCACCGCAGCACCTCGCCGCTCACCCGAGCCCCCGCCGCTCCATGCCCCAGGGCCTGCACCCCAATCCCCACCACCACCAGCAATAACGCCGGCAGCAACACCCCCAGCCGGTTCCCCGCCGCACTCGTCCCAGAAACTCTCATGTGCTGCGCAGAATACCAGCCCAACCCATGCCCCCGAGGCTATTTCAGTGTCACCCCTCGATCTCACCCTGTTAGCATCGAAAAAACCGTATGCGCTACCCTCTCGTCCACGTAGCCCTCGCCCTGCTCCTTCCCGTCACCGCGGCCCTCGCCCAGCAGTCACCCCCCGCGCCCGGCCAGCTCAACCCGACGCTCCCCCTTGGCCTCGGGAGCCTCTCCGCGCCCCCTTCACCCCTCACCCAGCCCGCCCTCTCCTCCAGCGTCTTCTTCCTCTTCGACCTGGAGCACCGCTTCGCCCAATCCGTCGCCACCGGCGGTGGCAAGGCCTTCGCCACCTGGTTCGCCGACGACGCCGTCACCCTCAACAACGGCCGCCCCGCCGTCCTCGGCCGCGGCAACATCGCAGCCCAGACCACCTGGGATCCCAAAACCTATCAGCTCACCTGGACACCCCAGGGAGCCCAGATGCTCCCATCCAACGACGCCGGCTTCACCTGGGGCCACTACGAAGGCCGCGCCACCGACCACCAGGGCCAGCCCGTCGTCGTCACCGGCCGCTACATCACCCTCTGGAAGAAGACCCCCGACGGATCCTGGAAGGTCGCCCTCGACGCCAGCGCCAACGAACCCCCCGACGCCGGATCCTGCTGCACCCTGCCCAAGCCGTAAGGCCGGTTTCAACCGGACCCAAAAGGGCGTCCGTAACCCCATGGAGTACCACCCTCCAACGAAAGTTGCAGAGCTACCCCCCCTGCCGCTCCGTACCATCAAGCTGCCGGTCTCCGAACCTCGGCCCCTGTGAAGACACTGACCCCAAACGACGAGTTCAATCGCACCGAAGCCCTCAAAGAGTATGGCGTCCTCGGATCCCCTCCGGATCCAACTCTCGATGACATCGTGCGCCTCGCCACCCTGGTCTCCAGCTCTCCCGTCGCCGTCATCGCCTTCGCCACCTCCGATCTCCTTCACATCCACTCCGCGGTTGGAGTTCCCCTCGACGCAGTCCCCCGGGGCTCCCTCTGCTTCGAAAGAGCCTTCGCCTCCCACGAGATCTACGAGATCCCGGACGCTCGCCTGGACCCCGCCTGCCGCTCCGGAATCCCCTTCGGAGGGCACAGCCACCGCTTCTTCGCCGGAGCCCCGCTCATTACGCCCAACGGAGCCGTCATTGGCTGCCTTTGCGTCTTCGATGCCGTCAGCCGCCGCCTCACCAAATCCCAGCTCGCCGGCCTCGCCGCCCTCTCCCGCCAGGTCATCCAGCAGCTCGAGCTCAAATCCCGCGTCCACGAGATGGATCGAGCCGCCGCCGCCCGCCACCGCGTCGAAGCCGCCCTCACCGTCGAGCGCAACTTCGTCTCCGCCGTCCTCGATACCGTCGGAGCCCTCGTCGCCGTCTACGATACCGCAGGCCGCATCGTCCGCTTCAACCGCGCCTGCGAGATCACCTGCGGATACGAGTTCCCCGTCCTCGTCGGCCAATACGCCTGGGAAACGATCATCCCCGAAGAAGACGTCCCCGCCGCCCGCCTCCAGTTCGAGGTCCTCCGCCACCGCCCCCTCCCCGCGACCTTCGAAAATTACTGGCTCCACCGCGATGGCTCCCGCCGCCGCATCGCCTGGTCCGCCACCGCGCTCGTCGATCACCACGGCCAGCCCGCCTTCCTCATCGCCACCGGAATCGACGTCACCGCCCAGCGCGTCGCCGAGGCCACGCTCCGCGAGTCCGAAGCCCGCTACCGCCAGCTCATCGAAGGATCCCTCGGCATGGTCTGCACCCACGACCTCCGCGGAGTCCTCCTCTCCGTCAACGCCCACACCGCCGCCACCATCGACCGCACCGTCGACGAGATGATCGGCCACCCCTTCACCGAGTTCATGCGCCCCGGCCGCGACCCCTTCGTCGCCGCCTACTTCCAGGAGATTCAGCAGACCGGCGAAGCCCAGGGCCTGCTCCATCTCTGCCACCGCAACGGCGAAATCCGCGTCATCGCTTATCACAACAAGCTCATCGACGTCCCCGGCCGTTCCCCCTTCGTCCTCGGCTTCGGTGTCGACATCTCCGAGCAGATCCGCGCCGAAGACAAGCTCCGCGTCCTCATCCGCCAGTCCAACTCCATCCTCGAAAGCGTCGGAGACGGAATCTACGGCCTCGACCTCGAAGGCCGCGTCACCGTCATCAACCCCGCCGCCACCAAAATGCTCGGCTTCAAGCCTCACGAGATCCTCGGCCGCGACCTCCACGCCCTCATCCACCACACCCGCGCCGATGGCACCCCCTACCCCGCCAGCCAGTCCCCGATCCTCCAGACCCTCGCCCACGGCGACACCGTTCGCGTCGCCAACGAGATCTTCTGGCGCAAAGACGGAACCAGCTTCTCCGTCGAGTACGTTGCCTGCCCCCAGATCGAATCCAACTCCGAACCCAACGCCCTCCCGGACGTAGGCACGCTCACCCAACCCCAATTCCAGCCCCAATCCCAGCTCCAGCCCCGCACCGACCGCCCCACCATCCCCCGCGTCACCTCCCGCGAGCTCCCCCCCGGCCGCGCCATCGGAGTCGTCGTCGCCTTCACCGACACCACCGAGCGCCGCGCCCTCGACCGCATGAAGGATGAGTTCGTCTCCACCGTCTCCCACGAGCTCCGCACCCCGCTCACCAGCCTTCGCGCCGCCCCCGGCCTCCTCGCCGGCTCCGCCCTCGACGCCCGTCCTGAAAAGCGTCAGCAGATGCTAGGCATCGCCATCGCCAACACCGACCGTCTCGTCAGCCTCGTCAACGACATCCTCGAGCTCGAACGCGTCGCCGCCGGATCCACCGATCTCCAATACACCATGTGCTCGGTCGACGACCTCCTCCACCGCGCCGCCGCCCTCCAGCAGAACCCCGCCCTCCGCGCCAGCGTCGAACTCGTCTTCCACGCCGGAACCGTCATGGTCTGGGCCGACCCCGACCGCATCCTCCAGGCCCTCTCGAACCTCCTCTCGAACGCCTTCAAGTTCTCCTCCCCCGGGAGCAGGATCGAACTCACCGCCCACAATCTCGACGACTCCGAAGCCGAGATCTGCGTCATCGACCACGGCACCGGAATCCCCGAAGACAAGCTCGAACAGATCTTCGACCGATTCCACCAGGTCGATGCATCCGACACCCGCGCCATCGGAGGCACCGGCCTCGGCCTCGCCATCTGCCGCTCCATCATCCAGCAGCACGGCGGACGCATCTGGGCCACCAGCTCCCTCGGCCTCGGAGCCACCATCCACTTCACCCTCCCCACCCGCCCCGCCAACAACCTCCGCTGAACTCTCCCTCCTCGGCGCAAAGCCCTCATTCGTCGCAAATCATCCCGAACCCACGAAACGATCTAGATGAGAAGGTTGTCTGTTGGTATGAAGTTGGGTGCCCCACCTTCGGCGCAACGTTTCACCGCGCCTAAGGTGGGCCGGAGCGCCACAGCACCTGGCCACGGACTCTATACGATTTCCCAATCCGCTCTAACTCCCTCATAAGAAGAGAAATAGAGTGAGTCGGTGCGGTCGAGATACGCGGAGCCCAAGCCGTTGCACAGACCACGTTTGATGGTCCTGTGCTCCATGGGATACCTTTTCCAATGACGGATGGCGTGCGCTCGCATCCGATCTGAGGAGTCGTTGATGACAGATGCAAGTTTGACGGAGAACTTCTCTTCGCTGCTTCGGGAGAATCGTGTTTTCCCTCCGCCACCGGAGTTCCAGGCCAAGGCGCACGTCAAGAGCCCAGCCCAATACGACGAGATGTACCGCCGCAGCGTCGACGACCCGGAAGGTTTCTGGGCCGAAGCCGCATCCGAACTGGAGTGGTTCAAGCCCTGGGATAAAGTCCTCGAAGGCCACTTCCCCGAGCCCAAATGGTTCGTCGGCGGCAAGCTCAACCTCTCACACAACTGCGTCGATCGCCACGCGTTAGGCGCTCGCCGCGACAAGGTCGCCCTCATATGGGAAGGCGAACCCGGAGAAGTCCGCCGCATCACCTTCGGCGAGCTCCACGAAGCAGTCCAGCGCTTCGCCAACGTGCTCAAAGGCCTCGGCGTCCAGCGCGGCGACCGCATCGCCATCTACATGGGCATGTGCCCCGAGCTCGCCATCGCGCTCCTCGCCTGCGCCCGAATCGGAGCCGTCCATTCGGTCGTCTTCGGTGGCTTCGCAGCCCACGCCATCTCCGACCGCGTCAACGACTCCGGCTGCGTCCTCGTCCTCACCCAGGACACCGGCTTCCGCCGCGGCTCCGAGATCAAGCTCAAGTCCATCGTCGACGAAGCCCTCCTCAAGTGCCCAACCGTCCGCAACGTCGTCGTCTTCCGCCGCTCCGGAACGCCCGTCAACATGGTCGAAGGCCGCGACCTCTGGTGGCAGGAAGCCGTCGCCGCCGCCTCGCCCATCTGCCCCGCCGAGTGGATGGACGCCGAGGATCCGCTCTACATCCTCTACACCTCCGGAACCACCGGCAAGCCCAAGGGCCTCGTCCACACCACCGGAGGCTACGCGGTCGGAACCTACCTGACCTCGAAGTACGTCTTCGACCTCCGCGAAGAGGACGTCTACTGGTGTACCGCCGACATCGGCTGGGTCACCGGCCACAGCTACGTCGTCTACGGCCCGCTGCAGTGCGGAACCACCGTCCTGATGTACGAAGGCGCCCCGAACTGGCCGGCGAATGACCGCTTCTGGCAGATCGTCGACGACCACAAGGTCTCCGTCTTCTACACCGCGCCCACCGCCATCCGCGCCTTCATCAAGTGGGGCGATCAATGGGTCACCAAGCACTCACTCGCCTCGCTCCGCCTCCTCGGAACCGTCGGCGAGCCCATCAATCCCGAAGCCTGGATGTGGTATCACCGCGAGATCGGCAAGGAGCGCTGCCCCATCGTCGACACCTACTGGCAGACCGAGACCGGCATGCACCTCATCGCGCCCATCCCCGGAGGAGTCGCCGCCAAACCCGGATCCGCGACCAAGCCCTTCTTCGGCATCGTCCCCGAAGTCGTGACCAAGCAGGGCGAGCCCGTCCCCCTCGGCCAGGGCGGTCTGCTCGTCATCCGCAAACCCTGGCCCGCCATGGCACGAACCATCTACGGAGATCACAAGCGCTTCGTCGAGGCCTACTTCTCCGAGATTCCCGGAAGCTACTTCACCGGCGACGGAGCCCGCTGGGACGAAGACGGCTACTACTGGCTCATGGGCCGGGTCGACGACGTCATCAACGTCAGCGGCCATCGCCTCGGAACCATGGAGATCGAGTCGGCTCTCGTCGCCCACGGCAAGGTCGCCGAAGCCGCCGTCGTAGGCCGCCCCGACGAGATGAAGGGCCAGGCCATCGCCGCCTTCGTCACCCTCGAAGAAGGCTACGAGCCCAGCGAGCAGCTCCGCCAGGAGCTCCGCCAGTGGGTCGCCAAGGAGATCGGAGCCCTCGCCCGCCCCGACGACCTCCGCTTCACCCAGATGCTGCCCAAAACCCGCTCCGGCAAGATCATGCGCCGTCTTCTCCGCGAGCTGGCCACCACCGGCACGGTCAGCGGCGACACCAGCACCCTCGAGGACTTCGGCGTCCTCGCTCGGCTGAAAGAGGGCGAAGAGTAGCCAGAATCAGCACAGGGGGCCGCCTGAGGTATCACTTCAGGCGGCCCCTGGGCACTTTCCCAGTTTGGGCAAACACCGTGCCCAACGCGGCTCTGAGTCCGCGCCAGCCGTACCTTCGACCCCCTACAATTGTCCTCGCGCCTGGACCCCCAGGGCCGATACAATCGCAGTCTTTCTTGAGACCGCGAAAAACTAGGTGAAGCAAAATGTTTGATGCCGGACTCGCTGCCGTATTCCTTCTGATGATCTTCGCCCCCTGCGCCATCGCACGCCGCTCCGAGCGGCAACGCGAAGCCGACGACCCCGCCCTTGCCGGACTCCAGGCCTCGTGCCACGACGCCGTGGAACGCGCCTACGCCGAGGTCGCGACCAGCCAACATCTCTTGCCCTTACCGCCGGTCCAGCAGTCCGCCCCTGTAAGCCGCGGCCTCTCACCACTCCAGCTAGCCGCCGACCAGGCCGACCTCGAAGCCATGGAGGCCCGCGCGATCGCCGCCCAGGCCAACGCCACCGCGCTCGCCGCCGCAGCCCGCGCCGCCCAGGCCCGAGCCGCAGCCGCAGCCGAACTGCTCGCCTTCGCCGCCGAAGCGTCCGCAACCGATCGGCGAGCCGCCTGAAATCCCGCTGCTACACTAAGCCATGATTGGCTTCGCCTGGTCGGCGTTCATCGGCTTCTTCCTCGGCTTCGTCTTTGGAGTCGGTTGCGCCCTCGCCGTCATGTACTCCATCTACGCCGGCGGATACCGCGCCGCAGTCCGGGATACGACCCTTCCCACGCCCCCCGAGCGCCTCACCAAAGCCCTCAGCAAACTCCGACCTGGCGGTTAAAGCAGATTGCCTGTTGGTATAGAGTTGGGTGCCCCATCTTCGCGACACGTCTCATCGTCGCTAAGGTGGGCCGGAGCGCCACGGCATCCAACGTACATCCCTACACCTTCAGCGAGTCTGCTCTAGCCTTGTGGATACCGCACCTGGTGCCACTCCCAGGCACTCGCCAGAATCGTGTCCAACTCCCCAAACCGCGGCTTCCACCCCAGTTCCGCCTTGATCTTCTCCGAGCCCGCCACCAGCACCGCCGGATCTCCATCCCGCCGCGCACACTCCTCAACCGGGATCTCCCGTCCGGTCACCCGCCGAGCCGCCTCAATCACCTCCCGCACCGTGAACCCCGTCCCCGTACCCAGGTTGTAGATCATCCGGCTCGGCCGCGTCTCATCTGTAAGTGCATTCAATGCAAGCAGATGAGCCTCTCCAAGATCGCGAACATGCACATAATCCCGGATGCAGGTCCCATCCTTCGTGGGATAGTCCTGCCCAAAGATCTTGATGCTCTTCCTGCGTCCCAGCGCCACATCCAGGATCAACGGGATAATGTGCGACTCCGGCTCATGCGCCTCTCCATATCCTTCGATCGCCCCCGCGACGTTAAAGTAGCGAAGGCTCGCATAGCGCAGACCGTGGATCCTGTTCATCCACTGCAGCATGTACTCCACCAGCAGCTTGCTCTCCCCATAGGCGTTGGTCGGCTCCAGCTTCGCATCTTCAAGGATCGGAGTCCTCTCCGGCTCCCCGTAGCACGCGGCAGTCGACGAAAACACCAGTCGCTTCTGTCCGGCAGCCAACATTGCCTCCAGCAGAGTCAGCGTCGAAGCCGTATTGTTCCGGAAGTACAGTTCCGGCTTCACCATGCTCTCGCCCGCCTCGATCAGCGCCGCGAAGTGAAGCACGCCGTCGAACTGTCCCGCCCGTAGCGTCCCCTCGATCAATTCCCGATCCGAGAGGTCACCTTGCACGAAAGTTGCAGCATCGGACACCGCAGAGCGATTGCTATGGCAAAGATTGTCGAATATCGTCACGGCATGTCCACGTTCGAGCAGAAGTCGAACGACAGTTCCGCCGATATACCCAGCACCACCGGTTACCAGAATGTTCAAAGAATTCGTTCCTTCCTCAAGTAACGTTCATCAAAGCAACGATATAACCGCTCCAGGTAAAGTACCAGCCCTGGCGATCACCCCGGGTGCTCGTCAACCAGCAAGTAAACTTCGCAACCAAAGGCTCGTCCCAAAAGAGCGTATGACTAAACTTATACAGTGCGCTCCAACCGCAAACACAACCCTGAGCGTCCAATGGTCAGCGGTCTCGGTCGTACTGTTCGTGTGGCCCCAGGGGCCCGAGCAGATGAATTTCGCTCACCCATCTGCCGCATTGCGCCGCAGCCCTTTGCTTTGGGCAAACAAGATAACCCCGTGCAATGGATCTCCCCTCCCTTGCGGGCACCTGGTCCCAGTACCGGAGACTAGGTTCTGCTACCGTCGCACACCGTCGAACCGTCGCCTTCATGGCGGCTTTACTTCAAGGATTTCAACGACCTATGGCAAAGCCGCTCACATCCAAACTGCCCGCTGATCCACAGAGCCTCCAATTCAAAGACTTCGGCGTCCTCAATGCCGGAACGCAGAGCAAGTCCTCTCTGGTCACCTCCATCACGATCAATGCCGTGGTCGCGGTCGTCGTCGTGATCCTCGGCGCTGCGACCAAGCGCACGCTGGACGAGAACCACCGCGTCGCCATGCTCGTCGACCCCATCCTCCTCAAGGAGCCCGAGCCCGTCGTCCCCAAGATCGCGCCGCCCCGTCTTCCCAAGCCGCCCGTACTCAAAATCGAGCCGCCTAAGATCCAGATTCCCGAAGCGAAGATCCCCGAACCGCCCAAGATGCCCGTCGTGCGCATGACTCAACCCGTTCCCGTCACGCCACCCGCGCCACCCCGGCTCATCACCCCACCCGCTGCCCCCAAGGTCGTCAGTCTTGCCCGACCCGAGGCGGCGTCGGTTCCAAACAACAATAATCATCCTGCCCCGGTCGCGCTCGGCCGCGCCGACAATCCCATCGCGGTCTCCAACCGTCCCGCTACCGCCGCCGTCGATCTTGGAAACCGGGGCCTCGGCGGGATGCCTGCATCCAACTCCGGATCCGGCCCCCGAGCCTCTGCGGTCAGCCTGGGCAACGGCTCCCCAGGCAGTCAGACCACCACCGGAAACGGTACCCGCGCCGTAGCCGGCGTCTCCCTTGGCCGCACCGGCGGAACCGGGCCAATGAACTCCACCGGACGCGGTGTCGCGCCCGCCGGGGTCAACCTCGGCATGGTCCAGCAAACGGCCACCCCCAGGTTCCCCACCCTCGCCAACGCCCAGACCCATTCCGGACCCAGGGTCCTCTACAAGCCCCGGCCCGACTATACCGCCGAAGCCCGCGCCATGCACCTCGAAGGGACCATCTCCGTGCGGCTCCATGTCTCTGCCTCCGGAGCCGTCACGGTCCTGGGCATCGCCAACGGTCTGGGCCATGGGCTCGACGAATCCGCCCTCCGCGCAGTCCAGGCGACCCGTTTCCAACCCGCCACCGATGCCACAGGCCATCCCGTCGACTGGGATGGCGTCGTCAACGTCGCCTTCCAGATGGCCGAGTAGCCCTCTTCCGCATTCATCGTCGATGCAATAGCATCAAGATCAACACTAGGGTGGCCGCCAGTGCCATCACAGGGAGCCGTAAATCATGAATTTTCGCAAGCAGTTCGTTACCGGTCTTCTGCTCACGACCTTTGCCGCCACGACCCTCCCCATGGGAGCCTCGATCTTCGGCAAGAAGAAGAAGGAGCAGGAACAGGTCGGACTCAAGCCCACCGCGAGCCAGAACGCCCTCCTCGATAAGGCGATCGTTCGCGAAAGAGCTGTGGTCAAGGTCCTCAAGGAGCGGACCCCCCTCGTCGAGACCTATATCCAGAACATGAAGCCTGATCCAATCCTCTTCCAGGTTCCCGAGTCTGATCAGCACTTCCTCGGCCGCGTCCAGTTCGGCCGCATCATCGGAGACGCCGCGTACGAGAAGAATCCAGGCGCCGCCGCCAAGGAGAATAAGGGCAAGCTCGGCGGCTTCATGCACTCCATGAGCTTTATGTCCGGCCTCTCCGGAAGCCTCCGCCTCACCTTCCACGAGTCGGGCTTCGTCCAGATGCTGCTCATGGATTCGAACGACTTCGACCGCCAGCACTACGTCTTCGCATACGTTCGCAACGACTTTCTCGGCAACATCCCCACAGCTGTCTTTGACGTCACTCCCATTCAGGGTAAGAACGCCTACGGCCGCTTCTTCGGCCGCATCTGGGTCGAGACTCGCAACGGAAACGTCGTACGCTTCGACGGCGACTTCTCCGGTTCCGAGAACACGATCCGCGAGTTCTACCACTTCGATAGCTGGCGCACGAACGTTCAGCCCGACCTCTGGCTCCCGACCTCCTTCTACGTCGAGGAGAGCGATTCGAAGAGCAAGACCAACACCCTCAAGTTCAAGGCCATCAACCACATCTGGGGATACTCCCTCAAGGTTCCGGCAAGCGTAGCCGAGAACACCTCGGAAGAGGTTGTTGGAGCGACCGACGTGTCGAACGATGCGCAGGACGTCAGCCCCCTCGGAGCCCAGCGCGCCTGGATTCAGCAGGCCGAGGATAACGTCATCGAGCGCCTCTACCAGGCCGGCCTGCTCGATGCCCCCTCCGACTTCGACAAGACCCTCGAGGCCCTCGCCAACAACATCCTCGTCTATAACAACATCACGACCAGCACCCCCATCCGCGTCCGCACGCTCCTGACGGAACCGCTCGAGAGCCTCGCCGTTGGGAACACCATCATCGTCTCGAAGAGCCTGCTCGACACCACCGCCGTCATCACCGCGGACGGTGCCCAGCAGACCGCCAACCTGAACGCCATCCTGGCCTTCCAGCTCGCGCACATCATTCTTGGCCACCGGCTCGACACCAAGTACGCCTTCAACGATCGCCTCCTCTTCCCCTCAACCTCCGTCTTCCAGCGCATCCCCATGCACCACACCCTTGCCGACAACACCGCGGCCGCCAAGAAAGCCATGGAGCTCCTCAGCGCCAAGGAACTCGTCGACGGGCAGAAGTACTTCGGTCTCTACCTCGCCCAGCTCCAGATGCGCGTCAAGGGCCTGAAAACCCTTAACGAGCCCATGATCGGTGACGGCCTGCTCAAGACCGACGCGGAAGACACCTTCTGGCTCCAGGCGCTCGTCGCCAAGGGCGGCAAGGTCAACATGACGGATACCCACCAGCTCGCCGCCATGCCCCTCTCCAGCTTCCTGCGGTTCGATCCCTGGACCGATAAGGTAGTCTCCATGCACACCGCCATCGAGCCCATCCTGGGAGCGCCGGACAAGATGCCCTTCGAGGTCGCCCCGGTCTACCTGAAGCTCAGCTACTACAAGGCTCCCGCCGCGGAAGTCGCACCAGCCGCCGCACCCGCAGCCGTCACCACCCCACCCGTCGTCGATAACACCGCACCACCCGCAGCCGGAACCGCGACTCCCCCAACCACTCAGCCCTAGTAAAGCAGATTGCCTGTTGGTATAGATGCCTGTTGGTATAGAGTTGGGTGCCCCACCTTCGCGACACGTCTCATCGTCGCTAAGGTGGGCCGGTGCGCCACGGCATCCAACGTACAACCCTTCACCCTTCAGCGAATCTGCTCTAGAGCGACAGTCCCGCGCGGGCAGCGTGCGCAGCGATCGCCTGGTTGATCTCGAGAGCCAGAGCCAGCGCATCGCGCCCCTGCCGCGCGGTCACCACAGGCCCCGTACGGTGACGCACCGAGTCGAGGAACGACTCGATCTCGAGCCGCAACGGTTCCCCGGATTGCACCGCGATCTTCGTCAGCGACACCCCCGGCGTCGGATGCTGCGGACCATCAGCCTTTGCCGCCGCGGCCAGCGCCGCCAGATGCGCCGGATCGAGCATCCGCCCTGCCATTGAGGCCGCCTGGGATGCAGCTTGCGAGACATCGATCAGCAGCAGGTCTTTCCTCGCAAAGTCCAGCGAGAGATACTGTCGCGGCTGAAAGAACCTCAACTTCCGCACCTGCTCGGTCGATACGCGGCTGGCCGTGAAGTTGGCGATGCAGCCATTCTCAAACTCCAGCCGGACGTTCGCGATATCGACCTTCGGTGACAGCACCGGCAGACCCACCGCGCGGACCTCCCGCACCGGGCTCGCAACAAACGACAGCACGATATCCAGATCGTGAATCATCAGATCGAGCACCACATCGACGTCCAGTGAGCGCGGCGTAAAGATGCTCAGGCGATGGCTCTCGAAGAACATCGGCCGATTCAGATGGGGCCGGGCCGCGGTGACAGCCGGGTTGAAGCGCTCCAGATGCCCCGCCTGCACGATGCGGCCATGCCTCTCAGCCAGCGCAAGGATCCGGTCGGCATCTTCGAGCGTCGCCGCCAGCGGCTTCTCGATCAGCAGATCGATCCCCGCCGGAAGTAATTCCGCCGCCGCGTCGGCATGGTGAACCGTGGGCACGCAGACACTCGCCACGCCCACGTCCAACCCCGCGGCAAGCAGGTCAGCGATACTCCCAAACGCAGAAATGCCGTAGCGCTCCGCCGCGGCGGCAGCCGTAGCAGCGTCGCGGTCGACCACGGCAACCAGCGCCACCGGCTGCCCGGCGGCTTCCAGCTCGCGCAGAACACGCAGATGATTGCGGCCAAAGGCCCCGGCGCCAATAACCGCCGCGCGCATGGGGCCAGCGCTGGACAGGTTCATCCGGCTACTTCTTGGAGGGGGTGGGGGTGTCTTCGAGGGGAGCTTCGACGGCCTCACGGCAGCGCGCGTACAGCTCCAGCAGATTGTTCACCTGTTCTTCGGGCTTGGCACTGCTCGGAACGCCGAAGCCAGTGGTCGATCCAGCGGATTTGCTACCCACATTGGCATGAGCGGCCACAAACTTCAGCAGATCGAGTGCGATATCTTCGGTGCGGCGGAGCGACGAGTTCTGTTCCATATGGATTCCAATTCCTCTTCTTCGTGCTACATGTGATGCTACCGGGGGACGAGGGCGGGGGCAAGGCGACCGCCTCAGGCCGACACCGGCACTCCACGCAGGCCACACAGAATCTCGTAAGGAAGGCAATCCGCCAGCCGGCCATGGTCTTCGGCGGAGACGCCATCCCCCAGCAGAATCACATCATCCCCGGCTTTCGGCATCGAGCCGATCCCAGTCACGTCCACCGTCGTCAGGTTCATCGAAACCCGTCCCACAATGGGAGCCCGCCGGTTGTGAATCATCACCCACCCGCCGGTCCGCCCGTCTCTGCTCGAAAGCGAGCGCCGCAGCCCATCCGCGTAACCCACCGGAATCAGCGCCAGTCTCATCGGCCGGTCCGCTGTAAAGGTAGCGCTGTACCCTACCGACGCTCCCTCCGGAATCTCCAGGATCGACGTGATCGTCGTCCGCCACGTCAGCACCGGGTAAAGCCTCGGACGCAGCCGTTCGCTGGCCGGAGCATCCGGGGCGAGCGGCAGGCAGATCCCATACAGACCCAGCCCGCACCGCACCATCACCCTCGCCCCTGTCGCCCCGGCCAGCGCATGAAGACGCGAGATCATCGAAGCCGCAGCCGGAGCCGCATTGTCGATCGTCGAGGAGTTCCCGACGTGCAGCCAGCCCGGCTTACCACCGGAGGAAAAAATCGCTGCAACCGCTGCTTCGAACAGCTCCATCTGCCGCGTGGTCTGACGTGCGTCCGCCGCCTCCGCCGTGGCAAAGTGAGTGAATACTCCATCGAGGCGCAGCCCCGGCTGACGGCCCAGGGCCTCAAGCAACCTCTGCAGCGCCTCCCCCGGCGGAACCCCCTGCCGCGACATGCCGGTATCGATCTCCAGATGGACCGGCTGATCTCCGGCAGAGGCCGCAGCCAGCGGCGCAAGCTGCTCCGCGTTCCAGACCACCGGGGTCAGCGCATGGCGAACCACCTCTTCAGCAGCCACGCGAGCCCCCGCCGCATCACCTGGCGGCCCCGACATCACCAGAATCGATGGCGGAGGTCCATCCAATTCAATCCGATTCACACTCTCGCGCACCGCGGCCCCTTCCCACGCATCCGTGACACCCAGCCACGGAACGCCCGCCCGTGCCAGGATCGGAGCGCAGATCGTCGCCCCGTGGCCATACCCATTGGCCTTGATCACGGCCAGCAGCGCGGGATGCGCCCGTCCATCGGACGGTGCGACCGCTTCGGCAAGTGTGTGGTCGATTCCGCGGACATTGGCCCGCAGGCGCTGGCCCGATACTTCAAGGATGCTGGTCATCGATTCGGTCAATAACTTTCATTGAATCTGTTGCACATGGAATCCGCCGCGGCCAACGCGACGGTATGGTCTATCGTACCGTTCCGCATCGTTCCAGTCCGGTTCGCTACGATCAACCGCGCAGGTTCGACCGAATGTTTCCCAAGGTGGCGCGGGTGTGATAGAAAGCTGCGTCCGGTGCTTGACCGACCCGCACGCGCTGAGCGATCCGCACAGACTCGTCTTCGCGCATGATGTCAAAGCCGGGTGCCCCACCCATCAACCGCATGGCCCTACACGTTCATCGAATGGCTTCGATGACGACGCGTCAGGATCAAAGCGCCCGCCAGGATCGCAGTCCCGCACATCAGGAGCGAGGATGGCTCCGGTACGGGTGAGTTGGGAGGAGGCATCACATCCTGCTTGATGACCTCCAGCCCGATGCTTGTCTTCAGCGTATTGCCGAAGGTCCCAACCGCGTTCGGATCGATGTTGGGGTCCGTGGTAAACAGATCGTACGTGAGCGTCACATCGCCGTGGTACATCGCGCCAGCCTGGGTGTTCGGATCGATCAGGAACTGGGCCAGCCCGTTCTGAATCGTCTCCCCGGGATCAGGCGACAGCACCACGCTGAAGTTTTCGGAGATGGTCTGATGGGGCCCAACCTCAATCGAGTTCAACCCGATGAAGTCCGTATACGTGGCGAAGCCCGGAATCACGTTCAACTGTGAGCTGTCGAGAAACGCATACTCGCCCGTGTCGTTGGTGAAGCTGATGCCGTAACCAACAAGTTGTCCGGGAGTACCTGTAACGTTGCCGTGGTTATCCGTTCCGAGCAGGCTGAAGCTGTCGGCCGACGCGATCGAAGCGGAAGATGCGAGTACGAGAATCGCGAGGAATCCGTGGATGCATTTCATGAAGTTCTCCTGTGCAGGGTGAGAGGTGCGCGTCGGTGGGATGGGGTGAGGCCTGCGCCGGGCAGGGCCTCACCCTCTGTGTGCGGCACCTCTGTTATGGGAACTGGTTGGCAAGCACGATCTGCTGGCTCACTTTGCCGGAGTTGATCAGGACGTTGGCCGTGACGTTGAACCGACTAAGCTGCGAGCAACTCGGGAAGCTGATCGACACCGGGAAGCTGACCGTGTTCTGGCCGGGAATCGCCGAGAGCAGCGGATCGGTGTAGGGCAGGCTCGTTGCACTCGGATTGCAGACAGGCCCACTCTTCTGCTGGAAGGTAAGCGACTGGAGCGTCGCCAGGCCCGCGGCGGTGCCACCAGCATTGACAAGCTCCATCGTCCACGTGCGATTGGGCAGCGTTCCCGACTTTCCGGTCACCATCAACTGCAGGTTCGGCAACGTTGGAATACTGTTCGTCATCGTGAAGACGACCGGAGTGGTGAGACCTGTGACCGCAGCGCTGATCTGCCACGTCCCCTGTACGTCACTGGCCAGGATGGGCGGTGTCGTCGCGATGCCATGCGAGTCCGCGTACACGACCACCGAACTGCTTCCGTTGAAGCTTCCCGATGCACCGCCGGAGCCCGGAATCGCGGTGAAGGTCACGATCGAGTTGGTCGGTCCCCCCGCGAGCAGCGTGTTGGTCCACACCTTGACCGCCACCTGGTTATTGAAGAACTCCCCCGCGGGAGTCGTCTGTCCATCCCCCGCGTAGGCGCTGGCGGATGCGGGAGCATCCCCGATCCGATAGAGCAGCGGAGGAGAAGAGATCGCCGGAGCATACAGCCCGTCGCCCTGTCCGTTTCCCGCCACGCCGCTTCCCAGGTAGGCCACGACCAGGTGGTAGATCCCCGGCGCCATGTTGGCCGAGACGAACCGATGGCTGGAATCGATCTGTCCAGGCGTATTGTTCGGGCCGAAGGAAGGGCAGATCTTGTCGCCATTCGCAGGAGAACCGAAGACGACCAGATCCGGGACCGGATTGTTGTAGTTAGTGCCATCGACGAGGCATTCGTTATCTGTATTGACGATCACGGTGGAGAGGGAATTCTTCGCACCCGTCACTGGATCGACGTCGTACAGATTGAGCACGCCGGTGATAAAGATGGAAGCCTCCGTGCTTCCCTGTGGCGTTATATGGTCGTAGCTCGCATGCGCGGTAAACTCGGGCTCGCATCCGGGTTGCGTCGCCAGAACGCTCGGATCGCAGCCGACAGCGCCGTTGTCCGGAGGGTTCGCGGTCAGGGTCAGGTAGACCGGCGCGCGGAAGTCCACCTCCGTGAACACGGATTGCACGGTATTCACACCATGTGTGCGGATGTTGATCTGCCCGATGGCGTTCGCCTCGTTTGTCTCCTGCAACTGGTCCTGCAGGTATGTCAGGGTCACCGTGGCTCGGCCCAGGCTGTCGAAGTTGGGCCCGGAGGGCGTCGCCTGCAGCCAGCCCGTGACCGACGTCTGGTAGATGGGATCATCCACCGTGAACGGCTTGTTCGCCGGACCATAGACGGTAATCGTGTCATTCGGCGGAGCAATCGCAGTCATCCCCTTCGCCGCGTACGCCGTCGTATGCAGGAAGGTGCTCTGCGACAACCCGGAAAGCGGTGTCAGCGCCACCAGCTTCGGGCTTGCGGATCCTACACTGTAGGGAAGATTCAACGTCTCCGTCTGCCTGGCCCCAAGGCTGTTCTCGCCGTTGACCAGCAGGTAGGCGCTGTATTGGCCATCCCCGCACCGGTCGACAAAGTCATAAGCCGGGGGAATGACTCCTGTTGAGGGGAACTGCAAGGCGAGCGGTACGTCGATCGTCTGTCCCGTCAGGTTCGTGGCCTGGTAGCTATTCCCCTGCGCAGACAACGTCGCGATGGATGGATCGACAGCGATGAACTGGCTGTTGATCCGCTTGCGGCATGCCGCGCTCATCTTATTCGGAAAGCCGATCGAGGGATCAAAGTATTCCGATGAGCCATCACCCTCCCAGGAGACGGCAGCTACATCCAGGTAGTGGTGGTTCACATGGGTGACCAGAAAGTTTCCCACCGCCGGCTTGTCGCAGTGTGCATTCGTGTTCGCGGAGCCCTGCGCGCCACCTGAACCATCGTCGTAGTTATCGATCGGCTGACCATAGCCGGGGATGCCCGGAAAAACAGACCCCATCAGGTCGACGATCCCGGAGGTTGCGCCGCTGGCCGGCCCTGCGTTACTCGACGTCCCATCCGTGCTCGATACCCCAAGGCAATGGTCATGGCCCGAGAACATCCCGATCACGTTGTAGTTGCTGACGATGTCGAAAAAGGATTCATACCCCGCGCCGGTCAGATTCCCGTTCCGGTCGGTCGCCGCCGCGTCGGAAGGCCACCAGCTACCCTGATTACTGCTGTCGCCCGAAGAGGTATAGGTGGAGGGATTGGTTCCCACATCCTGCAGGCGGTAGTGCTGGAAGATCAGCACCGGAGCCGTGCTGTTTCCAACATACTTCGCAAGATCCGACCGCAGCCAGCTCAAACCCTCCGGATGGGTATAGTGGCTCATCTGGTCCCCGGCCCAGGTATTCAGCTGCACCATGTGGACCCCATTCCAATCCCACGAATAGTTCCCACTCGAAGACATCCGGGTGTTCGCCATGCGCTGCTGCAGATAGTCGAACATCCTGTGCGCATCGTTCGAGCTGACGACGTTGGTGTTGATGTCATGATTGCCCAGACCGAAGAGCATCGGATACTTCAGCGACCCACCGTTGGTTCCGCTCTCATAGTTGAACCGGAAGGCGCCGAGGTCCTGTTGCTGACCATGGGTCGTGATGTCGCCATTGACGATCACCGCGACCGGCTCGAGGATGGGCGTGCCTGCGGGAATCCCCGTCGTCGACGGCCAGTCATACCCCAGGGAGGCGAAGCGATTCAGCGCCTTCACGTGCGTCAGTTGATCGCCGAGGTTGTAATCGGTTCGGAAGTAATGAATATCGCTGGTCACATAAAACGTTATGTCCGAGGTATTCTGCGGGATCGCGCTCACCCTGGGGTCGAAGGCCGGAGAAGGCAACGAACAGATCGGAAGGCTCGCATACCCGTCCGTATGCAGCGATGGACTGACCGGCAGGCAGACCGGCGACGAAAGCGGATCCAGGAATCCAGCCGAGCATCCACGTCGTCCCGGCGCCCCACAACAACCGATGTAATAGTCGATACCCGTGTCTTGTTTCTGCGGGGTGCAGGTGAAGGAAAGCGCCTGGTCCGCGAAGGTCAGAATTTGGAAGGGGTCGGTGATCGAGTAGCCGGGGCCCGTCTGGGCATGAGCGGATTGCGCCCCGAGCAACGTCAGCGGCAGAAGCAGAAGAAGCCAGATCAGGTTTTTCATCGATCGTCTCTCGCAGTACTGGTAAGTGGAATGGGAAGGAAGTCGGGCTGCGGTCGGCGGGATCGCGGCGATGACGGAACGATGTCCCTCGACGGCAACATCCGGATGCGCGACGGCATCCACCGCTTCAGGGTTTGCAGTCGGGGCCGGGCGGAGATACGACCGTGAAGAAACTCGCATGAGAATGCCTCGTGGGGGTTATCAGTGAAGTGGGAGGGATCCTGGTGGACCCCGTGGGCACTCGAACAAGACCTATCGAATGCCCGGCCCGCAAAATTGGGAATAGATTCACGCTGAAATCGATCTTGATTCCGTATTCACCGCTAAATATTTGATAAATAGCCGGATAACGGGGGCCGAACAGGCGGCGCACGGCCGTTCCACGGCGGATATAATCATTCCGTCACAGGAGAGACGGGCCGACAATGTTGCGATTCGAGCGCAACGAGCTGGATGTGGAGCGCTATGAGCTGCGCCGCATGGGCAGGCGTCAGCGCCTCCCTCGGGTTCCCATGGAGCTGCTCCTCCTCCTCATCGAGCGGCGGAACCGGCTCGTTACCCGCCAGGAAATAGCCGAACATCTCTGGTCGCAACCCGAGTCCGTGGACGTCGTCCAGGGAATCAACTCCGCCATCAACCGGCTCCGAGCCGTGCTGAACGACGATTCCGCCAAGCCTCGCTGCATCGAAACCGTCATTGGCAAGGGCTACCGTTTCATCGCCGACATCGAGGAGATACCCGATGTCGCACTCATCCCGGCTCCGGCCCCAATCCTCACCGTCCCGCCTGCAAACGGACACAGCCCGCTCAACGGCAACGGACTGCATCGACCGGAGATCCTGGTCGAGGAGGCCGAAGACCACAGAGACTTCGTCGAGCCGGAAGAAGCCGTCCTCGAATACCCCGCAACGCGCCCGGCATCCCTCGCGCCCATCCAGGCTCTACCACAGCGCGGACCCATCGCCCGAAGGTGGGTCGTGGCGCTCGTACTCGGAACCTCTGCGCTCCTGGTGGCATTCTTCATCTACCGCCTGCGAACCTCCACCCACCCGCAACCTCCCGTCTTCAACCAGCTCACCTTCAGCGATGGCGACGACCGGATCACCGCCAGTGCCATCTCCCCCGACGGCAAGCTCCTCGCCTACGCCGACAGCAGCGGAGTCCTCCTGCGCGTGGTGCGCAGCGGCGCCGAGCAGCTCCTCGCCTCGCCCCCCACGTTCCGGGTCGACCGGATCACCTGGTTCGCCGACGACCTCCGGCTCGCGGTCAGCGGCTTCGAGTCCACCACGCTCAAACCCCAGATCTGGCTCGTTTCCGTCACCGGAAAGCCCGCCCGGATTCTCTGCGACGGAGCACGCAACGGAACGCCCTCCCCGGACGGAGATTCCTTCCTCTTCACCAGCAACCAGGATGCAGACATCTGGGTTGGGGAAGCCTCTGGAGGAGAGCCACGCCTCGTCGTCTCCGGAGCCCCCGGCG
>JAMFSC010000250.1 GCA_026225095.1 bacterium
GAGGTCACGCCGCAGAATGTGAAGAACCTTGGGCTCTCGTGGATCTTTCAGACCAATCAGGGTTCCGAGATCAAGGCGACACCGATCCTGGTGGACGGGATCCTTTATTTCACGGTTCCGGATAATATCTGGGCGATCGATGCGAGGACGGGCCGTCAGATCTGGCGGTACACGGCTCCTCCGAACAAGGCGTTTCATATCGGTCAGCGTGGTGTGAGCATTCTGAAGGGGTCGCTGTATTACATGTCTTCGGACGCGCATCTGCTGTCGCTCGATGCGAAGAACGGGAAGGTGCGTTGGGATGTGGAGGTCGCCGACTCCACCAAGGGTCAGTGGGCGACGATGTCTCCGCTGATCGTGGGGAATCATGTGCTGGTGGGGACGTCTGGCGATTTCGACAATCTGCAGGGATTCGTCCGGTCGCTCGATCCCGACACGGGGAAGACGCAGTGGCAATGGGACGCGACGCCTCCGGCTGGGACGCCGAAGCGGACGACCGGGGGAAGCGCGTGGATGACGGGGACCTATGATCCGGAGCTGAATCTCGTGTACTGGGGTACGGGGAATCCGAGCCCGGTCCTGAATGGGGTTCCGCGTCCGGGAGACAATCTGTATACGTGCAGCATCGTGGCGCTGAATCCGGATACGGGGAAGCTGGCTTGGGCGTTTCAGCCGTCGCCGCACGATACGCATGACTGGGATGCGGTGGAGATTCCGGTGCTGGTGGACGGAGACTTTCACGGGCAGCCAAGGAAGATGCTGATGCAGGCGTCACGCAATGGGTACTTCTTTGTGCTCGATCGGACGGATGGGAAGGGTCTTTTGACGGTTCCGTTTGGGCCGACGAACTGGACGCTTGGTGTGGGGAAGGATGGGAGGCCGATTCCGAATCCGGCGAAGGAGCCTGCTCCGGATGGGCGGCTGATCGCTCCGGATGAGAGTGGCCTGACGAACTACCGGTCGCCGAGCTTCGACCCGAAGACGGGGTTGTTTCTTGTGAGCGCGGCGCCGAGCTACAGTCTTTACTTTTCGAAGCCCGCGGATGGGACGTATGGATGGGCTGGCGCGGACTACGGGCTGTGGAGCAAGAGTGTGCTCGAGGCGATCGACTATCAGACGGGCAAGATTCGGTGGAGTCATGAGCTTGGTGAGGGGCGTGCGGGTGCGGGGGTATTGACGACCGATTCCGGGCTTGCGTTCACGGGCGATTCGTTTGGGAACTTTCTGGCGCTCGATACGGCGACGGGAAGGACGCTGTGGCATGTGGGCTCAGGGGCGCATATTCAGAGCAGTGCGATTACCTATCAGTTGGATGGTCACCAGGTTGTTCTTACCAGTAGCGGAGGAGTTTTGTTTGCGTGGACTCTGCCGCATGACGTTCCGTAGTGGCGCGTGATTTTTCAGGAGTTGTGACGATGAGAAAGATCGGATTGTGCGTACTGTTGGTGGTGGCTGCTTGTTTTGGAGATGCGGCGTGGGGGGCTTCCCGGATCAAGGTAATGCTGCTGGATGGGGAGAGTGGGGGGCCGTATCACAAGTGGCAGATGGTTACGCCGGTGCTGAAGAAGGAGTTGGATGAGACGGGGTTGTTCGACGTCGATGTCGTGACGGCTCCGAAGGCGGATGGAGACTTCAGCGGCTTCAGGCCGGAATGGGGCAAGTACCAGGTGATCGTGTTCAACTACGATGCTCCGAGCGATCGGTGGTCGGCGGAGCTGAAGGCCTCGTTTGAGGCGTACATCAAAGGCGGTGGAGGCCTGGTCACGGTTCATGCCTCGGACAACGCGTTCAACGGGTGGGACGCGTGGAACGAGATGATCGGGGTTGGTGGATGGAGAGGGCGTGACGAGAAGTCGGGTGCTCACTGGTACTACAAGGATGGGAAGCTGGTGGGGGATGAGAAGGCGGGGAGGGCTGGGAACCACGGGGCGCGGATGCCTTACCTGATGGTGAATCGGGATGCGGAACATCCCATCATGAAAGGGCTGCCGAAGGCGTGGATGCACCAGGGGGATGAGCTGTATGCCAATCTGCGTGGTCCGGGGAAGAATATGACGGTGCTGGCTACGGCTTACTCGGATCCGGCGAATCATGGGTCGGGCGTCGATGAGCCGCTGCTGATGGTGCTGACGTATGGGAAAGGACGGATCTTCCATACGGCGGTTGGGCATGATCCGATGGCGCTGAGTTCGGTCGATGCGGTGGTGACGCTGCAACGTGGAGTTGAGTGGGCTGCGACGGGGAAGGTGACGCAGAAGGTTCCGGGGTCGTTTCCGACTGCAGATACGGTGAGCTATCGGACGGATCTGGCGGGGATGGATCCGAATGCGTCGAAGGGGCTGAATCCGCTGGATATGACGATTCCGGTTCGTGTGCCTCCTGTCAATCCTCCTGTGAATCCTCCCGTGACTCCGCACCAGTAAAGGGCGTATCTTCTTCGGTGCTGGAGTTTGCTCGCCTGGAGCGGCACTTGATTGCGATGGAGAGAGACATGTCATTTGCGATGAGGAAGGTTCTGCTGGTTGGTTTTCTTTCGATTGGCTGCGTGGCCGCTCGAGGGCAGGATGATCGGGTGCCGTCGGCTGCGGATGTTCCTCCGGTGCTGAAGATCGGGGCGGAGGCTCCGGGATTCAATCTTGTCGGGGTGGATGGCAAGAAGCATGACCTGAAGGACTATGCGTCGAGCAAGGTGCTGGCGGTGATCTTCAGCTGCGATCATTGCCCGGTTGCGCAGATGTATGAGAAGCGCATCAAGCAGCTGGTCGAGGACTACAAGGGCAAGAGCGTTGCGGTGGTCGTGATCATGGGCAACGATCCGAAGGCGGTTCACCTGAGTGAGGAAGGTTATACGGACCTGGGCGATTCGCTCGCTGAGATGAAGCTGCGAGCGGACTATCGGGGCTTCAACTATCCTTATCTTTACGACGGGGATGATCAGGCTGTGACGTTGAAGTATGGTCCGACGGCGACGCCTCATGCGTTCGTGTTCGATCAGCAGAGGATTCTGCGGTATGAAGGCCGGATCGACAGTAACCCTCGGGAACAACTGGCGACGAAGCATGAGACTCGCGATGCGATGGATGCTCTGCTGGCTGGAACTGCGGTCAAGGTGCAGACGACGCCGGCAGTTGGCTGCTCGACGAAGTGGGCCTATAAAGAGGCTGGGGCGAAGTCGGAGATCGCGCAGGGGGATCAGAAGCCGGTGACGGTGGAGGCGATCTCAGCGGCGCAGTTATCGGAGTTGCGGAAGAACGTCGGGACGAACAAGCTGCTGCTGATGAACTTCTGGGCGACATGGTGTGGACCATGCACTGAGGAGTTTCCGGAGCTGCAGACGATGCAGAGGATGTATGCCAAGCGGCAGATCCAGATTGTGACGGTGAGCGTCAACAGTCCCGACGAGCAGAAGCTGGTGCTGGACTTTCTGGAAAAGCAACACGCGATCACAAGCAACCGGATCTTCAACAGCAACGACGCGGCGGAGGCGATCTCGGTGGTCGATACGAGCTGGAAGGGCGGCGTACCTTACACGGTGCTGATCGGGATGAACGGCGAGGTGCTGTTGAGGTCGCAGGGACCGATGAAGGTGCTTGAGGTGAAGCGGGCGATCCTCAAACATCTTCCGGATGATTTCTACAAAGGCCAGGAGGATTACTGGAACAGTACCTTCTAAACGGCGAGATTTCGCGGGTTTTGAGTAAAGAAAGTTCGGGCGCTCGAAAGTCTGGGATTTGAGGAGAGATGCGTGAGGCGATCGGTTGCGGTGTGTCTGGTTGTTTTGGGTGGTGTGGCTGCGCTTGGGGTCGGGGAACTTCGCAGGCAGCAGGCGAGGGGGCCGGTGGCGATTCCGGGGCTGGTGAGTTCGCTCGAGACGATCGGGATTGCGGAGGGATCGGTTCCGACGACGGTTTATAGCGCGGTGGCTCGGTTTGAGGCTCCGAACTGGACACGGGACGGGAAGGCGCTGATCTTCGACCAGGATGGAAAGCTGTTTCGGGTGGGGGTGGATGGGGGGACGCCGGTGGCGCTGGATGTGGGGGCGGCGATCAGGTGCAATGGGAGTCATGGGCTCTCGCCCGATGGTCGGTGGCTGGCGATTACTTGTGCGATGCCGGATGCTCCGGAGGCGCGGGTGTATATCGTACCTTCGGGGGGTGGGGTGCCGCGGAGGTTGACGGCGCATCCTGCTTCCTACTGGCATGGGTGGTCTCCGGATGGGAAGACGCTGGTGTTTACGCGGCCGGATCATGGGTCGATCAACACGTTTGCGATTCCGTTTGAGGGTGGGGAGGAGCGGGCGCTGACGACGGGGACGGGGATCAGCGACGATCCGGATTTTTCTCCGGATGGGAGATGGATTTACTTTAATTCGGATCGGGGTGGGGGGTCGATGCAGATATGGAAGATGCATCCGGATGGGACGGGGGCGGAGCAGGTGACCAGGGATGCGTATGTGAACTGGACTCCGCATCCTTCTCCGGATGGGCGGACGATGGTGATTTTGAGTTATGAGCCGGGGACGGCGGGGCATCCTTCGAATATGCCGATTTCGCTGCGGCTGGTGACGCTGGCGGATGGGGGGATTCGGACGCTTACGAAGCTTGTGGGGGGTGGGGGGACGATGAATGTGCCGTCGTGGGCTCCGGATGGGAGCAGGTTTGCTTTTGTGAGTTACAAGTTGCCGTAGTCACTTCGCGTCGGTCTTCCGACGGTCGGCATGGGAGTTCGTTGGCGACCACCGATTTGAATTACGTGCAGGGGCGGTGTTTTGCCGTGAAGTATGCTCGAAGCATATGCTGGCATCTGCCATTCGAGAACTTGCCTCATCGAAGCATTCGACGCTGATTGCTGCTGCTCTCTTCGAGAAGACGGTTCAGATCTGGGACTTGACATCCCGGGAGAAGATCAGTGAGTTTCCAACACTGTATTGTAGCGGCGCTCACAACCTTCTGCTATCGCCGGATGGCGAGACGCTAGTGGCGGGGGTTTCAGGACGCGGCGGAAAGGTGGCGGCCTATGAGGTTCCCGGTGGAAAAAAGCTATGGGAGCGAAAGGTCGTCTATGGGAGTTCGCTGCGATTCCACCCGTCTGGATTGTCCATTCTCTGTAGCGTCAACTGGCGGTCGGTCGTGCGTTTGGATGTGCGCACGGGCGAAACATTGGAAATAGCGAAGGGAATCGAGTGCCTGTATCTCAGTGCGTTGTCGGGAGACGAACTGCGTGTCCCGACCGAAGGCAGGAGTGATCTGTTGATCCTGATGAGTGCAGAACAAACCTTCAGGATCAACCCGCTTGGATCTTCGGTTCTGGACGCAGCGTTTTCTGCGAGCTCTGTCTGCGTGGCCGAGGCGCGCGGACCGGTCCGCTGTTTCAGCAGCGTAGATGGAAGTCTTCAATGGATCTTCGAGACGGGACTGGAGAGCCACGTTCAGCGATTGCATTACAACTCGAAAATGAATGCGTTCTTTGGGAGTCTGTTCAATTTCGAAAAGGGGGGTGGACGGACGATTTTGCGAATGGATGCCAGCAGTGGAGCATGCGAACGGGTTTGCGAGGTCGACGCGTGGGAGGTGGTATTTCTGGAGACAACGGATCAGTTCGTCACGTCGGCGGGAGAGATTCGAGATGTGTCGGACGGTGCTGTTGTTGGTAGGCTCGAATTCCCGTTGAGGGAGTATCCCGACGAGGAATAGGCGGGCATGTGTCGAGGCATAGGCGGGGCTTATAGCCCTTGTTTCCCTGTCCGGCGGATATCCTGGGGCTGGTATAGGGCGGGCCTTCAGCCCTCTCGTTCCGTCTTCTCCGGCTCCTTTCGTTCTCTCTTGTTTGGTCCTTATGTTTCGGTTGGCGGTGGGTTGAATGAGGAGAGGGGTGGTGCGATGTCAGGTGGGTAGGCGATGGGTGAGAGGATCGATAGCTCTTTGGCTACTCGGGCTATGAGTTCCGATGGACGGCACTCGGGCGTCTGGCGAAGGAGACGGATACTCGGATACCATGGGGATTTTTCGCCGGAGAATCCCCATCGCCAGTCCGCGGCTTGGGGCAGGAGAAGCCATACGGGTTTGCCTATGGAAGCGGCCAGGTGGGCTACCGCGGTATCGACGCTGAGGATGAGATCGAGATCTGCGATGACATTCGAGGTGTCGAGAAAATCTTCACATTCTCTTAGGGGATAGGACATCGGGATGGGGGACGGTGAGAGCGCGTCTTGATCGTTTGTCCCGGAATTTTTCTGCAGAGAGACGAAGAGGACTCCGGGCACCTCGCTGAGTGGCAGGAACTGCCGGAGCGGGATGGATCGAAACGCATCGCGGGTGTGTTGTGGGTTACCGGACCAGACGAGGCCAATTCGGAGAGGACGCTCGACGGGTGTGGGCAGCGGACTGGAGTGGGTGTCGTGGAAGGCCAGGGGGGTGGGAAGGGGGAGTGACTCGATGGTGGTGCCGAGGAGGCCGGGAAGTGACATGAGGGGGCAGTGGACGTCGAAGGCTGGCAGAGGATCGACTCCCTGCCTGAAGCACTGGTGGACTCCGGGAAGGTGCTGGAGCAGGCGGTAGAGGGCGGACTGGACTTCGAGCAATACGACGCCGCCTAGACGGACTACATCGTCGATGAAGCGGGTGAATTGAATGGTGTCGCCGTAGCCTTGCTCGGCGTGGAGAAGGATGACTCTTCCGTTGAGAGGGTCTCCGCGCCACATGGGCTGGACGAAAGGGCGCGTCCTGGTGAGGAACTCCGGTTTGCGCCAGCGCCACTCGTATTCTTGCCAGCCGCGGGGGTAGTCTCCGGCGCTCAGTAGGATCTCGGCGAGGACCACGTGAGCCTCGACGTGGTCCGGTGCGAGGTGGATGGCTTGATCGAGGTATGCGCTTCCTGCGGGATCTCCGCGTCTTGCCATGTTGAGACCGATGTTGATGAGGTACTCGACCGATGTGGGAAGGATGGAGTGGGCGGTGGCGAAGGCGGTTGCGGCCTGGGGAAATGCTTCGAGGCCTTCGTAGGCGGCGCCGAGACCGTTGTGGGCTTCGTGGCAGGTGGGGTCTAAACGGATGGCTTCGTGGAAGGAGGGGAGGCTTCCGGCGAAGTCGCCGCTGCTGGACATGGCATGACCGAGGAAGAGATGAGAGGCCGCGTGGTGCGGGTCCATCTGGATGGCGCGGTGGAAGGTCAGCAGCGCCTTCTGCATATCGCCGTTGTCCATGTAGGCTCGACCGAGCAGCGTCACAAGCCCGCGGTCGGAGGGGGCGAGCTCGAGCGCACGCTCGTAGAGGGGAATGGCGAGGCGGAACAGATGCTGCGCTGTGGAGATGTTGGCGAGATTGATGAGGGCATCGGGATCGGATGGATCGTGTTCGACGGCTGCGAGGTAGCTGGCGATGGCTCCAGATACGTCTCCAAGAGTGTGGAGAGCGTTGCCCAGGCTGTTGTGGTATGGAGCATGGCGGGGGGTGATGCTGATGGCTTTTCCGATGAGATCGGTCGCGAGGTTCGACTGGCCCGCCTGGTGCATCAGGACTCCGAGGAGATGGAATGCGTCTGCGTTCCGTGGCTCGACGGTCAGGAGTTCTCGATACAGCCGCTCTGCTTCAGAGAACAGGCCTGTCTGATGGCAACGGATCGCATCGCTTAGTCTGACCCTTGATGTGACCGTCCGCCGCATCTGACACCCCAGCCACTTGTGTTGCAGTTCCCTCACCAAAATATTGGACGTCTCGTTAGTTTCTTCTCAGGAGCTTCGTGGAGAAGAGGTGGTGTGGTGGGGCTGGACCGATTCTCCTGGGGGTGTGGTTTCGCTCCTTATCGATCGGGCCTTCGGCCCTCAGTCCTTTTGCGATTCGAAACCCAGGCCTTCAGCCTGGGCTGGTATAGGACGGGCCTTCAGCCCTGACGACCACCGCGATTGGAGAACACCTATAGCGGATTTGGTGCTGGTGTAGAGGAAAACAAACGCAGATTCCCTACGGGAATGACAGACAGAAGGGCAAAGACCACTACAGCAAGGCCGACTTGCTCTAGTAATGCGGATTCCCGTCGGGAATGACAGACAGAAAAGCAAGGGCGGCGGTTCGGGCTTTTGTGGATCCCACCCTAGCGACGATAGGGCGTTGTCGCGAGGGTGGGGCACCCAATGTTGGGGGGCGCGAGGGGGGAGAGCGGAATACGGGGTCTCTCCGCTTCGCTGCGCTACGGTCGAGATGACGAGTGTTCGGGCGAGGGACGATGCTGAACGGCATCCTCGCATGAGAAGAGCCCCGATTGCTCGGGGCTCTTCTGGTTGGCGATGTTTCGAATGAGGTTAGGAGAAGTGGGGGGCTACGGGGTTGCGGAGGTAGTGGTCGAGTTGGGCCTTCGTGGGGGGCGTGTCCATGACTTCTTTGAAGGCGGTGCGGAATGTGGCCATGTCTTCGTTGGTTCCGACGGAGATGCGGACGACGTTGGGCCAGACGGACCAGGTGCGGCCGATGATGACGTGCTTCTGGGCCATGGCGGCCATGACCTGGCGGCCGGGGCGTCCGGTGTCGATCATGAAGCAGTTGGACTGGGAGCCGGGGATGACCTTGAAGTTGTTGTCGGTGAGGAACTTGAGGGTGGTGTTGCGGGCGTTGGCGATGTAGGCCTTGCGGGTGGGGATGAGGGTGGTGTCTTCGAGGGAGACGCGGGCGGCGATCGACGAGGTGATGGGCATGGCGTTCTGGCCGCAGAGCTCGAGCTTGGCGAGGACGTCGGGGTGGGCGACGGCGAGGCCGCAGCGGATTCCAGCCATCCCGTAGATCTTGGAGAAGGTGCGGAGGACGATAATGTCCTTGCGGTTGGCGGTCTGGTCGACGACGGAGTGGGCGTCGGAGAGATGGATGTAGGCCTCGTCGACGAGGAGCATGGTGGTCTTGGGCTTGTTGTCGAGCAGCCAGAGGATGTCTTCGCGGCTGGTGATGGTTCCGGTGGGGTTGTTGGGGTTGCAGATGTAGATGACGCCGGCTCCGTTGGCGGCTGCGGCCATGGCCTTGACGTCGTGGGCGTAGGTCGCGGTGAGGGGGACCTTGATGGTCTTGGCCTTGGCGATGTCGGCGGCGCGGCCACCGGCCTCGTAGGTGGGGTCGGCGGCGACGAAGGAACAGGTGGGGCTGGTGTAGGAGAGGACGGAGTAGTGGAGGGGCTCGGAGGAGCCGGCGTAGACGGCGATGTTCTCTTCGGGGACGCTGTTCTGGGCGGCGAAGACCTCGACGAGCTTCATCATCTCGAGGATGTCGTAGCGGCCACCCTTGGCGGCGACGGAGGCGATGGCGGCGCGGGCGGGGTCGCAGGGGCCGAGTGGGTTTTCGTTGGCGTTGATGAGGACGGCGTCCTTGGGCATGCTCATGAAGGCCTGCTTCATGGCCTGCTGCTGCGACATGGGCTTGGGCGCGGGCTTCTGGGACTGCAGGGCGGCGAAGGCGAAGTGGGATTCGGTGAGGATGGGCACGGCGGCGGCGATGCCGGCGGAGAAGAGGAAGGAACGGCGGGAGGGTCGACAAGACGTGAGGGCGGGCGACTTCATTTGGAGCTCCTTCTGCAGATGGCGGATCATTGCGGATGACGGGGCTACGGTCGAAAGTCTGACTGTGGGAATGATGAACAGGGTGTTGCTATCAACATAGAGTGAATTGGGGCGGGAGACAAGGGAATTTCTTTATTTGATGGTGAGCTTTGACCTGCCGGACGGGCCCACTGCGCGTGGGGCGGTCACTTCGTGACTTGCGAACCGCTTCGCGATGGGCCTTCCGTTGGTCGGCGTGGGGGATTTCCGGCTATTGCTTGAGGAGGGTGGTGAGGTAGTCGAGGGCTCGGGGGTCGGAGGATTCGCCGAGCCAGAAGATCGCCTGTTTGCGGACGGCGGGATCTTTGCTGGTGGTGGCGATCTGGATGAGCTGGGTGGCGGCTTCGTCGCCGGGGAGGCGGCTGAGGGCGAAGACGGCGGACTTGCGGAGCTCGACGTTGGGGTCGGAGGAGGCAAGCTGACTAAGGTCTCCGGCTACTTTTTTTCCGCCGCTCGTGGCCATCCAGAACTGGGCCTGTTTTCGAACCCGGGGGGAGACGTCGGAGTGGGCCATACGGACGATCTCGTCGAGGGCGGCGGGTTCTTTGACCAGGGTGAGGTCGAAGGTGAGCTTCTCGCGGAAGCTGGGATCGCTGTCTTCGCGGGCCAGGCGCTGGATCGCGAGGAAGCCTTCGTGGCCGTGCTGGTTGGCGAGCCAGAAAGCGGCCTTCTCGCGGAGGGACAGGTCGCTGTTTGCGGAGGCGAACTGGAGGAGGGCGGGGAGGGCTTCGGGGGTGCGGTGGGCGGAGACGATGAAGACGGCGGAGTCGCGGAGGGAGTGGGGCTCGGGCTGCTGGGCGAGGGTGGCGAAGAGCTTGACGCTTTCGGCGGGCGGCACGTCGTTGAGCCAGACGAAGCGGAGGCCTCCGGCATCGAGGGAGCGTTCGGGGT
The DNA here is from genome assembly GCA_026225095.1 of bacterium. GTDB lineage: Bacteria > Acidobacteriota > Terriglobia > Terriglobales > Acidobacteriaceae > Edaphobacter. The sequence continues at coordinate 10,466 of JAMFSC010000250.1, forward strand.
TTTCGAGCTTGATCTTTGTGATGGTTCCGCTGGCGGCGCGGAGGAGGACGGTGGCGTTGGCGGGGGAGCTATCTTCTTTCGCGTTGCCTTTGTGGTAGTCGGAGTGCTCTCCTTCGAGATAGGCGACGGGTTCGTCCTGGTAGTTGATGTGGATGCCACTGAGGACCGGGATGGTGTAGCCGATCCAGAGGGGGGTGGGGGATTGTTTGAGCTGGTCGATGGTGGCGGTGAGGCCCTTGCCGGCGGATTGGGTGGTGAGTTGTGCGTGGTTGATCGTGGGCGGTTGTGCGGTCAGTGCGGTGGCGGCGAAGAGGAGGGAGGAGGCTATGACGAGGCGTGTGAGGGCGCTACGGATCGGGTCCATGGTGTTCTCCTGTGAGACGAATTTGGGATGGATGGGCGGGCTCGAGCAAATGTCGAATAGCTGTCGAGCAAGGAGGTGCGAAGCTGAACCGAAATACAGGGGTCTCTCCACTTCGCTGCGCTTCGGTCGAGATGACGAGTCTTGCTGGCGTTCCGCATCTGCAGGAACCTTGCTGTCAGCGATTACTTGAGAAGTTCGAGCATGTAGTCGGTTGCGGCCTTGTCGTGCATGATGGCGAGCTGGGAGACGAGGGAGCGTTTGAGGTCGAGGTTCTTTTCGTTGCGGGCGAGGTCGACCATGCGGGGTGCGTCCTGGGTGATGAAGAGGGCGGAGATGACTGACTTCTTGATGCGGACGTCGGTGCTGGTGCGGTAGACCTCGGCGAGGATGTCGTTGGCGCGCTTGCCCTGGAAGACGGCGATCATCTCGATGGCCTGGCGCTGGAGGCCGGGATCGATCTTTCCGGTGACGGCGTCGTGAAGGATGGTCTGGGCTTCGGGGGACTTGCTCTGGGCGAGGACGAAGATGGCGCGCTTTTTGACCTCGGGGTTGTCGTTGCCGGCGAGGACTCCGCGCAGGAGGGGGATGGCGCGGGCGGGGTCCTGGTTGAGCAGGGAGTTGAGGGCGAGGAGCTTCATCTCGGAGCGCTCATCGTACTTGGCGGCGGGAATGGCGATGGTGTCGGCTCGCTCGATGCGCTCTGACCGCTCTGCTCGCTCGGCCCGCTCCGCGCGCTCTGGCCGCTCTGGCCGTTCGGGGGCTTCGGGTCGTTCGGGGCGTTCGGGTCCGGCGTTGAGGTCGATCTTGAGGGCGTTGCAGTCTTTGTTCCAGGTGCTGGAGGCGAACTGGGAGCGGAGCTGGGAGCAGGTTGCGAGAGCGAGCGGTTTATTGCCGAGCTGGTTGAGCGAGTAGGCCTTCCAGTAGATGGCGGCATCGGCCTGCTTGGCGTGGGCGTTGATGACCCGATCGAAGGCAGCGATGGCGTCCTGCCAGCGATGCTCGTCCATGGCGCTGGTTCCGGCGGTGTAGGAGCTGGCGTCGTCGGAGGCGGAGAAGAAGAAGGCGTTGATGGATTGGGCGTGGACGCTGGGGGTTGAGGACAACAGCAGGGCTGCGACGAGGGAGGCAAGGGGGCGGGGCCGGATGGATGGGAAGTTCATGGTTCTCCTTACTGGCGGTGGTCGTTCTGGCGAAGAATTCGGATGTCGAAGAGGAGTCCGTTGGTGTTCATGGAGAGGCGGATGTGCCATCCCTCCTCGGTGGCTTCGGGCTCGTGGTCGAGGGTGGTGAGGACGCGGCCAAGGCTTTCGAGGACGCTGGCCTGGGCGAAGTTTCCCTGCTGGCGCGCGGTCTGGATGTAGACGGCGTTGTGTAGAAGGAGGGTGTGGGCGCTCTCGCGGGTTGTGGGGTCGAGGCGGCCGGTGGTGTGGTTGACCTCGGTGAGTAAGCGCTCGGCGGTATCGAGGTGGGTGGTGACCGATGACGGATCGACCGGGGTATCGGTGAGTGGGCCCTGGCTCTTGATCGCGACGTCGTTGGCGGGCACGGCGGGGTGGAGACGGACGCCGGTGATGTCGAGGACGAGAAGGGCAGTGAGTGCGAGGGCGGCGGTGGGGGTGATCCAGCGCCAGTCCAGCCAGCGGAGGCGCCGGGGTGCGGGTTTGAGGACGGGGAGGCTGCCGCGGAGACGCCACCAGTTGTGTTCGAGGTTGGCCTCGGGGACGGGTTCGGCGGAGAAGACGCGGAGGGTTTCGGCGATGGACTCCGAGAGTTCGGCGCAGGGGGTGCAGGTTTCGAGATGGCGGCGGATGGCTTTTTCGTCGGTGCTGTCGTGAAGCTGGTAGGCGATGAGTTCTTCTTCGGTGAAGTGGACTTGTGGGTGTGTCATCCTCTGAGTCCTCCGGCGAGCGGTGCGAGGGCGCGGCGCAGCTTGGCGACGGCGCGAAAGACCGCTTGTTTGGCTGAGTTGGCGGGAATATTGAGGGCGTCGGCGATCTGTGGGATGCCGAAGTCTTCCATGTGGCGCAAGGTGAAGGCGGTGCGCTCCATGGGGGTGAGGGTGCTCATGGCGGCCTGGCGGATGGTGATGGTTTCGCGGTCGAGGAGGAGGCGCTCGGGGCCGGCTTTGTGGTCGGGAACCTGGCGGGTGTCCTGGCGGGTGTCCCGGGCGAAGTTCGAGTCCTCGGCGATGCCCGAGGCGTGGTGGGTGAGGTCGCGGTTGCGGCGCTCCATAAGATTGATGGCGATGTTCATGGCGATGCGATTGATCCAGGTGGTGAAGGTTGCGTCTTGGCGGAAGGTGTCGAGCTTGTGGTAGGCCTTGAGGAAGGCCTCCTGCGCGACGTCTTCGGCGTCGGACTGGTTGCCGGTGATGCGGAAGGCAACGCGAAAGACGAATTGGAAGTGACGGTCCATGAGGATGCGATAGGCGTCCCGGTCGCCGGTGAGCACTTGCTTGATGGCTTCTTTGTCCGTGATTCCCATTCGCCCGATTAGACAATGGAGTTGGGGGGCGGTTAGGTTTCGGTCGTTTTTATTTTGGGCAGGACTTTTTCAAGCAGGACAAGGGCGCCCTGCGCGGGCGGCGGTCACTTCGTGACTCGTATAGAGCTTTGCGGGGCGCTCCCGTTGGTCGCGAGGAGGATTAGTAGGTTGCGCGGCCGCCGCTTAGGTCGAAGACCGCGCCGGTGGTGAAGGAGTTTTCCTTGGAGACCAGCCAGGCGACCATCGCGCTGATCTCGTCGACCTCTACGAAACGGCCGCGCGGGATCTTCGACAGCATGTACTGGATGAACTCGGGGGTCATCTGGTCGAAGAGGCGGGTGCGTGCGGCGGCAGGGGTGACGCAGTTGACGGCGATATCCTGGCCCGCCGTCTCTTTGCCGAGGGACTTCGTGAGCGCGATGACGCCGGCCTTCGATGCGCTGTAGGCCGAGGCGTCGGGATTGCCCTCTTTGCCGGCGATGGATGCGATGTTGACGATGCGGCCGTAGTTCTGGCGGATCATGTGGGGGACGATGGCTCGGCAGCAGAAGAAGACGCCGAGGAGGTTGATCTGGATGACGTGCTGCCAGTCCTCGACGGGGTAGTCCCAGAGCTTGAGGTTGGGTCCGGAGATGCCGGCGTTGGCGACGAGGATGTCGATGCGGGGGTGTTTGGCGAGGGTGGTCTGGGTGGCGGCTTCGACGGATGCGGGGTTGGAGACGTCGACGACTTCGCCGGTGGCGGTGCCGGTGCGCTGGAGGTGTTCGAGGGCGGAGGCGAGGGTGGCCTGGTCGTGGTCCCAGAGGGAGACGGCGGCTCCGGAGGCCTGGAGACGCTGGGCGATGGCGAGGCCGATGCCCTGGGCTCCTCCGGTGATGACGGCGTGGCGGTCTTTCAGATCGATCTGATTCATGGGGTCCTTGGGTGATCTTCCCGGCTGGGGTGATCGAGTTCCTGGGCTCGCAGGCGTTCTCGTGCGGCTTCGATGGATTTGCCCTGGCGGGCGAGGGCGTCGGCGAGAAGTTTGTGGGGGTCGGCGAGGGAGGGGTCGGCTTGCGCGGCTGCGGTGAGTTGCGTGATGGCTTCGGGGAGCTTGCCTTCGGCGAGGAGGGCTCGGCCGCTGTTGAGGGCGAAGGTGGCGCGCTGTTGGGACATGGCGAGGCGGCTTAGGTCGGCGGCGCGTTTGCGCTCTGCGGCTGCGCCTGCGGGGTCGCCGGATCGAACGTAGAGGGCGGCGAGTTGGATGTGGAGGCCGGGTTGATTGGGGGCGAGGGTGATGGCCTGATGCAGGGCGTCGATGGCCGCGGGGGGATCGGCTTCCTTGAGCACGCTGGCGAGGACGGCCCATGCCTCGGCGTTACTGGGCTGGAGGGTGGTGGCGCGGCGGAGCTGGGTGGCGGCTTCGGCGGAGCGGCCCTGCTGCATGTAGAGGATGCCGAGGGTGTAGGCGGGATCGGGGAGGGTGGGATCGATCTGGGCGGAGCGTTCCAGCTCGGGGATGGCATGGGCTAAGTCGTCTTTGAGCTTGAAGGCGAGGCCGAGGTCGTAGTGGAGATGGGCGCTTTGGGGGTCGAGGATCAGGCCTGCGCGGAACTGCTCGATGGCGTGGTCGAGGTCGGACTGCTGGAGGTAGGCGACGCCGTAGTCTTCGCGGAGGGTGGGGGAGTCTGGGCCGAGGGTAAGGGCTTTGGCGTAGAGGGGGATGGCGCTGGCGGCGTCGCCGGTCTGGACGAGGGCGACGGCCTGGTTGATGAGGGGATCGGTACCAAGAGATGGGGATTGGACTGCGAGGGCGAAGAAGGGGAGCGAGGAGCGTGGGTCTCCGCTTGCCTCGAGGGCCAGGGCGAGGGCGTAGGCCTGGGCGGGGGGGACGTCCGTGGGTCTTAGCTCGATGGCTCGGTGGAGTTCGGCGAGGGCTGGGGCGTCTTGATGCAGGGCGGAGAGGGCGCGGCCAAGATGCAGGTGGGTGTCGAAGTCTGATGGGAGAAGCTGCGTTGCGTTGCGGAGCGGGGGGAGGGCTTCTTCGGGATGGCCGAGGGCGATGAGGACTGCGCCGAGGTGCGATTGGTACGCGGGTTGGGGATCGAGGGTGACGGCGCGGTCGAGCTCGGTGTTTGCTTCGGGGAGTTGGCCCGTGGTGGCGAGGAGTGTGCCGAGGGCGTTGTGAAGGGCGGCGGAGCCGGGCGTGTGGGAGAGGCCGGCGCGTAGCTCGGCTTCGGCTGCGGTCGGGTTGCCGGCTGTGGCGAGGGCGTTTGCGTAGGCGAGCTCTTCTTCTTCGGAGAGAGTGGGTTGAGGGGCGGTTGCGAGGGCTGACTGGAAGAGGGACACCGCTCTGGGGGAGCGGCCGAGAAGGCTCTCGGTGCGGGCGAGGTTGAGGGTGGTTGCGATGTCGGTGGGGCTGAGTTTATGGGCGCGCTCGAGTTCGCGTCGGGCGGGCTCGAGTTCGCGGAGGGCCAGGAGGACGGAGCCAAGGGCGGCGTGGGTGGCTTCGGCTTGTGGGGCTAACTCGACTGCGTGGGCGAAGTGGCGACGGGCTTCGGGGAGATCGTTGCGATTGGCTGCGGCTGTTCCGGCTTGCATGGCGGCGGAGGCGGCCTCGATCGTCTTGTTGTGTGTGGGGGGAGCCTGGGCGGAGGTGACAAAGGAGGATGCGAAGAGGAGGGTGCGGAGGAGTGTGGAGCGGGATTTGGTGGGGTATCGGGGCATAGGCCGTGACGTCACTGACTGGGTTGCGGCGAGGTCCGTTTCGGCGATCGTCTTGAGGATGCGACGGCTGCGTCTCGCTATAGTACGGAAGGGTGCGAGGCGGGTGCAAGGAATGGCGGAAGCGTTCGATGCTAGGGGGTGGGGTTGGCGAGGAGATCCTGGAGTTTGAGGAAGACTCCGTTGGTCCAGCCGAAGCCGACGACGTTTGCCTTGTAGCCGGCGGCCACCTTGACGTTGGCGGAGCCGCTGACTACGTTGTACTTTTCGCGGATGGTTCCGTCGTGCTGGAAGTTTTCGAGGATGGTGGCGGTGAAGTGCTTGGCGATGCGGGTGGCGTCGGCGTGGAAGCCGTTGCGCTCGAGGCCAACGACGGTGAGCCATGTTGTGGGGGCCCAGCCGAAGGGGAGATCCCATTGCACGCCGGATTCGTTGTCGCTCATGGCGAGGCCTCCGGGCTGCTCGAAGAGGGAGAGATGGGATTGGACTTTGGCGGCTTGCTCTGGGGTCGCGGCACCGGCCCAGAGGGGGTAGAACGTCGTGATGTAGCGGTACGGGGACGGTTGATGAGTGGTGTAGTCGAAGTCGAGGTAGAGGCCCTGGGCGGGGCTCCAGAGGTACTTGTCGATGGCGGCTCGGCGGGCGGCCGCGCGGCTGTGCCAGAGCTTCTCGTCGGCGGGTTTGTGGAGGAGGGAGGCGAAGTGGGCCATGTCCTGCTCGTACTTGAAGAGGAGTGCGTTGAGGCAGACGGGGGCGATGTGATCGGTGGACCCGGAGAAGGGGCCGAAGCGGAAGGTGGTGTCGAAGCCGGACTCGCGCATGGCTCGGTCGCCGCGGTAGAAGGCGGCGGAGAGGCGATGGCCGTTGACGATGGCGGCGGCGCAGACCTTGGAGGCGGTGGCGTCGCAGCTGTTGCGGTTGAGGACGGCGGTCTCGTCGGGGGTGGGGTCGGCGGGGCTGTTGATGAGGTACTCGGGGTGGGTTCCGGGATGGGCGAGGAGCCAGCGGAGAACGTCGGGATAGTAGCTGGAGTCGTCGGCCATCTCGGGGACGGGACCCTCGCCGATGTCGCGGTAGTGCGCGAGGCCGGTGGTGCCGGCCTGGTGGATGGGTGAGGTCCAGAGGGCGTAGTCGCGCTGGGCCATGGCGTAGGCGTGCTCGAGCCATTTGGGGTCGGGTTGGGCTGCGTAGACCTCGGCGATCATGGAGGTGAGGAAGGGAGGTTGCGAACGGGTGAAGAAGTAGGTGCGGTTGGCGTTGAGGATGGCACCGTAGTTTTCGATCTCGAAGAAGAAGTTTTCGACGATGCCGCGAGCGAGATCGTTGCGGTGGTCGTGGACGAGGCCGAGGAGGATGAAGTAGCTATCCCATCCGTACATCTCGTTGAAACGACCGCCGGGGACGACGTAGCGGTTGGGGAGGTAGAGGAGACCTTCGGCGGGGATCTCGGAGGGGCGGACGTCTCCGAGTTGATGGATCACGCGGGGGAGGTGGCGGACCTCGACGTGGCACTGGCTCTGCATGGCCTCAACTGCGGCTGGGGTGCGGAAGCCCGCTGGCAGGTAGAGGATCGGGGCGGAGGCGACCTTGGGATCAACGACGGATTTGCATTCGGACATGGAGCGCGAGAGGGTATCCCATGAGCTTGCGATGTAGGCGCGGATGTCGGAGTTGCTGCGTGCATCCGGCGGTGCCACCTGCACTGACTGCGCACTGGCTGCGGGGATGAGTGCTGCCGATGTCGCGGTGGCGAGGAGCGCGCGTGCTATCCATTGCCGGATGGACGCAGGTAAGTATTGACGAAGAGAGTACAAGGTTCGATGCTTCACGGTAAGTCTCCGAGTTACGGGGGAATATAACATTCTGGCTTGGGATCAAGCTATCTGTCTCAGGTCTGTCACTAAGGTTTCTGCGCGGGAAGAATCTCTGTACGGCGATGCGGATTACTCTATCTGGCCGGCGCGAATCACGCGCTCGAGTGGAGGTCCAAGCGCATCTCGCGAGTTACTGAAATTGGTATGACAACTGGGAAGAGTTGCCAACGTTTCGGTATTGCAGATTTCGATTGACAGTTTCGAGACAGGTAAGTACCGTACTTGCCCAAGAAGCGGAGTTGCTTCCAGCGGAGCCGAATATGCGCGGTAAGTCCGGTCCTGGACACGCGTCAGCGAGCACGCAGAAGCAGCAGTAAGTATACGAACGATTCGATCGAGCGTTACAAGGAACCAAACTTTGGAGGAGTGCATGCAATTCAACTCTGGACGAGAGCGTTTTCTGGCGGGAGCGTTGAGCGTTGCGCTGGCCTTCGGTTCGGCTACAGTGAGCCATGCCCAGGCGATCTTTGGATCGATCGTCGGAACGGTAACGGATTCGACTGGCGCCGCCATTCCGAACGCAGCGGTGGTTGTGACTGACGTGGCCAAAGGGACGTCGGTGACGGAGACGACCAATGGGGCTGGCGAATTTACCGCGGATCACCTGATTCCAGATACGTACAGCGTGAAGATCACCTCGCCGGGATTCAAGGCGTTCGAGCAGACCGGTCTTCAGTTGTTTGCCGATACAACCTCCAAGGTGACTGCTTCGATGCAGGTAGGCGGATCGGATCAAACGGTTGAAGTGACCGCGGACCAGGTTCCACAGTTGAAGACGGACCGCGCGGACGTTTCAACGATCTTCAATGCGCAGGAGATCGTCGACCTGCCAATTCCGGATCGCAACTTTACCAACCTGCAGCTTTTGCTTCCGGGTGCTCAGCAGCTTGGCTGGAGCCACGCGGCCAGCGAAAATCCGCAGGGGTCTAAACAGATTGAAGTGGATGGCCAGGCATTCGCCGGAGTCGCCTTCAGTCTGGACGGAACCGATAACCAGGATCCTATTCTGGGAATTATCGTCATCAATCCCAATTCGGACTCACTGTCTGAGACGAAGATCGCTACGCAGAACTTCGATGCGGAGTTCGGCAAGGCGGTTTCGTCGGTGATTACGGCGCAGACAAAGTCTGGCACGAACTCGTTTCATGGGTCTGCCTTCGACTATCGGGAGAGCAGCTACAACCTGGCGCGGGATCCGTTCAACCAGCCTACGGCTGCCTCTGTGCCTGCTGCGATCAAGAGCCAGTTTGGCGGCTCGGTCGGTGGCCCGATTCTGAAGAACAAGGCCTTCTTCTTTGGTGACTACCAGGGAGTTCGTCAGAAGGTGGGTACGAGCAATGTTCAGACGGTTCCGACTCCGTTCCTGATCGGAACATGTCTTGGCACAACGACTACATCAACGGGAGTTCCCGGATGCGATTTTAGTCAGTATGCGGCGGCATTGACCAACGTGAATCCTGCTCTGAACGGGCAACTGATTTACAAGAACACCATTCAACCGGACGGCTCTTATGTCTCCACTGCATATCCTGGAAACGTCATTCCGACATCGGACTTGTCGGCCCCGGCTCTCAATCTGCTGAAGCTGTTGCAGCCGTACGCGCCGAATAATTCCATCGGAGGTCTGCTCTCGGGGTTGACGCAGAACTATTCGAAGGGTGGGTCGGGGCTCTTCAATAGCAACCAATGGGATGCGCGCGGAGACTATACGGTGAGCGAACGTATTCACGCGTTCGGGCGCTTTAGTCGGTTTACCGATACCCTCACGGGTGGAGTCATGTTCGGCGATGCGGGCGGTGCCGGATTTGGTCTGGGCGGTTATGGCGGCACATCGAAGGGAGCAAACGACAGCGCCGCAGCGGGTGTGGACATTGCTCTGAATCCGACGCTGGTGACGGACGTTCGACTAGGGTACTTTCGCTACAACATCGCCACCTCCAAGTATGATCAGGGCACGGCCTTCGCTACGCAACTTGGTATTCCGGGACTCAACACAGCCAACAGCTTTACAAGCGGAGCGCCGGGTTTCCAGGTGCAGGATGTGGGCGCCAACCTGAACACCTTCCCCTCGCAGGATACGGGATCGCAATATGGAGCCAGCCTGAATGTCAATCGCTGCAATTGCCCATTGACGGAGCGAGAAGATCAGTTCCAGTTAGCAAATAACTGGACCAAGACGATTGGGAATCACGCGATCAAGTTCGGCGCCGATCTGCGCTATGCGCGTAACCTCCGGGTGCCAAGCGATAACGACCGGACGGGCGTGTTGCAGTTCAACTCCGGGCCGACATCAAACAGCGCAAACGTGGGTGGCCTCGGATTTGCGACACTGGTCTCAGGAAAAGTGACCAACTTCACTCGATTTGTCAGCACGTCCACGAACGCCAAGGAGTTTCAGAAGCGGGACTTCTTCTATGTCCAGGATACGTGGCGCGTCACCCCGAAACTGACCGCGAATCTTGGTCTTCGCTATGAGATGTACTTTCCGGAGACGATTAATGGTCCGGGGAACGGATCGTTGCTGAATCTGGCTACGGGCTATCTTCAGGTTGCGGGAGTGGGCGGCGTTGGAAGCAACATGAACTACGAGCGGTCGAAGAATACGTACAATCCGCGCATCGGTGTGGCTTACCAGGTGACACCAACTATGGTCATTCGGGCAGGATATGGGCGGAGCTTCGACATCGGCGTATTCGGTTCGATCTTCGGACACGCGGCTACTCAGAACCTTCCTGTACTGGCGAGCCAGCAGATCACTCAATCCGGGAACCAGGCGGCGGCGTTCGTTCTGCCGACCGGCCCAGCGGCTCCGACGCCGGTCACCGTTCCGAGTAGTGGCCTTCTTCCGAACCCCGGAAATCTTGTGAGTTCGCACTCTCGGCCGACAACGCTTCGACTGCCAACGCTGGACGCCTGGAATGCTTCGCTCCAGCAGTCGTTCAGTCCGACGTTGTCGATGACAATTGCCTACGTCGCCAACAAAGGTACGCACACTCTGGGGGATCAGTCGGGACAGCAGACGAATCCGAATGAAGCTGCTATCACGCTGCCTGCGGCCTATAGCGTGAATGGTCAGGCGCTGCACTATGATCCCGCGGCGGGGACCGGATTGCCTGGTGCTGGACAGACTGCTACAGGAAATAGCACCTATCTCCAACGGTACTATGGGGGCAAGCTGGCGGCGTGTTCGGACCCGAACTATACCCTTGCATCGATCGGTGGGGTGAATGCGCCGAATGGGGGCTGTGGCTGGACGAACTCCATCCAATACTACGGGAATGACCTGGACACGCACTATAACGCGCTGCAGGTTTCGCTTGCGAAGCAGATGGCGCATGGTGTGTCCGTGAACGCAAACTATGCGTGGCAGCAGGCGATCAGCGAGGCGACCGGATACTCCACCTGGAGCCGCCCGGCGGTTCGTGGCCGTGATGGTGCGCTGCGGCAGCAGCAGGTGATCGTATACGGCTTGTTTCAGCTTCCGTTCGGCAGGAACAAGGCCTTCCTGAACCACACGCATACGATCATCAACCAGGCTATCAGCGGGATTGAGATCAGTCCGGTGATTACTTATTCGAGCGGGCTCCCGTTCACTTTGAATTACTCGAACTGCAGCGCGCATGTTCCGGGCGGTGTGCCCTGCTATGTGAATGGCGACAACAGCCGTTTCCAGAAGCACGTGACGGGAATCCCCGGAAATGGGCTTTCGTTCTATGACCCATATAACCTCAGTTCAGGGAGCGGTCCGTTTTCACAACCGGGCCTGGATCAGATCGGCAATGTTGGTCGCAACACGGCTTTCGGGCCTCGTTTCTTCAACACCGACCTGTCGATTCAGAAGAACTTCCTGATTCGCGAGAAGTACACCTTCCAACTGCGGGCGGATGGATTCAACGCCTTCAACCATATCAACTTTGCTAACCCGAATGGGAATATCGACCAGGGCGGGGGCATTTCGGGCGGGCCCTTCCCAGGGCCGTCGGCGAATCCGCGGCAGATGCAGTTTTCGGCTCGCGTCCAATTTTAGCGAGTTGGAGCTACAGGGGAGGAGGAGCTTATGGCTCCTCCTTCTTTTCATTTCGGTGGAGTAGATTTCTCAGCATGGGAAATGAGTCGGGTCGTTTGCGGGATTGGATCGTTTGGATGATTCGCTGCTTCCGGTGCAAAGTTGTTTTTGCGTTCGGGTGGTACTGGATGGTGGGCGTGGCGGTTGCTCCGGGACAACAGGTTGGAGGTAAGACAGCGTCGACTTCGTTGGCTGTTGCGGCGGGTGATGTGGAGGTAGTACGGGGGCTGAGAAAGCTGATTGATACGGGTCATGCGGATGAGGCTCTGAAGCAGAGCGCGGGGATGCGTGCGCAGCAGGGGATGCCAGTGGAGATACGCGCTGCATTGAGCCGAATCGATGGCTTGGCCTATTACTCGCTTGGGAAACTGAAGTCTGCGGACGGTGCATTTGCAGAGGCGCTGAAAGATCGTCCGGATGATGTGGAGTCTGCCGAGATGCGGGGTCTGACGCTGGTGCGTCTTGGCAGGCCGGCGGAGGCGATTCCTTTGCTGGAAGGTATGCGTGGGCATGGGGACGGCGGGGGTGCGAGGAAGGCCGATCCGAACTATGTTCTAGCGTTGTGTTACATCGATGTGCGTCGCTATGACGATGCGCGTCATGCTTTCGCTGCACAGTTTGGGATGGCTCCGGATGGGGCGCCGGCTTACCTGCTTGCGGCTCGGATGCTGTTGCGAAGGGAGTATCTGCCTGTGGCGGAAGACTTCGCCAGGAAGGCGATTGCGATTCAACCTGGGCTGCCGCTTGCACATGCTTTGCTTGGAGAGATTCAGCTGGCGGGAAATCATCTCGACGAGGCGATCACGGAGTTTGAAAAAGAGCGAGTGGCAAATCCTCTTGAGCCTTCCATCTACGATCGGCTGGGCGATGCTTATGGTCGCGCGGCGAGGTACGACGAGGCGCAACGGAGTTTGCAGGAGGCGGTGCTGCTGGAACCAAATGCCACGGGGCCGTATATTCTGTTGGGCAAGACGATGTTGAAGCGTGGGGACGCTGTGGGAGCGGCGACCTACCTGGAGCGCGCGGTGAAGATGGATAGCGAAAACTACATGGCGCACAGCCTGCTCGGCCAGGCCTATCGCATGATGGGGCGCAAGGACGAGGCCAGCCGTGAGACAGCGACGGCCCAGAGGCTGCAGACGGCAAGCGAGCCGAAGCTTGAGAGTCTTCACTGAGATGAGAAACCTCGGCTGGCTTGTGGGATGCTGGATCGTACTTCAGGTCTGTGGCTTTGCTCAGTATGAGATGGGCAATCATGCGATGGGAATCATGGGCGCTCCGGTGGTGGGCTCGGTGAGTCTTCCCTCGCAGGGGCCGGCTGCGGCCATCTACCAGGCTCCTTCGACGAGACGGATGGAGGAGCGACTGCGTTCGATCTATGAGGGGACCGACTGGAGTCTGGATCCGAACAAGCCGGCGGAACGTGTTCGCTACTACAGAGGCATCCTTGAGCGTCAGGCGCTGCCTCTTCCCCAGGATACGGAGGTGCGTGAGCAGCTAGCGAAGGAGATGCTTTATCAGGGTGATAGCCAGGGAGCTGTCAGGCAGCTCGAAGAGGTTCGGCGGCGGTGGGTTGCGGCGGATGCGCGAATGGCCGACGCGCAGGTTCAGGACCTGGGGCGATGGCTTGCTACGGCGTACCTGAGGTTGGGCGAGCAGGAGAACTGCGCTAACATGCATGGGCAGCATGCCTGCCTGTTTCCGCTGAGAGGTGACGCGGTTCACGCGTTGCCTCGGGGAGCGGAAGGGGCGGTGCGCGAGTTGACGGCCCTGCTGGAGAAGAGCCCTGGGGACAGCGAATCGCGATGGCTTCTGAACGTGGCTTATATGCAGCTTGGCCGCTATCCTCGGGAGGTTCCTGCACGGTGGCTTATTCCTGAAGCGCAGTTCCGGTCGACGGGACATATTGCAGAGTTCCCTGAAGTGGCGGCAGCTGCGGGGATCGATATCGTGAGCCATGCGGGTGGGGTGGTCGTCGAGGATTTCGATCAGGATGGCTGGCTGGATGTGATGGTGACGTCCTCCGGACCGCTCGATCAGATGCACCTGTTTCATAACAATGGGGACGGAACCTTTCAGGATGTGACGCGCCAGTCCGGGTTGATGGGGGAGACAGGAGGGCTGAACCTGGTCTTGACGGACTACAACAATGACGGCCGTCCGGATGTTCTGGTGCTGCGGGGTGGATGGTGGGGGAAGTATGGTGCGTACCCCATGTCTTTGCTGCGGAATAATGGCGACGGTACGTTCGAGGATGTCACTGAAGAGGCAGGTCTGCTGTCGTTGCATCCCACGCAGACGGCGGCCTGGGCGGACTTTGATGGGGATGGCTGGCTGGATCTCTTCGTTGGACATGAAGGGGGTGGGGAGGATCGGCATTCTTCCCAGTTATTTCATAACGATGGCAATGGGCGGTTCACTGAGGTGGGGGCAGCGGGCGGTCTTGCGGATCTTGGATTCGTAAAGGGCGTTGCCTGGGGCGACTTCAATAACGACGGGCGGCCGGATTTGTATGTGTCGGTGATGTATGGCCGGAACAAACTGTTTCGCAATGATGGGCCGCGGGACCCGGGGCATCCGGATGGGGGCTGGCGCTTTACGGATGTTACCCGGGAGGCGGGAGTCAGTTTGCAGAGGAACAGCTTTGCCTGCTGGTTCTTCGACTATGACAATGACGGTTGGCCGGACCTGTTCGTATCAGGATATGGAACAAACACAAAGGATGATGTTGGGGCGTTCGAGATGGGGCGTCCGGATAGTGCGGAGCGGTCCAGGCTTTACCGGAACATGCATGACGGAACCTTCAAGGATGTGACGGCCGCGGCGCGGCTGGACCATGCGATCCTGACGATGGGGGCGAGCTTCGGCGACCTGGACAATGATGGTTGGCTCGACGTGTATCTTGGGACGGGCGACTCGACTTACCAGGCGTTGCTTCCAAACCGGATGTTTCGAAACGCCGGTGGGACTGCTTTCGAGGATGTCACGACGGCTGGGGATTTTGGCCATCTGCAGAAGGGGCATGGGATAGCGTTTGCTGACCTGCGGGGGACGGGCTTTGAAGACGTGTTTGAGGAGATGGGCGGGGCGCAGCCGGGGGATATCTACCAGAGTGCGCTGTATCGAAATCCGGGTAACTCGAATCATTCGGTCACATTGTTGTTGGAGGGAGTGCGATCGAATCGCGCGGGTTTCGGTGCAAGGATCGATGTCACGGTTCGTTCGGCTGCAGGTGGGGTCCGCCATATCTATCGGACGGTTGGGTATGGGTCGAGCTTTGGAGGGAATCCGCTGAGGCAGCACATAGGAATCGGCGCAGCGAAGTGGGTGGAGGAGATTGCGGCGATGTGGCCGGTGGAGTCTGGACGAACGGAGCGGGTGGTTGACAGGGTGCGTGGGGTGACCGCAGACAAGACGTACAGGCTGCGAGAGGGGACGGGCAGGTTAGAGGTTCTGAGGCTCCGCTGAACGGGCTGCGTGACTGCGGGATAAGTGGTCTCTATACTTGGGGTGCGCCGGCTATGCGGGCCGGAGAGGATATGGGACCGTGATCTGGACACGACGTGGGTTGATCAAATCGCTATCGCGAACGGCACTTGTCCTGATGCTTGAAGACGTCCTCAAGCTTGCTGTGCCGGCGCAACAGTTGGGCTCGCGACCGGCCTTCGATGCGAA
>JAMFSC010000251.1 GCA_026225095.1 bacterium
CTTCCTGCGTGGCGTAGGGGATGATGCACTGCTCGGTGCGGCGGAAGTCGTAGTTGAAGAGATCCTGGAACCACATGCCGGCGATGAAGAGGAAGTTCCAGCGGTCGCCGCGGCGCTTCTCGATATCCGCCATGGTGCGGTCGGCGGTAACCTTGCCGTAGTTGCGGCCCGTGGCTCCGAAGCACTTGTCGAACTTGGTGAGGAGATCCATGATCTTGAAGTGCGTGGGGGCCTTGGTGGGGTCGTAGTTGCGGAGCAGGGCGAGGCCGGCTCCCAGCATGGTGAGGTACTTGCCGCGGGCTGCATCGTTGACGCGGGCGATGTCCTTGGCGAGCCGGTCGGCGTTGAGGAACGCGGTGACAGGAACGGCCTCCTTGGTCTCCTTGTCGATCATGAGCGCCATGCCGATACCGCAGTTGGGGTGGCAGCCGCAGGAGAGTTGGCCCCAGTCATGGTTCGGCCCGTGGACGAGGTCCGCCCAATCGGAGAAGGTGGACATGAAGGAGATGGGGAACCAGTCGCGAACGGGCTCACCGAGGCCGGTCTGGTTCTTCACGTCATGCGCCAGATGCGACAAGGTATAGCGCTGGGCGTGGCGGCGCTCGTCCGAGACGTCTTCGTCGCGGCCGGTAAAGCTCACAGGCTGGAAGGAGAGAAAGTTGATCTTCTTGGGGTTGTCGAGCGCGAACTCGATGATCCGGCCGACCTGCTCGTTGTTGATGCCGTTGATGATGCAGGTGACGGGGACAATGTCGACACCGGCCTCGTGCAGGTTGTGGATGGCCTGGAGCTTGACGTCGAACGCGTTGCCGACCTTGCGGTGCGAGTTCGCGGCGTTTCCAATTCCATCGAACTGGAGATAGGCGTAACGGAGGCCCGCTTCGGCGGCGGCCTTGGCGAACTCCTTGCTCTTGGCGAACTCGATGCCGTTGGTGGCGGCCTGGACGGAGGTGTAGCCGACCTTGCGGGCATAGGCTACGGCGTCGAGGAAGTAGGGGCTCAGGGTGGGCTCGCCGCCGGAGAACTGGACGCTCATCTGCCGCTTGGGCTTGATGGTGACGGCGTTGTCGAGCATGGTCTTGATCTCGTCCCACGTGAGTTCGTGGACGAAGCCGACCTGGTTGGCGTCCATGAAGCAGGGATCGCACATCATGTTGCAGCGGTTGGTGAGGTCGATGGTCAGCACGGACCCACGACCGTGGGTCACGGTCGAAGTCCCGTGGTTGTGGAGCTTCTCGTCGTTGTGGGCCTTGATGTCGCGGCCAGGAAAGACCTCTTCGAGATGCTTGAAGAAGGCGGTGTCGATGGACATCACGTCTTCAAAGTGGCCGTGAATGGGGCAGTCCTTGACCATCAGAATCTGTCCGTCGCGCTCGATGATCTGGGCCTTGATCTCGCCGACCTTTTCGTTCAGGAGGATCTCGTGGGGGAGCTTGCCGTCGACGATCTGCTGGCGAATCTCGGGGATGCAACGTGGGCAGAGCGAGTCGGTCGTGCGGGGCCAGCCGAGGGGCGGCTTCTCTTTCTGATAGCTCTTGAGGAGAGGCTTGTCGCTCCACTTGGGGGTAAAGCTGGCGTTGGGGCTGAAGGAATTCAGCTTGCTGAATACTGCCCATGCGCCCTTGGCACCGTAGGTAAGAGTTTTTTCGAAAAGCTTCGCGGCCTTTGCCATGCGTTTGAGTCTCCTGAGGTTGCTTCGTCTTCGATGTCCGGGCGACGCCGAGCAATCGGTGGTTACCGTTTGCAGGCGTACCGTATGCGAGCGTATCCCTGGTTCGGGGCCGGCGGGAAGTGCGCAGTATGGTCCGCGCACCCGCGTGTCGTCTGGCCCCTGGCCCGTGACAATCGTGACGACTCGTTCATCATCTATGGGAAGTGTGGTGAAACGAAGCATGTTAGGTCGAATGGCGAGAATATGCATTGAATGGGGATGAGCGCGGGCGGAATCGGTGAGCAACACGCGCCGGAGGAAGATCCCCATATGGGAATGGCAGAGAATCCGCTGCCATCGCACCTACTTCGGTGCAGTGACGGGCAGGTCCCTTTGCACGGAACATCGCGTGGAAAGGCGATAGACTAGGAAAGTGCATATGAACGCCAGCACGGGGCGCAATAATCGCAGGCTGCAGCGTGTGCTGCAGATTTCGATGCTGTTGACGAGCGCGTACGTGGTGGGGACGTTCGTATTCGGGTTGCGGGCTCACTCGCTGGCGCTGATCTCCGAGGCGGGGCACAATGTCTCCGACCTGCTTGCGATCCTGCTCTCCTTCTTCGCGGTCTACATGCAGACGCGGCCAGCGACCGATCGGAAGACCTTCGGATACCAGAGGGCCGGCGTGCTGGCGGCGTTTGTAAATGCCTTGACGCTGATCGTGCTCTCGGGGTGGATCGGGCTCGCGGCGATCGAGCGGCTGCATACTCCGGTAGCGGTTCAGCCCCACCTGATGATGATCGTGGCAGCGTTTGGCGTGTTGATGAACGGCGCGGTGGCGGGGCTGCTGTGGCGGTTTTCCGGCGATGTGAATATCCGCTCCGTCTTCCTGCATATGCTGGGCGATACGTTATCCACGGCGGCGGTGATCGTGGGCGGCGGGGCGATTGCGTTCACGGGATTCACGTGGATCGATCCGGTGTTGTCGATGGTGATCGCGGCGATGATCCTGTGGTCGAGCGCTGGAATCGTGCGCGAGACGCTGAATATTCTGTTGGAAGGGACGCCGCGGAAGCTGCAACTGGCTGAGATCCGGGAGGCGATGCAGAAGATTCCCGGGGTGCTGAATGTCCATGACCTGCATGTATGGAGTCTGACGTCACAGTCCCACGCGCTGGCGAGTCACATCACGATCGGGGATCGGCCGCTGGCGGATTCGAACGCTATCTTGAAGGCGCTGAACCATGCGCTGCAGCATCGCTTCCAGATTCACCATACGACGATCCAGTTTGAGGCGACGAACTGCTCGCCTGGGCCGGGATGCTGTGCGCCTGCTCCGGTTGAGGTAGAGGAGGCTTGTTCTCATGGACATAGCCACTAACCTCCAAGCGCGGGCGACGGTCACTTCCTGACTTGTATGGGCTCTGCTTGGTGCTTCCGGTGGTCACAGACATCATTGAGACGCCTTGGTAGACGAGAGCGGGGAAGGCGGCGGCGGAGCCGCCTGGTAACCCGAATGCGCAATGAGTGCGTCACATCAAATCAGAGGTTGCAGGTATGATCCAAGCTGAGTGGGAAGATCCGAGGCTCCGGAGGCATGCCGGACGCCGTCTTGTGCCACACACCCTCGCCCAGAGCCCTTCGAGCGGATCGAGAGTGTTTGTTCTGTAGTTTGGGTGCGAGTGTCCCGCACCGACTCAAGAAGTCAGGGTTCGCCTCTTCCAGAGTTCGCTGTCATCGCGAGCCATCTTGAGTCATCGACATTTCTTTCATTTAGGATATTACAACTTTGGAGCCATATCCTGGATCTCTGCGAACATGTACGGTTGTATGGACAGGAGCAATCGTCTCTTCGTTCCGTAGTAAGGCGGCCTGACTCATGCTTCCACGAACCAAGCTGGTAATTGGACTCGTCGTCGCATCGGCTACGGTCGCTACGATCGTAGCGTCCCACGTCTCCAACGGATCTTGGGCGCGGTTCGCCATGCTGCTGGCGGCCGTGTTGCTGACATCGGGATTCAAAGTCATTCTTCCCCAGGGCGAGGGGATGATGTCGTTGAACTTCCCTTTCATCCTGCTTGCCATCCTCGAACTCTCTCCGCTGCAGGCGATCCTGCTGACTGCGGGCTCCGTTCTGGTGCAGTGCCGCATCCGGGTCATCAAAGCGCTGACCACGGTGCAGATCGCCTTCAACGTCGCCAATGCCGTGACCGCCACCGCCGGGGCCTACGCGACCGATACGTTTTTGGCCAGTCGCGGCATGTCGGTCGGTCCCGCGCTTGCGCTCTCGGCCGTCGTGTACTTCCTCGGGAGTACCGTCTGCGTGGCGCTGGTCATCGCCTGGTCGAAGGGCGAGAGCGCCTTCCCCTTGTGGAGGGCGCAGTTCCCGTGGTATCTGCCCTTCTACATGGTGGGCGCAGGGATTGCCACGGCGGCGCACGTGCTGGAAGCGGCCCGCGGCTGGGGAACCTCGCTGCTGCTCATCCCTCTGGTTTATGTTCTCTATCGGGCATATACCGCCCAGATCATCCGTATCCGCGAGCACAAGCAGCACCTCGAAGAGACCGAGGCCCTTCATCTCCGCACCATCGAGGGGCTTGCCATGGCGATCGAGGCGAAGGATCGCAACACCCATGATCACCTCTTCCGCGTCCGTGACTACACGTCCGAGATCGGAATCGTGTTCGGTCTCAGCAAGCTCGAGATGCAGGCCCTCCAGACCGCCTCGTTTCTGCATGACATCGGGAAGCTGGCGGTGCCGGAACATATCATCAACAAGCCCGGCAAGCTGACCCCGGAAGAGTTCGAAAAGATGAAGATCCACCCCGTCGTAGGCGCGGACATTCTGGAGCGTGTGCGCTTCCCCTATCCCGTGGTCCCGATCGTTCGTTCGCACCACGAGTGGTGGAACGGTTCTGGCTACCCGGACGGCCTCTCAGGGACTGACATTCCCATTGGAGCGCGCATCCTCAGTGCAGTGGACAGCTTCGACGCCCTCACCTCTGACCGTCCGTACCGCAAGGGCCTGCCGTTACGCGAGGCGCTCGATATCGTCAAGAGCATGTCCGGCAAGCAGTTCGATCCTGCCGTCGTGGATGTGCTGGAGAAGCACTTCCTCCTGCGAGAACAGCCGATTGGAGAGCCGGCGGAGCACCACTTCAGTCCGCTCGATACCGAAGTGGACGTGTGGCGAGGTCATGCGCCCGCGGTCGGCTTCGAATCGTCAAACGACGCAGCCGAGAAGATCAACGGAGCCGGTGCGCCTGGCGAGCGTGGCAGGGATGCCGGGGCAACCGGCCTCAACTCCCTCAACCTGATCGCCGCCGCCAGCCAGGAGGCCCAGGCGCTCTTCGAGATGAGCCAGTCCCTCGGCAACTCGCTGAGTCTCAACGAGACCATTTCCGTCATGGGATCGCGCCTGCGTCACCTGATCGCCTTCCAGTGCTGCGCGCTTTATCTCACGGTGGGCGACGACCTCATGCTTCAGTTCGTCGATGGTGAGGGGTCCCAGTACTTTTCCTCGCAGCCCATGGAGGTGGGGCAGGGAATCTCCGGCTGGGTGGCGCAGAGCGGCAAACCGATCCTGAACGGAAACGTGGCGCTCGAGCCGAGCTATCGCGGTCGGTCCGACCAGGGACATCCGCTGCGTGCAGCCCTCTCCATCCCCCTGCTCGATCTCAATAAAGCGATCTTCGGCGTGCTGACCCTCTACGCCGTCCAGCCCGACTCCTTCTCCAAAGACCATCTCAGGATCCTTCAGGCGATGGAATCGAAGCTCTCGCTCTCACTCCAGAACGCCCTGAACTACTGTCGCGTGGAGAGCAGTGCCGAAACCGACTTCCTGACCGGCCTGCCCAATGCACGGCGGCTTTTTCTGCAGCTCGAGACGGAGCTGACGCGATGCCGGAACACCAATCGCCGGATGGCCGTCGTGGTGTGCGATCTCAACTCGTTCAAGGAGGTCAACGACCGGCACGGGCACCTCTCAGGCAACATGCTGCTCAGCGCCATCGCCGGACGTTTCCGTCAAAGCTGCCGCCCCTGCGAGACGGTTGGACGCATGGGCGGCGACGAGTTCGTCTTCCTCATCCCGGACCTTGAATCGATCGATATCAACGTCCGCATGAGCGAGATCGCCAGGGACGTGGTCTCGGCCTGTCGTTCGGTCGGCCTGGAGACGCAGGTGACGGCCAGCCTGGGTGTCGCCATGTATCCCACCCAGGCCGAGACATCCGAGGATCTGCTCGCGCTGGCCGACCGCCGCATGTACCTCGATAAGAGTCTGCATACCGGCGGGGTGAACCGCGACCGGCCCCCGGCCGGTTCGATGAGCGTGCAATGAGGCAGATCGTCAGGCGAGTCGCCTTGCGCGTTGTGTGGCATGTCGCGCGCATGGCTTCGCTCATCCTGCTGTCCGCACTGGGTACAGTGTGGCTCATGCGATCTGCTCCAGGCTACTTTTCCGACATGCGAGAGACCGATCCGCGCTACGCCGAGAGCGCCCGGGCGGAGCTGGAGCTTCAGCGGGAGCAGCAGAAGACGGTCAGCGGGATGACGGGAAAGCTTCTGAAGGGCTGGCTTGTGGGGGATCTCGGTCAGTCTCGACAATATGATGTTCCGGTCACTACGTTGCTCCGTCCGCGCGTTCGGGTTTCCGTCCAGCTTCTCTTGGATGGGATCATCGCGGGCTGGCTTGCGGCTCTGGCGATCGCCCTGCCTCTGAGCGCGCGTCGGGGATCCACCGGCGAGATGCTGATCGCCGTTCCATCGGCGATTCTCCTTGCCATCCCCACCGGGGCCATGGCAATCCTGTGCCTGATGCTCGACGCAGGAGGCCCCATCCTGGTGCTCGCAACGCTCGTCGGCGTGCGCGACTTCAAACTCGTCTATACCCTGCTTCGTCAGACCTGGACCGATCCCTGCTTCCTGCAGGCCAGGGCGCAGGGAATCGGAACGGCGCGGATGATGGTGGCGCATCTCCTTCCCGGCATCGCCCAGCACCTCGTTGCGCTCGCCACCATGTCGGTCGTCCTCGGCCTGAGCGCCATCGTCCCGATCGAGGTCATCTTCAATGTACCCGGCATCGGCCAGCTGGCGTGGTCGGCGGCGATGAACCGGGATCTGCCGGTGCTCCTCGCCGTAACCCTTCTGATGGCCGTCGGAGTAGGCGCGATGAGTATCTTCGGCGCACAGATGGCCACCGTCGAGGCGGCATGATGCGCCGAGCGGCCATCGTCCTCCTATGTGCCCTCGTAGCAACAGCGGCGAGCGTGCTGTTATGGTCTCCCACCGGCTACGCCACACAGGATCGGGAGCAGATCTCCGCACCATCTTCTGCCCGGCATTGGATCGGAACCGACGATCTCGGCCGCGATCGCAGCGTCCGCGTGGCCGCCGCCCTCCTCCTCGGCCTCGCCGGAGCCTCCGCCGCCTCCGCTCTCGCCGCTACCCTCGCGGCCATCGTCGGAGTCAGCGCCGCCTTCGCCCCCAAACCCCTCGCCAGGGCCCTGCTTTACCTCTGCGACCTCTTCCTCACCCTGCCCTGGCTGTTCCTGCTGATGACGGTCCGTTCCGCCCTTCCGCTGACACTTGCCCCGCTCCAGTCCGCCGCCGTGACCTTCATCCTGCTCGCCGTTCTGGGCTGGCCCGCCTACGCCCGCGTCACCTGCGCGGGTACCCTGCGCATCCGGAACGCCGACTGGTTTCTCCAGGCGCGCGCCTCCGGCCTCCACCCCGGCCGCGTGGCCATCCGCCACGTGATGCCTCATCTCCGCCCCTTGCTCGTGACACAGTTCCTCCTCTGCATCCCCGCCTTTCTCGTCTCCGAGGCCAATCTCGGAACACTCGCCCTCGGCATCAGCGAACCCGTCCCCTCGTGGGGCGCGATGCTGCTCTCGCTCGAACACGCGTCGGCCTTCTCCGGACCCGCATGGGTCTTCCTTCCCATCGTCCTTCTGATCGTCGTCCTGCTGCTTCTTCAACTTCTAGTCACCGAGGCCTGAACGATGTCCGCCCTGCATGGCAAGCACCCCGCCTCGCTCCTGTTGTTCTTTGCGATTCTGGCCCCCGCACGCGCCGCCGCACCCCCCACCGAACTCGCCTGGTCCCTCAAGTCCGATCCCCGCAGCCTCGACCCCGCAAAGGTCGACGATCAGGCCGCCGAGACGGTCCGCTTCCTCACCGGCGGAGTCCTGCTCCGGCTCAACCGGCACACCCTCCAGATCGAGCCATCTCTCGCCTCCTCCTGGAATACGTCCCGCGACGGGCTACTGGTTACCTTCCATCTCCGCCCCGGCCTCCTCTTCTCGGACGGCTCCCCCCTCACCTCCGCAGCGGTCGCCGCGTCGGTCAAACACGTCCTGGATCCGGCCACCGGCGCCCCCGTCGCGGCCCAGTTCCTCTCCCCCCAGGCCGTCACCGTCGAGACCCCCGACCCCCTCACCGTCAGGATCCATCTGCCCCGGCGCGTCGTCTCCGTCGGCAAGCTCTTCGACGAGATCGCAATCGAGCCTTCTGGTCCTACCACCGAGGGCCGCGTCACCTCCGGCTCCTTCACCATAGCCGAGTACCGCCGCGGTCAGTTCATCCGTCTTGAACGCAATCCCCGTTACTGGAAACACGACCCATCCGGCGCAGCCCTGCCCTATCTCCGGACGATCCGACTCGACATTCTGCCCAACCGCGAGACCGACCAGCTCCGCTTCTCCCGTGGCCAGTACCAGCTCATCGATGGCCTCTCCGCGGACGACTTCCGCCACCTCGCCCAGACCAATCCCTCCAGCGTCCACGACCTCGGTCCCTCGCTCAACACCGAGCAGATCTGGTTCAACCAGTCCGTTTCGGCCCCCCTTCCGGCGTGGGAGAAGGCGTGGTTCGCCAACCGCGCCTTCCGCGTCGCCGTCTCCCAGGCCATCCACCGCGCCGACCTCGCCCGCATCGCCTACGACGGTCACGCGACCCCCGCCGGAGGCTTCATCTCTCCGTCCAATCGCGATTGGTACGACACCCATCTCCGTCTACCTCCCGAAGGAACGTCCGTCGCCCAGCAGACCCTCACCGGCGCCGGCTTCAAGCGCGTCGGAGCCTCCCTCCTCGATCCCCAGGGCCACCCCGTCAAGTTCTCCATCCTCACCAACGCAGGAAACCGCTCCCGCGAGAAGATGGCCATGCTCATCCAGCAGGATCTCGCCGCCCTGGGGATGCAGGTCAATCTCGTCACCCTCGACTTCCCCGCGCTCATCGAACGCCTGATGCACACCCAGGCCTACGAGTGCGCCCTGCTTGGCCTCTCGAGCGTCGATCCCGACCCCGGCTCCATGATGAATATCTGGCTCAGTTCCTCGCCCAATCACCAGTGGAACCCGTCCGAGAAGACCCCCGCGACCCCGTGGGAGGCCGAGATCGACCAGCAGATGCGCCTCCTCGGAGCCTCACCCGACGACGAGGTCCGTAAGCAGGCCATCGACACGGTCCAGCAGATCGTCGCCGACCAGCAGCCCTTCATCTATCTCGTCTACCCCAACATGCTCTATGCCGTATCACCGCAGCTCACCGGAGTGGATATGACCCTCCTGCAACCCGGCGTCGTATCCAATATCGACTGGATCCACTGGAAGGGAGACAGTATTTGAGCTCCAGTCTCCTGCACGTCGATCTCACCGCCGGTTACTCCACCACCACAATCCTCGATAAAGTTCAGTTCGATCTGGCGCCGGGAGAGCGCCTCGGCCTGATCGGAACAAGCGGCGCCGGCAAGAGCACGCTCGTCTTCGCGCTGCTCGGCCTTCTCCCCTGGCGTCGCGGCTGGGCCAGGGGAGAGGTCTTGCTCAACGGCACGAATCTCCTCGCGCTCAAGGAGCGTGCTGCTCGCCACATCCGTGGTAGGACCATTGCCCTCATTCCCCAGAGCCCCATGACCGCGCTGAATGCGGCGCTGTCCCTGCGCGCGCACTTCGAAGAGGCCTGGCGAGCTCATGAAGACGTCAACTCGACCAGGCTGGCGGGTCGAATCGAGGAGCTGTTACGCCGCGTCCATCTCCCCCGGGAGGCCGCCTTCCTCACGCGCAAGCCATCACAAATCAGCGTTGGCCAGGCCCAGCGAGCCCTGATCGCCCTCGCCCTCCTGCATCGCCCCGCCCTGCTCGTCGCCGACGAGCCCACCAGCGCCCTCGATCCCGTCACCCAGACCGAGATCCTTCATTTGCTACGCCAGGCCAGCGCCGACGATGGAACCGCCCTCCTCTATATCTCGCACGACCTGCTCTCGGTGCTGCAGCTATGCGACCGCATCGCCGTGCTCGATCGAGGCCAAATCGTGGAATCACTGCCTGTACAACGCCTCGCCCAGGACGCTCGACACCCCGCGACGCTCGCCCTTTTGAGCACTCTTCCGGCCCCCCCGGAGGTACTCCTGCAATATGTACAGAAAAAAGTACAAATTTAAACAAACTCTTCTTCCTGTTATGGGCATTCCCATGTACAACTAAGGAGCCATCGCAATGGTTACCATCCGATCGACAATCTGCATTTAGGTAACAGGTGTTCCCGCCGCGGGTTTCCGGCCCAAACCTCACGGCGGAATCACCCGCGTCTGCATGCGTACGCTAATTCGTAATCAACTGGAGCAATGCCTGATGCTTTCCCTATTGAAAAGTCTTTACCCTGCAGTCACCCTGGTGGGTATCCTCACACTTCCGCTCACCGCGCCGGCGATGGACAAGAACGCAAAGGTCTCGGCCGACACCTCGATCGCGTCTACGTCGGGAGACGTCAACGTCATCATCCAATATAAGGTTGCGCCCAGCAGCCTCGACGAGTCCAAGATCGCCACGATGAGCGGCAAGATCAAGCACCGGATGGGCGGTATCCGGGCCCTGCACGCCTCGGTGCCCCAGGCCTCCCTCGACCAGCTCGCCTCCAATCCCAATGTGCAGTACGTCTCGCTCGACCGGCCCATCAGCGCCAGGCAGGCCAGCACGACCAGCGCCGAGTACACCACGGAGCCCATCAACGCCCCCCTGGTCTGGGCTGTCGGCATCGATGGCACAGGCGTTGGCGTCGCCGTCATCGATAGCGGCATCAACCCGCTCCCCGATCTCGCGGTCAAAGGCCACCCCGCTGCCTCGCGCATTGTCTATAGCCAGAGCTTTGTTCCGAGCGAAATTGGTCAGACCGCCGACCTCTTCGGGCACGGCACCCACGTCGCCGGTCTCATCGCCGGCAACGGAGCTGCTTCCACCGGCAAGCAGTTCTACCGCGCCTTCTCCGGCGTCGCTCCCAACGCGAACCTCATCAACCTTCGGGTGCTGGATGAGAACGGCCAGGGCTCGGATTCGGCCGTGATCTCCGCCATCGAGACGGCCATCGCCCTCAAGAACGTCTACAACATCAAGGTCATCAACCTCTCGGTCGGTCGTCCTGTCTTCGAGACCTACAAGCTGGACCCGCTCTGCCAGGCAGTCGAGATGGCATGGAAGTCCGGAATTGCCGTCGTGGTTGCAGCCGGCAATGACGGACGCGATCTGTCGTTGAACAAGGAGGGCTACGGAACCATCGAAGCCCCCGGCAACGACCCCTACGCGATCACCGTCGGCGCTGTCAAAACCATGGCGACCGCCAGTCTGCGCGACGATGCCATGGCCAGCTACAGCTCCAAGGGCCCAAGCTACATCGACCACATCGCCAAGCCCGACCTCGTCGCACCCGGCAACCTGGTCAGCAGCCTGCGCTTTGCGAACGACCCGCTCGCCCTCTCCGTCGACCCCAACTACTCCATCCTCGACAGCTTCTACATCATCAATGGTGACGCCAAGCGATCGCCCAACTACTTCCCCTTGAGCGGAACCAGCATGTCCTCGGGCGTGGTCAGCGGTTCGGTCGCTCTGCTCATGCAGGCGCGGACGAGCCTCACCCCCGACCAGGCCAAGGCATTCCTCATGCGCGACGCCGACCGCCAGTATCTGCCCAAGACCAGCGTCGCTACCGAACCCACCACCGGCGCCACCTACACCGCGCATAACGACATCTTCACCATCGGCGCGGGCTACCTCGACATCGCCGCCAGCGTGTCCGATGCGTTGTGGCGCGGATCCTCGGTTCCAGCCGGAAGCGCGCTCTCGCCCGTCGCCGCCTATGACCAGCCCTCGAACAGTGTCTACCTGCTCAAGGATCCCACCTCCCTCTGGGTCTCCGGCAGCGGAACACCTCTCTGGGGAACAAGCGATGTATACGGCGACCAGGCCTTCACCACGCAGAAGCCAAGCTCTTCCGCAGTTTGGGGATGGACCCCGCTCTACGGCGCAACCAACGTCACCGGCCAGCCGGTCGTCGCTGGTGTAGCCGGCGCGGGAGCCCTTTGGAGCACCACCTCGCTGCAGAACAACAACGACAACTCCGCCTTCACCGCGCTCTGGGGCAACGGCACCCCACTCTGGGGAACGGCGACTCCCCTCTGGGGCACGGGCACCCCGCTGTGGGGCACTGGAACTCCGCTGTGGGGCACCAGCACCCCGCTCTGGGGAACCACCGCTCCCCTCTGGGGAACAGGCACTCCGCTCTGGGGCACCGGAACCCCGCTCTGGGGCACGAGCACTCCACTCTGGGGCACGGGAACCCCCCTCTGGGGTACTTCGTCGACGGACGCAACCTCCACCCTATGGGGAAGCAGCACTCCGCTGTGGGGCACCGGTACGCCGCTTTGGGGAACTGGTACTCCCCTCTGGGGCACCAGCACACCTCTCTGGGGTACGTCCGTTCCGCTTGAGAACTAAGAGCGCTGCAAAACAGACCGTGCCTGCCGGGATCCTCCGGCAGGCACTTTCCGTTTATAGCGGATTTGGTGCTGGTGTAGAGGAAAACAAACGCAGATTCCCTACGGGAATGACAGACAGAAGGGCAAAGATCACTACAGCAAGGCCGACTTTGCTCTAGAGCCGTTCTCCTGAAGGTGGTTCGCCTCCCTATTTTCGACCAAGTGGTCAGACCACTTGGGTCTCAACTTCTAATAAAGTGGTATGAAATCGCCGTTTTCTGCGAGTTTCCTGCATCCATGGTGTTCTAAAAGGGTTAACGGGCAATGATCGAAATTTCCCAATGTTTCACCAGAAGCTTTTTGTGCGCCGAATGTGGGCCGTTGCGTGGAAAAACCGGACAGCGGGCGCCGAGTCGAAAGTGGTCTGCCAGTGTGCGTTTATCGCGCGGATGAAGTCCGTCGGGGACCCCTGAGCCGGTTCGCAGTCCGGCACGCGGGGTCTTGGGGCCGAGGCCGAGGCTCTGATGGGGCGGGCCTTCGGCCTTGAAAGCCACAGTGACCGGAAACCAGAGCAACCAGAGAGATGCTCCAGGGCAGATTCGCCGAAGGTGTAGGGTTGTGCGTTGGATGCCGTGGCGCTCCGACCCACCTTAGCGACGATGAGACGTGTCGCGAAGGTGGGGCACCCAACTCTATAGCAACAGGCAATCCGTTCCAGGGTGCTCTACCTGTCGCCCCAGGGCCAAGACGGAGCCGGCAGATCACCGGATCGGATGAAGCCTGTGCATCAGAATCGCTCCACCGATCGCGACGATCAGCGTCGCCGGCATCACGATCGCGCCCACTCGGAGGAACTCCCGGAAGCTGACGTCGATCTTCTCTTTCCTGAGAGCGAGAAGCCACAGGATGGTGGCGAGCGAGCCCGTGACCGAGAGGTTCGGACCAAGGTCCACCCCGATCAGAACCACATCGCGAATGAGCCCCTGGGTATGCGCGGCCCGAAGGGTTCCCCCTGCGACCAGCCCCAGCGGCAGGTTATTGACGAGGTTGTTGGCGATGCCAACGGTGAAACCCGTAGCCATCGCTCCAACCTCGGGACGCAGGCCCTCAGCCCACCGAAGCGCGGCCTCGGTCGCATGGAGCATCCCGATGCTCTCCATGGCGTCGACCAGGATAAAGAGACCGGCGACCAGCAGCAGCGTTCCCCAGCTCACCTCCCTGAAGAGCTTCATCGGATTGCTCCGCGACGTTACCGATACCACCGCCGTGATCCCCAACGCCGCCAGGCAGGTGGGCAGTCCGAGATCTCTGTCCATCGCCGAGGCCGCCAACAGAACCGCGACGGTCAAAGCAAGTCCGGCAAGAACCAGCCAGCCACTCGTCTTCAGGGCTTCCGCCTCAACTCCCTCCTGGATACTCCCCGCCAGGTCTCTCCGAAAGACAACACGCATCACAAGATAGGTTGTCAGAATCGAGAGTATGCAGGGAACCCCGAACGAGACCAGCCACTGCCCAAGCGGAGGCATCCGCTGCTGGAAGACGACGAGGTTGGCCGGATTGGAGATCGGCAGAACAAACGACGCGGCGTTGGCGATCAGCGCGCAGGCAAAGAGATAGGGAAGCGGCTTGACCTTTGCCTTGCGAACGGCGGTCAGGATCGCCGGCGTGAGCACGACGGCAGTCGCATCGTTCGACATGAAGATGGTGACCAGCGTCCCAATGCAGTAGACCAGCGTGAACAGCCGTACGCGCGACCCATGCGCCTGCCGCACTGCGACCGAAGAGAGCCAATCGAAGACACCATGCTCCTTTGCAAGCTCAGACAGCAGCATCATGCCGATCAGGAACAGGTATACGTCCAGTCCCTCGGCAACGGCCTTCCCCGCCAGCTTCAGCGGCACAAGCCTCAAGGCAAGCAACAGGCTCGCACCACCCCCGATCCAATAGACCTCGGGAATGCCACGCGGGCGGATCAGCATCAGCCCAACGCTCACACAGGCGATCGCCGACAGCAGGATTGGAGAGTTCAAATTACAGCTTCCTGCCGACAGAGACCACTGGGCCTGCGCTCCACCCGCCGCGAATATGTATCCAACATCATCAATACGAGAGATGCCTAATCACGTGATTGCGATCGCGCCATCATCCACTTCCGGCCGCTGCTCCAACGATGACACCTCTGCCCGAAAGCCCCGCCGCGCTATAGCAGCCGGCTGCGATGATCAGCGCGGCCCCAACCAGC
Source organism: bacterium (assembly GCA_026225095.1). Taxonomy (GTDB): domain Bacteria; phylum Acidobacteriota; class Terriglobia; order Terriglobales; family Acidobacteriaceae; genus Edaphobacter. Next base: position 14,644 of record JAMFSC010000251.1, read on the forward strand.
ATGGAGAGTGCGAGCCGCTCCCCCCAGATCACGTATCCGATCAACGCCCCACTCAGAAGCTGGCTGTAGTGGTACTGCGATACGGTCGCCGCGGACGCATCCTTGAGCGCGATAAAGAAACAGATCCCGCCAACCACCGAGAACAGACCCGCCCCGGCCAGAACTCCGGCGAGCGTGACGTCCAATGGCCGCGCATTCCGCAGCACGGAGGCCGACCCGGCCAAAGCCATCAACGCTCCCGAACAGAAGGTCAGGCTCTCAGGGGTCTGCGTCTGCGTCATCACCCTCGACCACACCACGTTGACCGCGAAGCACATCACGCAGACCAGGCATGCCAGATACCCGGTCCAGTCCCCCGAGCGCGAAACCCCGAACGGATTCACCGCGATGACCACCCCCACAAAGCCCGCGAAGATCGCAAGCGCCTTTCTCCATTCGAGCGACTCCCCAAGGAACGCCGCGGCCAGCAGTGCCGTCGCCATCGGAGCGAAGAAGATGAGGATGTAGAAGAGCGGCAGCGGCAGATGTCGCAACGCGATCACCACGCAGACGTTGTTGGCCAGGTCAAGGCACGAACGAAAGACCTGCCGGAGCGGATTCCGTGGCCACAGCGCTCCGACGTCCCCACGCCATAGACCACGGGCCAGCAGCAGCCCGACCTCGACCAGCCCGACCACGGCAATCACCTCACCCGTTGGAAGCCGCGACCGTCCCGCAACCTTCAGGCAGGTGTCGGCGAGCACCCAGCAGGTGTACGCGACCAGCGCGAGACTTACGGCTTTTACGGGGGAAACGGAAGCGATCATCGCATGGCCCGGCGGTTACATGCTCCACGCATAGAATACCGGGTCAGCAAGCCCACACACGAACCCCCATCCTCCACCCGGCCCGGCGTCCCCGGCGATACTACGATAAGCCCAGCAGCCACGGAATGCCTGACGCCTCCATGAGACCACGATCCACAAAACGCCCACTCAAAATCGGACCACGCCTCTTCCGCCTCGCGCGACTCTCTCTTCTAGCCGCCGTCCCTCTCTGCGCCCAGACCGGTCGGTCGCCAAGCCAGATCGGTCCACCGCCCAGAAAGATCACCGTAGACGCCGCCCGTCCCCTCGGTCCCCACACCCAGGTCCCCCTCGTCTCCATCGGAGCCGGCCGCGCCGCCGAGGGTCTCCGACCCGACTGGCAGGCCCAGCTCGCCACCCTCCAGTCCCAGATTGGCTTCCACTACCTCCGCTTCCACGGCATCCTGTCCGACGAGATGGGCCTTTACACCGAAGCCCCCGACGGCACTCCCTCCTATCACTTCGAGAAGATCGACCAGCTCTACGACCTGCTCCTCGCCGACCACATCAGGCCCTTCGTCGAACTCACCTTCATGCCCAAAGCCCTCGCCAGCGGCACCCAAACCATCTTCTGGTACTCCGCCAACGTCACCCCACCCAAAGACATGGGCAAATGGCAAGCCCTCATCCGCGCCCTCACCCAGCACTGGATCGACCGCTATGGCGCCCCCGAGGTCCAGTCCTGGTTCTTCGAGGTCTGGAACGAGCCCGACTACCCCGCCTTCTTCGCCGGCACGATGCAGGATTATCTCCGTCTCTACCGCGCCACCGTCCAGGCCATCCGCCAGGTCTGCCCCACCTGCCGCGTCGGTGGACCCGCCACCTCCAGCCCCCACGAGAAGCAGTTTCTCGACTTCCTCGCCCGCACCCACACCCCCGCCGACTTCCTCTCCACCCACACCTACGGCGTCCTCAAACAGGGCAGCGACTCCCGCGGACGCATCGGAGCTCCCCTCGATCCCAGCCCCGACGCCATCGCCGGCCCCATCCGCGCCGCCCGCCAGGAGATCGACCACTCCCCCTTCCCCACCCTCCCCCTCCACGTCACCGAGTGGAGCTCCTCCTACCTCCCCGACGACCCCTTCCACGACCAGTACACCTCCGCTCCCTACCTCCTCGACCGCATCCGCCAGTCCGCCCCCTACGCCGCCAGCCTCTCCTACTGGATCTTCACGGATATCTTCGAAGAGCGCGGCCCCCAGACCCTCCCCTTCTACGGGGGCTTCGGCCTCCTCACCGTCCAGGGCATTCGGAAACCCAGCTTCTTCGCCTACAAGTTCCTCTCGCAGCTTGGCCCCACCGACCTCACCACCACCGATCCCGCCGACCAATCATGGGTCACCCAAACCGAAGGCCCCCGCCCCGCCCTCCAGGTACTCCTCTGGGACTACACCCCCATCCCCCCTCCCCAGGGCGAGATCGACCAGACCTTCTACAAACGAGAGATCCCCTCGACGCCCACCGCTCCCATCGATCTCACCATCGAGCACCTCGCCCCCGGCCGCTATACCCTCACCCTTTACCGCATCGGCTATCTGCAGAACGATCCCTACACCGCCTACCTCCGCATGGGCTCCCCCGTCACCCTCACCCCGCAGCAACTCAAGGAGCTCCAGTCCAACTCGACCGGGGCCCCCATCTCAAGCCGGACGATCATCATCAACAAGGGAGCACCCTTCCACCAGGTCCTCCCGATGCGTCAGAACGATGTCGTCTTTCTCACGCTCACTCTGGCTAAATGAACCTTCGCATCAAGCGACGCACCGCCTCCGTCGTCACCCCATAAACCAGGTGTGCCGCATATGGAGTCACCAGCGCCGCCCTCGGCTCCCCCTCCGGAGATCCCGACAGCTTCAAAACCGGTACCGCCACCAGGTCCGCCCCCGCGAAAAGCGCCGATGCGAAGCTCGTCCCAAAGCCGGACCGCACCGTACTCGAGTACTCCGCCAGCCCCCCGTACACCCCACCCATCACCCCCCCAAAGGCATAGTGAACGATCGCCCCGCCCCTCTGTTTTCCCTCATAGGAGAGGTGCTCCCCACCCGTCGCCAGGTTCACGATCGCATCCGCAGCCTTCATCGTCGCGTCCGGCTCCCCTGTCCGCTCCTTCTCTTCGGCTTCGGCTTGCTGCTGCAGTTTCTCCGCGGGAGTCAGCACCACCTCGGTCAGCGTCTTCCCCGGCCCCGCCATGAACTGGTTCATCACCCACGAGGCCACCAGGCCGCCAGCTACTCCCGCCAACACACCCCGCACCAAATTCCGCTCACTCATCGCAGACTCCTCTTCTCTCTGGGATAGAGGGCTCCCACCGGCTCGCGGTTGTCCAGGTCGCATCCTGCCGGCTAGATCCGCATCCTCTCCCGAACCTCCGTCCGGCTCAGGTACAGGAAGAAGCAAAGGTTCAAGAGCGACATCACCCAGAAGCCCGGAGCCTTCAGCAGCGTCGCCATATATCCATATCCAAACGACAGCAGCAGCGTCCCCGCCAGCACCATTGCCCACCCCCAACGACGCATCCGCAGCAGCCCAAACACCCCGACCACGATCATCGTGCACACCGGAAGCACCACATACCGCGCGTGCCCCGCGTATACCCCGCGCAGCGCGCCAAACACTCCCACCATCGCCACCAGCAGCATCCAGAGTGCAATTCCAGCGACCCCCGGCAGCATCTGCCCCGTCACCCCGTCACGCCGTTCCGACATCATCCTCTCCGTCCTTATCCCGTCCTCAGCAGCTAAAGCGTATGCAGATAGGCCAGCAGATCGTCCACATCCTGCCGATCCATCCCATTCCCAACGGCCGGCATCATCCCCCGGCCATGCATCACGGTCGCCGTCACCCGGTCGTCATTCGCCGGTGCTCCGCTCGGCAACTCCCGCTTTCTATAGACCCCCAGTAGCGATGGCCCATGCAGCGATCCGCCCGACCGGTCATAATGGCACACGGCGCACTGTGTCTGGAAGACCACATGACCCCTCGCCTGCTGCGGATTCAGCTGCGACAGCGGCATCGCCGGAGGAGCCGAATCGCATCCTGCCACCAACCCCATGGTCGCCGCCCAAAGAAATAGCCGCCACACTCTCATCTCCCCATTCTCTCAGGCCATCCATCGCACCGCCAGTCGACTTCGATCGCCACGCGGTTCTACCTCCGCTTTTATGTAGACAAATCGCCAGGGTCTTCCGTTTTCCGTCACCCGGCGAAGAGATCCCGCTCAAATTACTGAAAACAAGCACTCGAAGATTGGCACACGGATTGCTCTAGATCGATGTGAGCGCCCGGTGCAAAGGAACAATTGCCAGCGGCGCCCGATTCAGGCCAGGACAAACCCACCCAAGTTGGTGCCGTTGCCAGCCCGATCTTCACCCTCTCGGGCAAACGTCAGACGAGGGTTCTTCAGGAGGCCGTGACAGGCCATTCGCTTCATCAAGAGGCTGGCTCCCATCCGGGATGGGAGCCAGCCGCTCAGGAACATTCACATCGGAACGATCATCTCCTGAAAGCCTGGCATCCAAGAAACCCTTCTGGAGTGGTGCAATCTACCCTCTTGCCAATCAGGATCATCCGAGTTACTATCAAATTGCCTTGTGAAACCGGCTGTGGGTGCCGATCACCTTGCGTCTTTCAAGTCTCTTTGGGCAAGCCTTTTTGGGTCCGTGTCTTTGGGCTTGTCCAGCGGGTCTGTTCGGCCCAGACGATCCGTTCCGCCGACCTCAGGTCGCTCGGATTCCGGATTCCGGATTCCAACGATCGTCTTCCGCTGAATCGGGCCCATACAGCGACTTGAACGCATCGTGCTCATCGCGCAGGAGATCAGTGGGCCAGACAGGCAAGATCGATCCCAGTGATCACAACAGGATTCGCGTCGATCCAGTTCCGTCCGCCAGACCACGTTCAATGGGTCTCAGGACAAGGTAAGTTTGATTTTCCCGTCACCGCAGAGTATTCCAGGACCGTGCCGGGTTTGGCACAGGTTGCTTCAGACGGGCACTGGCAGCACTTGACTGGAGATTCAGGGATGCGCAAGCGAGCGAGGGTTTCGGTGTTTTGCCTGCTGGCCGCTCTGGTGCAACGACCCAGCCGTACCATCATTTCCTTCTGAGTAAAACTTGAGATCGTTTTTTTCGAAGATGTACCCCGGTTTGGCCCGCTCGCTCCCGCTTCCAGCAGGATCGTCGCAGCTGCCTTGCGCGTCCGTCCGCCAATCTCCGGCCACCCCGACCCTTTTCTCCCCGTTTCGTGTGCTCCGCGGACTCCGATCCTCAGGAGCCCACGGGACATCTGTCACCCGTACCGCCTAACCAGAGCTCCAGGAAGTGGAAGCATGACCGCAGATCAGAACAGCCCCGAGGTTCACCAGGACGCGTCGAACGCGCAGGGATCCTCAATCGCCCAACAGGATTCGCTCTTTGCCGGCTCGTCCAACGTTCCCCATGGAATGGGCCAGTCCAAATCGAGCCGCCGCCGCCGTCGTAAGCGCAAGTCCAAGACCGAGGGCGGTGACCATGGTGAGCAGGCCGCCGGCTCAGGTGCTCCCGAGCAGGCCCAATCCGGCTCGTCCGAATCCAGCCAGAACGTCGGCGCGATCCAGGCCTCGGCCCCCGCTCCCCGCCAGCCCCAGGCACAGCACCAGAACAGTGGCCAGAACAGCGGCGGCGGAGCCTCGGCCAGCGGCAAGCGGTGGAAGAAGAAGTTCCGTGATCGCCAGCGAACCGGCGGGTCGTTCGAGCCCAACAGTGGGCAGAACAGCGGTGGCGGCTTCGCGCAGAATGCCGGAAGCAACAGCTCCAATGGCTCCCACACCTTCCAGGCCTCCGGAGGCTCGAACACCGGTGGTTTCCGCAGCTCCGAGACTCACCAGTTCGGCAATAACGCCGGCGGAGGCTTCAAGCGCAAGGGCGGCGGAGGCTCGAACGGCGGCGGAGGCAAGCAGCAGCGCGGCCCTCGCAGCTTCGTCGGACCCATGGACCACAGCTACCGCGTCGTGAACGGCAACTTCGCCGACACCCCGCCCTCCACCATCGAGACCCACGCCAACGGCAACTACCAGGGCCGCAACCACAGCCCCCGGCAGAGCTACCAGTCCGACTCGCAGCCCATCGACTACTCGCAGGGCCGCACCATCCCCATCGCCGAAGACGCGCCCACCAAGATCATCTTCTTCATCGAAGACCTCTTCTTCCTGGCCAAGATTCAGGAGACCGCCCGCAAGCTTGGGGTCAAAGTGGCCTTCATGAAGAACGACAAGGACGCCATCGCCGCCCTCCTCGCCTCCGAGGAAGCCGATCGTCCGGGACTGATCGTCTTCGACCTCAACAACGCCAACGCCAAGCCCCTCACCCTGATCCCCAAGCTCAAGGCGAAGCTCAAGAAGTCGACCTCCATCATCGGCTTCCTCTCTCACCTCCAGGGCGATCTCAAGGCCAAGGCCGTCGAGGCAGGATGCGACACCGTCATGCCGCGCTCCGCCTTCTCCCAGAATCTCCCCAACCTCCTCCGGCGTTACGGAATCGTCGAAGAGGAAGAGTCCAACTTCAACCTGTACCCGGTCTAATAGGACAACGCGGCCTGGCTTGTACCCTCGCCGGGCCGCTCCACGCTTACCCCCCGAACAGCCGAATCCCCGCAATCCCCGCCGCGCCTGCCGCCATGCAATC
>JAMFSC010000252.1 GCA_026225095.1 bacterium
ACTCCGGCACCAAACAGCGCGCCGAAGAGTCCTGGGATCGCGTCCTGAAAGCGACCCGACATCATGCGGATTCCCGCGAAAATGAGACCGCCGAAGCAGATAACGGCGCCAGCATAAATCGCGAAAGTTTTGAAGGTCGTCATAAGCGTTGTAGCCCCGGAAAAGTCCATCGTTCCCTGGGCATGAGCAATGCTTGTGACTGTGAGCGCGGCGAGCGCCGGCCACACCACACGCGTGGCGCGGAACAGTTTGCGTTTCGAAAAGGGACGGGCCAGTCGCCTGGCAAGACGGGCTGTGCTGCGGGAGATCACTACGTGGCTGCTGCGTATCATCGGCACCTCCATCGACTGGTCTCAGTCGGGAATATGCCGTGATGATTAGGCTCGGACTACCGTCACGTCTAATACGAAAAAGTTATCGGGTGATAGCTCCGAAGTATCACCTCCTGCTATCTCGCATGAATGCTTGAACTTTCAGCCGAGAAGGGTCATCTGAACCGGCTCATCTTTTACGCGTTGAGGAGGACGTTTGCCGCCCGCAAGGGAGGCTTGTATGGACGCTGGGGCTTTGCTCGGTGTCGTCTCTTTGCTGTTTTGAGGAATCTGCTTGAGAAGCCGCTTGACCAGGATAGGAACGGTCTTGGGATGGTTGACTTTGTGATAGATCAAGGCCGTATCCACGGTCCAGTCCACGCCAACAATCGGTCGGGTCGTGAGTTCTTCATCGAGCGTCGTCCCCTCTCGGATCAACGCGAAGCCGTGGCCGCCTTTGACCAACGTCTGCATCTCAGAAGGGTGCGACGCCCACGAATACTCTTCAATCTGCACCCCACTGTCTCTGAGAAGTTCCAGCAGGCGTTCGTGAGCATCAGGGTGTCGTTGGGGGTGATAAAGCACAGTGAGATTGCCTTGCAAATCGAAGGTCTGTAAGGAAACCTTCCCGGCAAGGGGATCGTCTCGCCGCAGGCAGACAACCAGCCGGTCTCGCCGCACCTCTTCGATGCGGAGATCGGGATGCCGCAGGGGCAACGTGACGAATGCGGCATCGACCTTTCCCGACAGAACTTCCTCCGCCAGATGCGCTGTATCTCCATGGGTAGGGCGCACCGGACAAGTGGGAAGAATCTCTTTGTGAAGGTCGCAGAAGGTTCGAAATACAGCCTCATCCACCAGCGGAGTACATCCGAACCGGACGGAGCGAACATCTCCGCGTTCAATCGCTATGAGCGCATCGAGGACTTCATCGCGGGTCTCCAACAGGAACTTAGCCAGGACCTTGAATGCGACTCCAGTATCCGTGGGCCGGATACGTCCGCCCTTCATCTTGCGGAAGAGACGGACCGAAGCGTTCTCCTGGAACTGTCGGGCCTGAACGCTGAGGTTAGGCTGAGCAGTACGCAACTCCTCCGCAGCAGCGCGGAATCCCTGTCTCTCCAGGATCGCCAGCAAGTATCGGAAATGACGAAGCTCGGCCCATTCATACATAACGCACCGCTCGACAGGATGTAGTGCTCTTGCACTCAACTGCAAACGAGCGGGAACATCGTACTTCCGCCTGTGGAAATTCTGTCAATCCTAGTTCCAGTTATCAACAGAAAAGTCATTTTTGGCCAAACTTACGCCAAGCGGTGTAAGTGCGCTTCACGAATGGGCTTATGTGGGGGTGATACGTGAAACGTATCACCCGATAAATAGAAAGTATTAGACAACGTTCTTCCGTCGCGAGAGGCTAGGCACATTTCCCGGTATCTGCCGATACCGCCAAGCGCTATTCAACGAGTGAGGTGTGCCATCGATGAACCATCTAGCGAGTGACGTATCAGTCCTTGAACCAACTCAGGCTCGAATATCCACGGCTTCCCATGACCGCATGCGTAAACCTCCTCGAAAAGCGGTGGAGGTTGAGCCTCTACTTACCGCTGATGATGTGGCGAAGCGACTGAATGTAAGCACCGATTGGGTCTGGGATCATTCTTCACGCAAGAAGCCGCTGCTTCCCGTCATTCGCATGGGGGACGGAACGCTCCGTTATCGCCCGAGCGGGATTGAAGCCTTCATTGATGAACGGGAAAGACTCTCTTCCATGGGCCGTCGCGCCAGCTAAAATGGGAGAGCCCACTGTCTTCCCCCACAGAAACTGAGGAACGATGGGTATCTCGCATCAGACGGGCTCGATCGTCCAACGCGGTAAAGCCTGGTATGGCTTCTACCGCAAGGATGTGATCGACGCCACAACCGAAGATGTCCGAACCGTTCGCGTGTGCGTCCGGCTCGGCCTTAGATCGCAGATGACGAAGCTGAAGGCGCGGGATACGCTGAAGGCTGAGATCGCCAAGCAGACTGGCCAACTCGCAGACGGCAGAATTCTGAAAGATGGGTCTGTCACCTTTGAGTGGTTTGTTCGGAACCGCTATTTTCCACTTCGACAGGGAGACTGGCGGCCAGAGACGGCGAAGGAGAAAACAGCTCAGATTGAGATCGATCTGATCGAGAAGTTCGGATCTCGAGCCCTCGAATCGATCGATAAGTTTGAGCTGCAAACGCATGTGAACCATCTGGCAAGAACCTATTGCCAGGACAGGGTGAAGCAGGCGCGCTCCTATCTCAAGTCCATCTTCGACGAAGTCATCGAGCAGGAGTTTCTGGTCAAGGATCCGACCCGGACGTTGAAGATTCCCAAGAATCTTCGGCCGAAGGACAAGCAGATCCTGACCTGGGAACAGATGAGAGCCATTCTGGAGAAAGCTGCCAGACGTGATCGCCTGATTCTCATGCTGGACATCACGGATGCTCTCCGTCCCAGCGAACTCTTTGCTCTCCGCTGGCAGTCCTTCGACGACGCCAATACGTTGTCGCTGACAGAAACGGTCTACCGCCGGGAGCTGAGACCCTACGGCAAGACCCCAAAGAGCCTCGGCAAGATGCATCTTCCAGATGGTCTCGCCGGCGAGCTCAGACTCTGGAAACTGGAGTGCTCCGATCCTTCCCCGAAGGCGTTCATCTTTCCTAACGCCGATGGCGGCATGATCGACACGGCCAACTATCGGAGCCGAATCCTTAAGCCTTTGGCAGACGAGCTGGGGATTCCGAAGCTGAACTTCCAGGTGCTCCGCCGCACGATGGCGACCCGGGCACAGAATCTGGGATCGGTGAAGGATATTCAGTCTCACCTCAGACACTCGCGAGCGGACACGACAGCGAACGAGTACATGCAGGAGCTGCCGGAGAGTGTGCAGCAGATGGTCGGGACGGTTTATGCGATGCTCACGTCGGCAGCAGCGTAGCAGCAGGGGGTGTGGAGTTGAGCCGGTATAACCGGCACAGCAAATGCCAGCCGGTGCAGTTTGGCATCAAATGGCATCAAGTCTCTCTCGCCAGTGTCGCTAAGTTGTTGATTTGATGGTGGGCACAGCAGGATTCGAACCTACGACTTCCACCGTGTGAAGGTGGCACTCTACCGCTGAGTTATGCGCCCAACAAGCTCCCCGCCATACGTCAGGCCGTCGATGGAGAAGCAGCCGATCCTCCCAGGCGTCCGACGATCATTACAATCGTCTCAACCCCCTGGAATCTTTTCAATCATATCATTCCGCATCCATCCTTCACCTGGGATAAAGTCTCCACAATGGATTGCCGCCTCCGCCTTCTCCGCGAATGCGCATCCTAAGTAGCGTTGATCCCGCACGATGCCATCCTCCTCCCACATTCCGCCAACCTCATCTCCGGCTCCAGCCACCGACTCTCCGAATCCCCAGACTTCCAAGTCGCCGGAATCGGTCTCCAATCGGCCGGCCACCGACGAGAAGAATCCTGCCGAAACGCCCGGAACAGCGCAACCTGACGCACAAGACGGTGTTCTAGAGGATATGGCATCGCTTGCGGTCCATCCCGGCCTCCTTGAAAACGTACCCAACGTCTCGATGCACCATGCGCCGGGCGAGTTCGCCTCCATGGAAGATTCGGCAATCATGCTCGAGTTGAGTGCGGGAAACATGGCCGGATTCGACTATCTGATTCGCAAGTATCGCAAACCGATCATCAGCTTTATGTACCGCATGACACACAACCAGGCCGTCGCGGAAGAACTCGCCCAGGAGGTCTTCCTTCGCGTCTACCGCTCCCGCGAGACCTATCGGGCAGAGGCTCGATTCAGTACCTGGCTCTATCGCATCGCCACCAATTTAGGCGTCAACCACGCCCGCGACACGCGCCACGAGCGCTCCGCCTCCACCGTCTACCTCGACGAGCCGGACTCAGATTCGGGGTCGACCCCCGACGTGGCAGACGCCACTCCCGGCGCCGAGGCCAGCCTCCTCCGCGATGAGCGCATGAAGGCTATCCGCGACTTCGTCATGGCTCTCCCCGAGCGGCAGCGGATGGCTGTCCTCATGCACAAGTATGAAGGGATGGACTACCGCCAGATCGGCGACGTGCTTAAACTCTCGGAGTCAGCTACCAAATCGCTTCTCTTCCGCGCTTACCAGACGTTGCGCGAAAAGCTCAAGGATTTCATCTAACGAAATTTTGAAAGATCGCCGTAACTGGAAGAAACCAGAGACCAAAGGAAGAACGGAAACACGAGAGGCGCGCAACGCAACTATCAGACGCGTCCATGAAGGAAAGGAAATCCCATGAACTGCAAGACGTTTCAACATGATCTGCCGGAACTGATCCTCAATCCTGCCGCGGTCACCCCCGCCGGCCGGGAGCATCTCGCCACCTGCCCGCCCTGCGAGCAGGAATATACCTCTCTGGTCGCCACGATGTCGCTCATGGACGCCTGGCAGGCGCCTGAGCCTTCGCCTTATTTCGACCAGAAGTTTGCCGTCCTGCTGCGCGAGGAGCAGGCCTCTCCCCGTCTCGGCTTTTTCGCCCGCCTGAGAGATCGCTTTCTCTTCAACACCGGCCGCCAGTTTCGTCCCGCAGTCACGGCGGCGCTCGCCTTCGTCCTCATGCTTGGAGGAGGAAGTTACGCCGGCCTCCAGAACTTCGGCCATCAGTCCGTCTCGCCCCAGGTCTCCGCAACCGTCACCGATCTTCAAATCCTCGAAAAGGATGAGCCTGCCCTGCAGCAGATGGACCAGTTGTTCCAGGACGATGACTCCAATTCCAACTCAAACGATGATCCAGGGGGGAATTCGCCGAGCTAGACCGCCAGGAACCTCTTTCGTCTTGGTTTTCCGCCGATGATATATCCAGGTCTTGGAAGTAGATCTTGCGGATGTGGTACGAACAGTTACACTTCCACGCAGAGCCTTTAACGATAACTTATTCCGTTCAGCTCCGGAGAGAGCACCCGTACCGTCAGCACATTAGCCCATCTCCATGCCATTTCACACTTCAACCCGCAGATTCGCCCTGAGCAGCAGATTCGCCCTGAGCAAAAGTCCATCCAGGAAAGTGCGCCCGTCGGCACCTCGATATCTGGCCGCCACCGTCTGCCTTGGTCTAGCCGCCTTCGCCCTCCTATCGGCGTCCGCGCCCCTTTTGGCTCAGCAGCGCGCCCCCGTTCCCGCCTTCCATCCCAACGCCGTTCCCCAGGCGCCGCGCCCCCCCCAGCGGCCGCTCAACGGCAATAACGCTGTCCAGGGCCAGGGAGCAAGAAATCAGGAGCATCTCTCCGAGTGGCTGAGCCGCCATCGTGATCTTCCCGTCCCCATGCAGCAGCGCGCCCTTGAGAACGAACCCGGCTTCCGAGAACTCCCTTCCAGAACCCAGCAGAGCATGCGTGACCGCCTCGCCCAGCTCAACAACATGCGTCCCGAGCAGAGAGAGCGCCTCCTCGAACGGAACGAAGCCATGGAGCGCCTCTCACCCGCCCAGCGCCAGCAATTTCTCTCCTCCGTTCGTCAACTCGGCTCCATGGCCATCGATCGCCGCCGCGCCGTCGCCCGAGCCGTCCGCGACCTCCGTTCCCTTCCCGAGGATCAGCGCCAACAGTACCTCGGTTCTCCCGCCTACCGCAGCCAGTTCAACGACCAGGAGCGCGGCACCATCGGCAATCTCATGACCTTTGAAGCCTACCTGCCCGCCCCCCGCACCACCACCGCCGCTGCCCCCCCACAGTAGTCGGCGGGGTTGACCCACACCCTCCTCATGACCTACCCTGAAACCATGCAGACGTTCCAAGTTCGCTGTTGTTGCGGCCTCCTCTTTACGGCCCACACAGACGCGCGCCCTGCCCGCTAGCGGTCACTTCACCCGCAGCCCCCATCTCCTGATCCACCAGAATCGAGCCATTCATGTCCTTTGTCTCCCGGACCTTCCTTGTCAGGATATTCCTCGCCAGTTTTCTGCTCTCGCCCCTGTCCGCCCGCGCCCAGGCCAAGCCCACCCCTCTTGGCATCTGGACCGGCACCGCCATCTCCCACGGCCAACCGGTTCCCATCGAACTCCGCCTCTCGGGCTCCCCCGAGTCTCCCACCGCCGTCCTCATCAACGGCCCCGAGACCACACCAGCCACAAGCGCAACCTTCGCAAACAACCATCTCCTCATCACCTTTAACTACTTCGCCCGCACCATCGACGCCACCCTCGGCTCCGACCGCACGCTCACCGGAAGCTTCGGTACCGCCAAAGTCCGCTACCCCCTGACCCTCACCCTGGGAAATCCCCCCGCCCCCATCGCCACCACCACCCCACCCGACATCAATGGCGAGTGGGAGATCGCAGTCGAAAGCCCCAATGGAGAGTCCGCCTGGCAGCTCCGCGTCGAGCAGGATCACGCCAAAGTCCGCGCCGTCATCCAGCGCGTCGACGGAGACACCGCCAGCCTCTACGGCACGTGGGATCAGCCCGCCCCCGGCCAGACCGCTCCCTCGCACGCCTTCCGCGTCTCCCGCTTCTCCGCCGCCTCCCCCGCCCTCTACACCCTCGCCCCCCAGCCTGACGGAACCCTCCTCGTCTCAAACCTCCTCCGCGCCGACCAGACCGCCAACCGCCAGCAGAATCTCATCGCCCGCCGCCCCGCAGCAGCCCGCGCCGCCCACCTCGCCCCGCCCACGGATCCCACACAGCAGACCCGCATGAAGGATCCCAACGCCCACCTCCAATTCAGCGCCCCCGATCTCTCCGGCCACATCGTCTCCAGCACAGACCGCCAGTTCGACGGCAAGGTAGTCATCGTCTCCATCGGCGGCTCCTGGTGCCCCAACTGCCACGACGAAGCTCCCCTCCTCGAGAGCCTCTACAAACAGTTCCACGCCCACGGCCTGGAGGTCGTGAACCTCTCCTTTGAAGACGATGATGCTCAGCTCAAGAACCCCGAACGCCTCCACGCCTTCGTCGACCGCTACCACCTCGACTACACGGTCCTGCTAGCCGGAACCACCGACCAGCTCAACGAAAAACTCCCCCAGGCCGAGCACCTCGACAGCTGGCCCACCAGCTTCTTCCTGGGCCGCGACGGCCACGTCCGCCAGATCCACGCCGGATTCGCCGGTCCCGCCAACCCACCCGCCCACGCCGCCCTGGTGAAGGAGATGACCGACCTCATCGCCGAACTCATCGCCGAGCCTGTCCCTACCCAGTCCGCCGCCACTCACCCATAACCGCCATGGTGCTCCCATTGCGACCATCGGGAGCACCACGCAAGGCGGTATACGAGTCACGAAGTGACCGCTCCACGCGCAGTGGGCCCGTCCGGCAGGACAGCTTCTAAGTCAAATCATCCGTATCGAAAGCCGGAATCTTCCGCCCCAGCGCCGAAAGGCTCCGCTTCTTCCCCACCGACCCCGTCGCGATCTCATCCATCTCCTCCGGAAGCTCCGCCGTCGCGGTCATCTTGGTCAACTGCTCCGGACTCGTCGCACTCTCCAGCAGAACCGTCGCATGAGCCACCGCCACATGATCCTGATTCAGACCTTCGGGCGTCTTCGCCTTGATCCCCACCTCACCCGGCTTGACTCCCAGCAACTCCGCCACCCGCTCCCGCAACTCCCCCGCGATCGGCCCGATCTTCGGAGCCGCCAGCACCAGCACGGTATCGATATTGACGATCCGGTACCCCGCCACCGCAATCTCTTCCAGCGCCGTCCTCAGAAAGATCGAAGAGTCCGCATTCTTCCAACGCAGATCGCTCGGCGGAAAGAAGGTTCCAATATCCCCCGCCGAAACCGCTCCCAGCAGCGCATCCGTAATCGCATGAAGCAGCACATCCCCATCCGAGTGCCCCGCCAGCCCTTCATGATGTTCAATCGGCAACCCGCCAATCACCAGCGGAACCCCGGCCTTGAACGCATGTGAGTCGAACCCGTACCCGATCCTCATGCTCATCGAGCACCTACCGGCACACGCGACAGATAAAACTCCGCCAGCTCCAGATCCCCCGGCTGCGTCACCTTGAAGTTCCTTGGCGACCCCGCGACCACCGCCACCTGCACGCCGGACCGTTCCAGCAGACTCGCCTCATCCGTCCCGGCAAACTCATCCTCCTCCGCCTCCGCGAACGCCTGCCGCATCAGTCCAAACCGCGCTCCCTGCGGAGTCTGCGCCTGCACCACCCGCTCCCGCGGAATCGTCGAGGTAATAATCGCCCCATGCGCCGTCCGCTCCACCTGCTTGATCGTATCCACCGCCGGCAGCCCCACAATCGCCGCGCCATGCTCAACCACCGCATCGATCGTCCGTTCAATCGTCGCCGAATCGATCAGCGGCCGCACCGCGTCATGCACCAGCACCACATCGTCGTCCGAGCAATCCAGCGCCTTCAACGCCTTGCTCACCGACTCCTGCCGATTGTCCCCACCCTCGACCACAACAACCTTCCCCGCCAGCCCATACTCCCTCACCTGCGCCGTCACCCGTTCCAGCTCCGAGGCGCGCACCGCGACAAAGATCTTCACCACTCGCCCGACCGCATCGAACGCCCGCAACGAGTGCACCAGCATCGGCGTCCCGCCAAGCGACAAAAACTGTTTCGGAGCGACCGGCGTCGCACCCCCCGCGGCCATCCGCGTCCCAATCCCCGCTGCTGGAAGAATACAAAAGACTCGCATCAACCACGAAGTATATCAAGATCGAAACCATCCTGCGGACATGCGTCGATCCGGGGCCAGACTGAAATCGCTGTTCGGTTCCGGACCCCGGTGCCTCAATTCGGACAGAATCCCACCGCGCCATTCTGCCAGGCGCGCGCAAAGTCAAGCTCTCACCGGTTCCGTCCTTTGGCGCTCCAAGTGCTAACCCCAGGGCAAAGCATTCCCGAGGTGACCGAGCATGATACTTCTGCAGGATCTGCGTTACGCACTCCGCCAACTCTACCGCTCACCCGGCTTCACCCTCACCGCCGTTCTCACGCTGGCCCTTGGCATCGGGGCAAACACCGCCATCTTCACCCTCGTCCACGCCGTCCTGCTCAAGAGCCTCCCCATCCCCAACCCGCAACAGCTCTACCGCATCGGCGACGGCAATCTCTGCTGCGAATGGGGTGGTCTCCAGGGCTCCTGGGGCATCTTCGACTACCCCTTCTACCAGCACCTCACCAACAACTCCCCCGCCTTCGAGCAGATCGCAGCCTTCTCCGGAAGCCGCTACGCCATGACCGTCCGCCGCCCCTCCTCCGACGCCCCCGCCGAGAACACCAAGGGCGAATTCGTCTCCGGAAACTACTTCGCCACCTTCGGCGTCACACCCGCATCCGGCAGACTCCTCAGCGCATCGGACGACCGCCTCGAGGCGCCCACAGTCGCCGTCATCAGCTACCGCATGTGGCAGCAGCAGTACGCGCGCGATCCTGCAATCTTTGGATCAACCTTCATCATCAATAGCCTTCCCGTCACCATCGTGGGAGTCACCGCCCCCGGCTTCTTCGGAGACCGCCTCGAGAGCAACCCAGCCGACCTGTGGATGCCCCTTACCCACGAGCCCCTCTTCGAAGAGCAGGGCGACACCTCGAACCTCACCACGCCCGGAATGTCGTGGCTCTACCTCTTCGGACGTCTGAAACCCGAGGCCAACCCCGCCACCGTGCAGGCGCAACTTACCGTCCAGCTCCGCCAGTGGCTCGACAGTCAAAGATCCCTCGATTCTTCCGACCGCGCAAAGCTGCCGGAACAGAAGATCCTCCTCACCCCCGGCGGAGGCGGAATCTCACAGCTCAGAACCCGCCTGAAGAGCGGTCTCTCTCTCCTCTCGATCGCATCCCTGCTCGTCCTCCTGATCGCCTGCGCCAACCTCGCCAACCTGCTCCTCGCCCGTAGCGCCGTGCGCCAGCAGCAGACCGCCCTGCGCCTCTCGCTCGGAGCCACGCGTCTTCGCCTCATCCGCGCCGTCCTCACCGAGAGCCTCCTGCTCTCCCTCATCGGCGGCACAGCCGGGCTCTTCCTCGCCTACGCCGGCGCCAGGGCTCTCATCCTCATGGCCTTCCACGGAGCCGCCTACGTTCCAATCGACGCCCATCCCTCCCTCCCCATCCTCGGCTTTGCTCTCCTCCTCTCGCTCATCACCGGCATCATCTTCGCCGTAACCCCCGCCTGGATCGGAACCCACGCCGACCCATCCGAAGCTCTGCGCGGCGGTGCTCGCAGCATCGGAGGCCGCGCCGCCCAGCCCCAGCGCGCCCTCATCATCCTCCAGGCCGCCCTCTCCATCGTCCTGCTCGCCATCGCCGGAATGGTCACCCAGAGCCTCCGCAATCTAGAGCACGTCGACATGGGCTTCCAGACTCAGGGCCGCCTCATCGCCTCCATCGACCCTCAGGGAGCCGGCTACCAACCCGCCCAGCTCCCCGCCCTCTACCAACAAGTACAGGATCGCCTTGCCGCCATCCCCGGTGTTCGAAGCGCAAGCTTCTCCCGCTTCAGCCCGCAAAATGGCTGCTGCATGACCATGGACATCTCCATCGGTGGACGCTCCGAGAGTTGGATCGGAGACAAGGACGTCATCGCCCTCCGCGTCAGTCCCCACTACTTCGAAACCATCGGAACCCCCCTCCTGCGCGGCCGCGCCATCACCGAGCAGGACACCCCCGCATCCCAGCACGTCGCCGTCATCGACGAGACCTTCGCCCGCACCTTCTTCGCCGGAACCGACCCCATCGGCAAACACTTCGGCCTCTCCCTCCCCGGCCACGGCTACGACTACGAGATCGTCGGCGTCGTCAAAGCCACCATGTACCAGAGCCCCACCTCCACCCAGATGCCCATGTACTTCTTTCCCTTCGCCCAGACCATCCAGTACCCGCAAAAAGGCTACGCCCGCTTGGAGGACTCAACCCTGTTCTTCCGCTCCATCCAGATGAACGTCGTCGGCGCGCCCGAAGCCTACGAACACGCCCTCCGCCAGGCCCTCGCCGGCATCAACCCAAACCTCTCCCCCACCAACGTCATGACCTACAGCGAAGAGGTAGGCAACACCTTCAACCAGCAGCGCCTCATCGCCCGGCTCACGAGCCTGTTCAGTGTCCTCGCGCTCCTTCTTGCCTCGATCGGTCTCTACGGAATCACCGCTTACAACGTGACCCGTCGAACCAGCGAGATCGGAGTCCGCATCGCCCTCGGAGCCAACCGGGCAGACGTAGTCCAGCTCATCCTGAAAGGTGCCTTCTCCCCGGTAGGACTCGGAATCTTCGTCGGCGTCCCCATCGCCCTGGTCGCCAGCCGCCTCCTCGCGCATCAACTCTACGACGTGGAGCACCTGGACCCGTTGACGCTCGGCAGCGCCGCCGCCGTCCTCAGCGCCTGCGCCCTGCTCGCGGGCCTCCTGCCCGCCCGGAGAGCCGCAAACATCGAGCCCGCAGAAACACTCAGATCGGAATAGCCTGGAGCGAATTCGTCTCGCCGATCAGTCCCATCCGCAGGGTAACTTTCAAGCCTCAAAAGATATGCTTGATTCCCTTCCCGATACCCTTTACTACCTTCCCCGTCCCCTTCGCCGTTCCCACCGCGACGTTCTTACCCGCCGATGCCCCACCCTTCCCCACGTCCCCGGCCGCATTGATCGGATGCAGGGTCACCAGATCTCCTGCCCCCTTGGCCCCACCGACAGCCAGGTTTCCCGCTCCCTTCCCGGCACCCTTCCCAATATCGCCCGTTCCGCTGCCGATCTCCCCACCCGCGCTCCGGCCCGTGTTCTGAGGCGGAGGTGCAGGCGTAGCCGTAGTCTGAGAAGGCGTCCCCTGCGCAGGTGCCGTCTGGCTCCACGCAGGAGCGCCCACTACCAGCGCCGCCGCAAACATTGCAATCATTCCGATTTGAGCTTTCATTGCTTCACCCCGTTTCTACTCCGATTAAGATGTTCCGCCCGGGCACTCCGTTGCCACCCCCGAACGCACTCGCAGACCGGCCAGCACCACTCCAGGGAAAATAGTTGGCCGACCAGTTCCACCCAATCCGCTATAATAGATACAGACACAACGAAGCCCCGGCGCCTCCAGCCGGGGCTTTCTCATTGCATTTCATTTGGACTTAGGTCCATTGTTTTGAATACTTTGAGACCAACAGGGGGAGGGGGGGGTACCACATGCCGGAAGCACCGAAGAACCCACGCAACCGCCCCACCACCCTCCCATTCGACCGGAGCCACCTCACCCCCGGCGCCCGCATCTGCGTAGCCGTCTCCGGTGGAGCAGACTCCGTCGCCCTCCTCACCGCCCTCCACGCCGCCAACGCCCTGCCCCGCGAGTCGTTAGGAGTCGGCCTCACCGCCGTCCACGTCCACCACGGCCTCCGCGCCGAAGAGGCCGACGCCGACGCCGCCTTCGTCCACAACCTCTGCTCCCGCCTCGCAATCCCCCTCCAGACCCACCACACCAGCGTCCCCGCCCACGTCGAGCGCACCGGCGAGACCATCGAAGAGGCCGCCCGCACCCTCCGCTACCAGGTCTTCCACCAAATTCTGTCAAAAGGCGAGGCCGACGCCCTCCTCACCGCCCACACCCTCGACGACCAGGCCGAAACCGTCCTGATGAAGCTTCTCCGCGGAGCCTGGACCGAAGGCCTCAGCGCAATCCACCCCATCCTCACCCTCCCCAAAGGCCGCATCCTCCGCCCCCTCCTCCACACCAGCCGCACCGAGATCCTCGCCTTCCTCAACGCCACCTCCCAACCCTGGCGCGAAGACTCCTCCAACCTCTCGCCCGTCCATACCCGCAATCGCCTCCGCCACCACATCCTGCCTCTCCTCCGCGCCGAGAACCCCTCCCTCGACCACACCCTCTCCAACCTCGCCGAACTGGCCCGCGAGGAGGAGGCCCGCTGGCAGACCGAACTCACCCGCCTCCTCCCCCAGATCCTCCTCCCCGGAACCCCCGTCCGCGGCGGTGGCCGCTCCGTCTCCACCACCACCCCCACCGTCGCCATCGAGCTCGACCGCCTCCGGTCCCTCGATCCCCCCACCCGCCGCCGCGTCCTCCGCGCCGCCGTCCAGTCCCTGGGAACTGCCGCGCCGAGGCTCTCCTTCGACGAAACCGACCGCCTCCTCACCCTCTGCGGTCTAAGAGAAGACCCCCCCGTCCCCTCCCGCCCCGGCTCCTCCCTCCATCTCGCCAACCACCTCCGGGCCGAGCGCTCCCCCCGCGAACTCCGCCTCTCCCTTCATCCAATCCCAAAAAAGTAGCCCGGATGCGACTTTTGTAGGAGTCGCCCGCCCCCGGAAACGTCCTGAATCCCCAGCGTGAGAGTAGAATCAAATTTACTTGACAGGCCTGTCGATCGCCTCCGTTGTCGGGTACATCCAACCCTCACCGAAGTCGACCGGACAGATCATCGAACCGATGGAACCTGTGGACCATTTGCACCGTTCTACCGTCTAACACCTGGCCTCTTCATCGCCAGGTACGCCCGGCGGGCTTCGCCAGAAGAGTAGTCGCACCACACGTACCCCCGCGCAATCGGGACCGGAAGACAACGAGGAAATTCCCTTGAATTCGACTGTTAAACAAATCTTGATCTGGGTCTGCATGGTTGGCTGCCTCGTCCTGGCCTGGAACTTCGTCGCCAAGAGCACAGGCATCGGCAAAGAGAACCTGATGAGCTTCTCCGAGCTCGTATCCAAGGCCAACGAAGGCAACGTGCAGGATGTCACCGTCAACGGCTCTGAGCTGACAGGCCACATGAAGGGCAGCAAGGATCTCTTCAAGACCACGATCCCGGCCAACTACCCTGACCTGTACAAGATCCTCAACGATCACGGCGTCAACGTGAACGTCAAGGATCCGAACGCCAATCAGTGGGTCGGAATCCTCTTCCAGTTCGCCCCCATCCTCCTCCTGCTCGCGCTCTTCTTCTTCATGATGCGCCAGATGCAGTCGGGTGGAAACAAGGCCCTCAGCTTCGGCAAATCCCGCGCCCGTCTGCTCTCGATGCAGCAGAAGAAGATCACCTTCAAGGATGTCGCCGGAGTCGATGAGGCCAAGGAAGAACTCAAGGAGATCATCGAGTTCCTCCGCGAGGCCCAGAAGTTCCAGCGCCTCGGCGGACGCATCCCCAAGGGCGTCCTGCTCGTCGGCCCCCCGGGCACCGGTAAGACCCTCCTCGCCCGCGCCGTAGCCGGCGAAGCCAACGTCCCCTTCTTCTCCATCTCCGGTTCTGACTTCGTCGAGATGTTCGTAGGCGTCGGCGCATCCCGCGTCCGCGACCTCTTCGAGCAGGGCAAGAAGAACGCCCCCTGCATCATCTTCATCGACGAG
>JAMFSC010000253.1 GCA_026225095.1 bacterium
CAAAAAGCGAATCGAACCCTATCTCGAATCATCGAAGAACGTGTAGCATCACAGTCCTGAGCTAACCGAGTCGAAACTCCGAAGTACAGGTCAGGCCCGCAGGCTCTGGCACCAGCAAAAGTTCCGGCTCCGCAACGATCTCAATTGCAATTGAAAGGCATTTCCTTGACGACCAAGCGCTCAGTTCTCCTAGCCTTCGCAGCCGGACTGGCCCTGCTGCCCGCCAGCCTCCAGGCTCAAACCTCCACCTGGACCATCGACCCCGCACACTCCAGCGTCCAGTTCTCCGTTCGCCACATGGGCGTCAGCACCGTCCATGGCTCACTGAACGGCGTCAAGGGCACTGTCCTGCTCGACGAAAAAAGCTTCGCCAAATCCTCGGTGACCGCAACCATCGACGCCACCACGCTCACCACCAGCAACGAGAAGCGCGATCAACATCTCAAGAGTCCCGACTTCTTCAACATCGCCGTGAATCCTACCCTCTCGTTCAAGTCCAGCAAGGTAGTCAGCGAAGGCGGCAAGCAACAGATCATCGGCGACCTCACTCTCGGAGGCGTCACCAAGAGCGTCACCTTTGACGTCGACGGCCCCGCGCCACCGCAAAAGGGACCCCAGGGCAAGATCGTCAGCGGCTTCTCCGCCACCGGCGTACTCAGCCGTACCGAGTTCAACTTTGGTCCCAAGTTCGCCCCACCCGTTCTCGGTGACGAAGTAAAGTTCACCATCGACGTCGAGATCGACAAGCAGTAAGCAAAACGGGATGCGTCCGCCACCACGGCCGCATCCCGAACTCTGTCTTCGCGAGTGATTCTAGATCTTCGAACGCAGCGGAGCCGTCGGCGCCGCCACCAGCAGCTGCTCCGGGTCAGACGTGTACTTCTTCAGCAACTGGTGATGCAGGCAGTAGAGCGCAAGTTCCAGCCGATCCGAGACCCCGAGCTTGTCGTATACCTTGCGCAGATAATTCTTGATCACCTGCTCCGTCGTGCCGATCTGGTAGGCAATCTCCTTGTTCCTCATCCCCCGCGTAATGCAGCTGATGATCGCAAGTTCCTTCTTCGACAGCTTCGGCTGCACCCTGGGACTCGTGAGCGAGGTGGCCTGTGCGCGATAAGCATCGATCACCCAGCTAATGGATTGGTTGTCGATCCACGTCTCACCGGCAGCGATCTTGCGAACACACTTCACCAACAGGTCCGGAGTAATGGAACGCGGAACAACTCCCCGCACTCCACGCCGGTAGAGCTCCACAATATTGGACTCGTCGGTCTCCACCACCTGCACGATCAGCTTTGCGTCGGGGGCAGCGCGAACCAACTCTGGAATTGCATCCGTCGTTCCCGCGATCAACTGTCCTTCGAGCACCACCACATCCGTAGGATAGCGCTGCAGCGCCGTATGCAGGTTCGCCAACGATTCCGCCTGGGCGACCACGCGGATGTCGTCCTCGATTGCGAAGACCTTTCGCATCCCGACGCGATAGATAGCCTGCGAGTCCGCAAGAATCACACGGATACCAAGCAGCGAAGAGGACTCCTCGGGCGCTTCCTCATGAGAGTTCAGCATTGGGTGTTGTTCAGCAGTCATATATCTTCTAGGCCCTGAGAAAGTACTCATCGATCACAGCTGCGGCCAGATCGTCAGATTTGCGCCTCTGATGACGAACGATTCTGCCGACACAATGGATTACCACGTCCTGCGGATTTCCCATCACGGCACCCGGCATTGTTATCGTAAATTCCACTCTACTGTCTACTAACGGCAATCGGCGCCCAGTAAACAGGACACCGTTCGCAGAAACATCCTCGGTCGTTGCTTCCAACTCCCCTTCATCGGTTTGAATTCGAATCGCCAGCTTCATTGGAAAACGCACGGCAGAACGTACCGGAGTATTCGTTGTGAGCCTGTGCCACTCCGTTACCAAAGCTACCTCCATGGCCACGAACTCACCATCCTCTCTCGAGCAGAGTCTACCGCATCCAAAGACGGCAGATACATAGATTTTGCAGCTCAGACCGGAAACAACGCCGCTGAACCGCCGACCCATTCCTGGTTACGATTGTGATCTACTCCCATCATGAGCCCGCGCCCCATCCGGACCAGACTGATCGCCGGCTCCATGCTGCCGCCGTCGGGCCACACATACATGATGCGAATCTCCGCCTGCGTCATACCGTACGGAGTCTCGATCACAGGCTCGAAGTGAACTCTCTCCTGCAGCAGATAGAGCGATCGATCCCCCTCGGGAATTGCCTCTAACTCTCCGTCCGTCGGCTCAAATTGGATTCCCTTCCCGGCGAAAGAATACAGCGGCTTGAGCAGGATCTCACTCCGCTTCTCCGGCAACCGCTCCCGCCCTCGACCGGCAAACCATTCATCCAGAAAAACCGCCGCCGGAACCGAACGGTGATTCAGATAGGGTAACGAAAATTTACTGATCCGGAAGAACCAGTTCGGATGCCCCGCCCACTCCACCTCCAGGTCATCCCGATAGTCGAATCCCGGTTGTATCTTCCTGCGTTCAAGCTCATCCACGATGGCACGGTTGAAGATCCGCTTTACCTGCACCCATTCCCCATCCGCATCCTCATAGAAGAGTTGCCGGCCAGTCTTGCGCAGCCTCGCGATGTCGACCGTCCGAATCCCCAGCCTGTCTTCATACACATGAAAGTCTGGAAGCGTCTTCTGCTGCTCCGGGTCCACCTCAGCCAGCACAACATGCCTCGGGTCGTGGTCTCCCACGATCACCCGCCGCAACAGGTTCCAATAACTCTCCGTGTCGTGCCCACCCAGATGCCACGTCAGTTCAGCCGGCAGGCCATACACCGCCGCGTACTCCCGGGCCAGTAGATCCTGATATCCGAAGATCGACGGAAAGGCCTGCATCTCGACCAGCTTCGGCTCAAGATTGCCGTCCGCTGTCCTGACCAGGCCAAAGTCCACCGTCATGAAGTGGGGCTGAACAGACTCTCGCGGCACCCGGTACTGCTCCGGGATCGACCCCTCCGAAATCCGCATATACTCCGGGCTGTCGACCAATTGTCGCGTCAGCTCGATACCCGCCCGGCACATCTCATCCATCAGCCCGCGAGGGAAGAAGCACGGCGTCTCGCACACGCGAAACTGAACCCTGGTCCTCGTTGCCGAATCCAGCCTGCGACGGAGCTCGGCATACTTCTCCGCAGAATACGCGGCGTTAAAGTCCCCACGAAACGGTTGCAGCATCGTGTGGATACCCTATATGCCCACGACACCGGAAGTCCACGGGAAAATCAATGATTCAGGTCCACAAGATAGCCCGCAGTAACCATCCGAGTAGAGCGGATTGCCTGTTGGTATAGAGTTGGGTGCCCCACCTTCGCGACACGTCTCATCGTCGCTAAGGTGGGCCGGAGCGCCACGGTACCCGATCCAGAACCCTACACCTTCAGCGAATCTACTCTAAACGTCCAGCAGGAAAACCCCATCCCGCATAATCTGTTCCTCGCCGTCGGCATCTCCCAGCCAGATATTGAAGCCCAGGCCCACCACATCGATGTGCGTTGAAGACTTCCACTGTGCCCCGGTATGCGCGCCGTAAGGATCACCAAACGCAATGTGAACTCCGGGAAACTTCTCATCCTGCAGAATATTCCCGATCACCCGCTCCACCCCGATGTTCGTTCCGATGGCAAACTCCCCCACCCGATCCGAGTTCTCGTCCGTATGCGTATAGGCCCAGAAATCCCGCTCCAGATCCTTGTTGGCGCACTGCACCTTGGTGATCCGGTTGCCCTCGATATTGATCGTCAGCGGCGTCTCCCGCAAAATCCCATAGCGCTTGCAGAGAAAATCACCGACCACCCCGTCGACGACGAACACACCATTGACCTCGCCGGGAGCCGTAAAGCACTCGCCGCCCGGAAGATTGCCCCACTTCTCCGTGCTGATGATTCCCGATGTCTTGAACCACTTGTAATTCGCCGAAAGCTGCGCATGGATGTCTGTCCCCGCATCCGTCGTCGCCCTGACATAAGTTGCCTTCCGAACCTTGTCCAGCACCGCCTGGCTCAACTTGTCGATGGCGTTGAAATCGGCCCGCATCCCCTGCACCATGATCTCGCCCGTGATATTCACCATGTGCGCATGGCGCATCCGCCGGCGATTCACCACGTCGGTCATCTCCATCCGGCTGCGCAGCTCGTTCGGCTGCACCTCCACGGCGAAGATGCTCACCTGCGACGTCTCCATGTCTTCGAGCACCTCGCGCGGCATACCAGCCAGCGGCCTCGGTGCCAGATCTTCAAGCACGAATCCCTTCCAGGCGCAGCCAATCTTGTCCAGCTCATGCGCGATCGAGGCGGCCACCGCGATGCAGCTCCGATCTGTGATCAGCGTCACCTTTTCTTCGATCTGAATCCGCAGACACGTCTTCACCGCATTCCGGGCGCCATCCCCGTAGTTCTCCGGAAACGCAACATCGCGCAACGAATGCCCAGACTCAGGAAGGACCGTACCCGCCGATTTCATCGAATCTTTCATCGTGTCCGTAGTCATTTCCATTAGAATACCCCGTTGAGTCGAGCGTAATGTCGGTTCGGTGCGCCTTTACAGGCCCATCTTGGTCTCTTGCGCCATGAAATCTACGACCTGCCGCAGATCCCCCGTCTCGTGAAACACCTTCAACTGCCGGTCCGCTCCCGAACCGTTCGCCATCATCGTGTGGATATATTCAATCTCTTTCCGGCTACCTAATTCATCGAGCACATCGTCCACAAACGTGAGGTACTCGAGGATCAACTCCCGGACCGGAACCTCACACTGCTTCCCGAAATCGATCATCTTGCCATCCAGCCCATACCGAACCGCCCGGAACTTGTTCTCCATCACCAACGCCCTGGAGTACTGCCGGTAGTCCTGGTTGCAGTTGTGCAGCTTCCAAAGCTTCGCCGCCGTCGCCTGGATCAGCGCCGCAATCGCGATCGTCTCCTCCGCGCGCATGGGGATATCGCAAACCCGAACCTCGATCGTGTTGAAGAAGGGATGCGGCCGCACATCCCACCAGATCTTCTTCGCATTGTCGATGCAGTTCGTCTTGATCAGCAGGTTGATGTAGTTCTCAAACTCCGAGTAGCTCCCAAACGTATCCGGCAGATTCGTCCTCGGAAAGTTCTCAAAGACCTTCGCCCGATAGCTCTTGTACCCCGTCTTCATCCCCTGCCAGAACGGCGAGTTCGTCGACAGCGCCAGGATATGAGGCAGAAAGTAGCGAATCGAGTTCATAATCCGGATCGCCGCCTCCCGATCCTCGATCCCAACATGCACATGCAGCCCGAAGATCAGGTTCGCCCGCGCCACCAGCTGCAGATCCTCAACCACCTGCTCATACCGCGGATCGGGATAGATCTCCTGCACCCGCCAGTCCGCAAACGGATGCGTAGCCCCCGCAATCAGCACCAGCCCATGCTCCTCCGCCAGCCGGATCATGTTCCGCCGCAGGTCGAACAGGTCTTCGGTCGCCTCCTTGATATCTCGGCACACCCGCGTCCCCACCTCGATCACCGACTGGTGAAGCTCCGCCTTCACCCGCTCCTCCAGCCGGATCTTCCCCTGCGCCAGCATCTCCGTCGCAATATGCGACCGCAGATCCCGCGTCTCCGGATCCACCGTCTGGTACTCCTCTTCGATCCCCAGCGTAAACGTAGGCCGCATCGTCCCCCCGTACCGTGCTTCGTTCCATTGCCGTTGCGTTGAGGCCCCTAAACGTTCTTCTTCGCCGCCGTCTTCTTTACAGCCACCGACTTAGCCGCAACCTTCTTGGCCACCTTCAGCTTCTTTTCACCCGCATCCCCCGTCAACAGCGAACCCCAGCGCATCTCCATCAGGTCCGCGCCATCCATCTGCGCCTTCTTCACCGCCAGCCGCGCCACCGCATCCACGATCCAGTCGAAGTTCTCCTGTCCCACCGAATAATAATCCGCATCGGGAGCCGGATTCATAAAGTCGATCGCATAAGGAACCCCATCCTCGACCGCAAACTCCACCGTATTCAAGTCATACCCCAGCGCCTTGCACAGCGTCAGCGCGTCCTTCTCCACCCGCGCCAGCAAACCATCCGGATAGACCTGCGGCTCCAGCACATAGCGATGCTCATGCGGCCGCCGCGGATCGTACGCCATAATCCGAACCTCTTCCTGCCCCACCACATAGCACCGGAAGTACTCCTTGAACTTCACCGCCGCCTGCAGCGTCATGCAAAGATCCCGGCTCTGGTCATAAGCCTGGAAAAACTCATCGGGATTATGCACATGGAAGACATCCCGCCAGCCGCCCCCGTCATGCGGCTTCAGAAATGCAGGAAACTGCACATAATCGAAGATCTTCTCCCACTGCAGCGGGAACTCGAGGTTCCGCAATGACTGGCTGTTGATATTGGGAGGAAAGTACTTATGCGGCAGCAGCACCGTCCTGGGCACCGCGACGCCAAGCTTCGCTGCC
>JAMFSC010000254.1 GCA_026225095.1 bacterium
AGCACATGCCCGGTCTTCTTCCTTTGGATTGGGACGCCAAGGCGGGTAAGCTCTACCTCGAAATCCCGCGCTTCAGCGCCAACGGACACTCCGAGGACCTGCTCTACACCAACTCCCTGCCCTACGGCACCGGCTCGAATGACCTGGGCCTCGATCGCGGACAGACCGCACCGGGACGCATCGTCCACTTCGAGCGGGTGGGTCCGAAGGTTCTGCTGGTCGAACCCAACGAGATGTTCCGCTCCTCGTCCAGCGACCCGGCCGAGATCCTCTCCATTCGTCAATCCTTCCCCGAGTCGATCCTCGCTGGCTTCAAGGTTGAAGCCGAGGAGACCTCAGGTGCGGTGCTCGTCGACGCCACCGACTTCTTCCTCCGCGACGTTCACAACGTCTCCGAGTCGCTGACCCGCCAGCAGCAAGGCTCTTACAAGGTCGACGCTGCCCGTTCGACCATCGCCCTCGATGCCACCAAATCCTTCCCCAGGAACACCGAAGTCGAAGCGATCCTGACGTTCACCACCGATGGCCCCGCCCGCGGCAAGTTCGTCCGTGACGTCACGCCCGATCCCTGCGCTCTCACCCTCCGAGAGCACCAGTCGTTCATCGAACTCCCGGGTCCGGGCTTCACCCCGCGAGCCTTCGATCCCCGCGCCGGCTTCTTCCCCGAGAGCTACCGCGACTACTCCGCACCGCTCGGCGAAGCGCTCGACCAGAAGTACATTCTGCGGCACCGGCTGCTCAAGAAAGATCCCGCCTGCCGCACCGCCTGCGTCGCCCGGCAGCCGATCCAGTACTACATCGATCGCGGAGCCCCCGAACCCATCCGCACCGCGCTGCTCGACGGCGCGCGCTGGTGGGACCAGGCCTTTCAGGCCGCGGGATGGGCTCCCGGAACCTTCAAGGCAGACATCCTCCCCGCCGACGCCGATCCGATGGACGTCCGCTACAACATCGTTCAGTGGGTCCACCGCTACACCCGCGGATGGAGCTACGGCGCGGCCGTGGCCGATCCGCGAACGGGCGAGATTATCAAGGGCAACGTCACCCTGGGCAGCCTGCGCGGACGCCAGGATTACCTGATCGCCGAAGCACTCCTGTCGCCCTACGTCACCGGAAAGAAGCTCACTCCCGCGAACGATCCCATGCTCGCGATGGTCCTTCAGCGCCTTCGTCAGCTGTCCGCACATGAGATCGGACACACCCTTGGCCTTGCCCATAACTTCGCCGCCAGCGCGTTCCCTCACACCTCCGGCGAATCCGTCTCGGTGATGGACTACCCGCACCCCTGGATCACGCTCGACGCGCATGGCGTTCCCGACCTCTCCCACGCCTATGCCTCGAACATCGGCCAGTGGGACAAGGTGGCCATCGACTATGGCTATCGTGAGTTCTCACCGCATACCGACCAGGCCGCCGAGTTGAACAAGATCCTCTCCGCGTCCGAGAAGGCCGGCCTCCTCTATATCACCGACGAGGACGCCCGCCCCTTCTCCGGAGCCCACCCCCATGCCCACCTGTGGGATAACGGCGCAGACTCCGCCGACGAGCTCGAACGCATCCTGACCGTCCGCACCGCCGCCCTCGCCCGGTTCAACGAGAACGCCATCCGGCCCGGAACGCCGGTCTCGCAGCTCGAAGACACGCTCGTTCCCCTCTATCTTCTGCACCGCTACCAGGCCGAGGCCACCATCAAGGAGATCGGCGGGCTCGACTACCACTACCAGCTTCGCGGCGATGGCCAGCCCGGCCCTGCCATCGTGTCGGCCGCGGAGCAGCAGAAGGCGATCGTCGCGGTCCTGAAGACGCTCTCTCCACAGACGCTTACCCTGCCGGAATCGCTCCTGGCGATCCTGCCGCCGCGACCACCCGGATCGCCCCGCACCCAGGAGTCCTTTGCCGCCGAGACCGGACTCACCTTCGACCCCGTGGCGGCTGCCGAATCCGCCGCCGATATGACGTTGCAGGTCCTGCTCGACCCGGCCCGCGCGAGCCGCATCGTCCAGTACCATATGCGTCTCGCCGGCTCTCCCTCGCTCCGGGTCCTGCTCGAAGACATCTCGAAGACCGTAGCCG
Organism: bacterium; assembly: GCA_026225095.1. Lineage (GTDB taxonomy): Bacteria > Acidobacteriota > Terriglobia > Terriglobales > Acidobacteriaceae > Edaphobacter. The sequence continues at coordinate 2,074 of JAMFSC010000254.1, forward strand.
AGCGTCCCGAAGGCGGCCACACCATCTCGTCGGAGGTCGAGCGCGCCGTGGAGTTCCGCGCGCTCGAAGCCATGTTCAAGCTCGCCGTGGATCCCGCCGCATCAAGCCAGGTCCGCGCCATTGCCGCCTCGCACATTGCGGACCTCCACCTGCAACTGACCTCAGCCGCCCCCCTGACCGACACCGCCGAGGCCATCCATCGCACCGCCCTGATCCGGCGCATCGCCGAGTTTCAGCGGGATCCGACAAAGTTCGTTCCCGTCAAACCGGTCGAAGCTCCACCCGGAATGCCGATCGGGGATGAAGAGATCATGTAGCCCGCGAAACCCGATACAAGCCACGTGGTCACGGCCAAGCGCAGCCGACAGTTTCATTGGCTGAATATCGCTGAAGATTGAAGTTTGCGTTTTCACCGGCATTGCGGCGAGAATCAGGTGCAACCTCACCGCCGTTCCGTGGAGGAACCGTGCCCAACGATAAGACCAAGTCGGACCTCGAGAAGGACTCCTCGAAGACAGACCCCACATCCGCGAAGCCGGGAATCCTCGGCCCGGTCAGCCGCCGATCTTTCCTCTCGACCTTTGGCGCTGCCGGTCTGGTCGCCACCACGCAGCCTCTGCTCGCCGCAGCGCAGGGTTCGTCCCTCGACGACGCGCCGGCGGCCCCGGAAGGGACTGTTCCGCTCACCCTTCGAGTCAACGGCACGGACCACAAGCTGAACCTCGACCCGCGCACGACGCTGCTTGACTGTCTCCGTGAGAACCTCGCTCTGCCCGGCACCAAGAAGGGCTGCGACCACGGTCAGTGCGGAGCCTGCACCGTCCACATCGACGGGCGCCGCGTGAACTCCTGCCTTAGCTTCGCCGTCATGCACCAAGGCCAGGAGATCACCACGATCGAGGGGCTCGGAACCCCCGAACACTTACACCCCATGCAGGCCGCCTTCGTCGAGCACGATGGCTACCAGTGCGGCTACTGCACCTCCGGCCAGATCATGTCCGCAGTCGCCCTGTTGAAAGAGAACTGTGGCCCGTCGGACGAAGACGTCCAGCACGGCATGTACGGAAACATCTGTCGCTGCGGCGCATATCCGAACATCATCGCCGCCGTCCAGCAAGTCCGCCGCCAGGCATAGCCGCACACTTCAGGAGAAGGCAATGGACGCATTCCAGTTCAGCCGCGCCACCACCGTCTCGCAGGCGGTCCAATCCGGCTCCGGATCGCAGACCTCCCAGCAGGGAGCCGACGTCCGCTTCGTCGCCGGTGGCACTACCCTCATCGACCTGATGAAGCTCCGCGTGGAGCGGCCCAGGATCGTGGTCGACATCAACGGCCTGCCCCTCGACAAGGTCGAACCCACACCGAGCGGCGGCCTCGCCGTTGGAGCGCTGGTCCGCAACGCCGATCTCGCCCAGCACCCCACCGTCAAGCAGAGCTACACCGTACTTTCGGAAGCCCTGCTCTCCGGCGCCTCCCCGCAGCTCCGCAACATGGCCACCACGGGCGGAAACCTGCTGCAGCGCACCCGCTGCGTCTACTTCCGCGATACCGCCCACGCCTGCAACAAGCGCGAACCCGGCACCGGCTGCTCCGCCATCGACGGCCATAACCGCATGCTCGCCATCCTGGGAACCAGCGCCGAGTGCATCGCCACCAACCCATCGGACATGAACGTCGCGCTCACCGCCCTTGAAGCCACCATCCAGATCCAGGGCGTCAAGGGCCCGCGCTCGGTTCCGATCCACGACTTCTTCCTCCTGCCCGGATCCACTCCGCAGCGCGAAAACGTCCTCGAACCCGGCGACCTCATCACCGGGGTCACCCTTCCGCCGCCCGTGCCCGGCACCCGGTCGCTCTACCTGAAGCTCCGCGACCGCGCCGCCTATGAGTTCGCCCTCGCCTCCGCCGCCATCGTGATCAAGGCCCCCGGCGGGAGAGTGGAATACGCTCGCGTCGCCCTCGGCGGAGTCGGCACCAGGCCCTGGCGATCGCTCGAAGCCGAAAAGGCACTCGTGGGCCGCCCGGCGAGCCCCGCCAGCTTCCGCCACGCCGCCGAGATGGCCCTCAAGGACGCGCACCCACACAGCGAAAACGGCTTCAAGGTTGAACTCGCGAAACGTTGCATAGTCCGCGCACTCACCACCGCGACCGTTTAGCCCGGAAGCGGAACGTCTCGTCCGGAAACAAGACCCGACCGCAACACCCAGGGAGACACCGACATGGATTTCACCGAACTGATCGAGATGATCGAGTCCAGCCCCTCCGGCCAGGCCAATTCAGCCCCCAAGAGCGCGGGAGACAAAAAGCCGGAGCCCCCCTCCGCCATCATCGGATCCTCCATCTCCCGCGTCGACGGCCCATTGAAGACGACCGGTACCGCCCGCTACGCCTCTGACTATCACCTTCCGCGCATGGTCTATGCGGTTCCTGTCTGCGCGACGATCTCGAATGGCGTGATCCTGTCGCTCGACACCAGCAAGGCCGAGAGCATGCCCGGCGTCTTGCACGTCATGCGCCACGAGAACATTGCGCCGCTCTTCCGCACCTCGCCCGGCGGAGCCCGCTCCGGCCGGACCAGCGAGAGCCGGCCGCCCCTCGACGACAACAGCGTGTACTACTGGGGCCAGTACGTCGCGCTCGCCGTGGCCGAGACCTTCCAGCAGGCGCAGTCCGCCGCCGAAGCCGTGAAGGTCACCTACCAGTCCTCCAAACCAAACGTCTCGACGAAACTCGACGAAACCATTCCCGCCACCGGTCAGCCTGGCGGACCCCACGTCGAGAGCACCCGCGGCAAACCCCAGGAGGCCTTCGACGCGGCCCCGATCAAGCTCGACGCCACCTACGTGACCCCCGCCGAGACCCACAATCCCATGGAGATGCACGCCACCGTCGCAGACTGGCAGCACTCCGAGACCGGCGGCGACAAGGTCATCCTCTACGAGTCCTCGCAGGGCATCGTGAACCACGCCAACGTCATGGCCCAGCACCTCGGCATCCCGCGCGAGAACGTCCAGATCGTCTCGAAGTTCATCGGCTCCGGCTTTGGCTGCAAGCTCTTTCCGTGGCCGCACTCCGCACTCGCCGCAACGGCCTCTCGCAAGCTTGGACGGCCGGTCAAGCTCACGCTTTCGCGCAAGATGATGTTCTCGAACGTCGGCCATCGCCCGCTCACGCAGCAGCGGATGCGCCTCGCCACCGACTCCCAGGGCAAGCTCGTCTCGCTCCAGCAGGACTACCGCAACCACACCTCGCACGTCGACGACATCCGCGAGAACTGCGGAGAGGCCACGCCCTTCCTCTATAGTGTGCCCAACCTCCAGGTCACCTCCGCCCTGATGAAGCGCAACGTCGGAACCCCCACGCCGATGCGTGGTCCCGGAGCCGTGCCCGGCCTCTTCGCCCTCGAATCCGCCGTCGACGAACTCGCCATCCAGCTCAAGATGGACCCCGTCCAGTTCCGCCTGAACCACGACACCCTGATCGACGAGGAGAAGAACAAGCCCTTCTCCTCCCGCCATCTGAAGGAGTGTCTCGAACTCGGCTGCGACAAGTTCGGCTGGTCCAAACGCACGCCTGCGGTAGGCTCCATGCGCAAGGGCGACCTGATCCTCGGCTGGGGCGTCGCCTGCGCCTCCTGGGGTGCGGGCCGCGGCAACAGCGAGGCGGTCGTCGCCCTGCGCGCCGACGGAACCGCCCGCGTCTCCTCCGGAACCCAGGATCCCGGAACCGGAACCTACACCGTCGTCGCCCAGATCCTGTCGGACAAGACCGGCATCCCCACCGACCGCATCGAGGTCGTCCTCGGCGACAGCTCGCTCGTCCCCGGACCCATGTCCGGAGGCTCCACCGCCACCGCCAGCGTCATTCCCTCGGTCGCCGAAGCCGCCCGGCAGGCCATCCAGGCCGTCTGCGTGAACGCCGTCCGGGCCAGGACGTCGCCCTTCTTCGGCAAGGATCCGACGACCCTCGCCATGACCAACGGCCGTATCCACGCCAAGGGCGATAAGCCCGAGACCGGAACGCCCTTCCAGGACATCCTGCGCATGGCCAGCGTCGCCGCAGCCGTCGGCGAGGGCAAGACCGGCCCCGCCGCCAGCGAGAACAAGGCCGCCGCCGACCATTCCATGCACTCCTTCGGAGCGCAGTTCGTCGAGGTCGAGTGGGACCCAGGCATCGCCCGGCTTCGCGTCAGCCGCGTCGTCTCCGTGGTCGATGGCGGACGCATCCTGAACAAGAAGACCGCCACCAACCAGATGGCCGGAGCGGTCGTCATGGGAGTCGGCATGGGTCTCTTCGAAGAGACCATCTACGATCCCCGCAACGGCCACGCAGTCAACGACAACTTCGCTGACTACATTGTCCCAACCATCGCCGACATGCCCCAGATCGACGTCCACTTCCTCGACATCCCGGACCCATTCATCGGCGAGTACGGCGCCCGCGGGATCGGCGAGATCGGCCTCGCCGGAGTCGCGCCCGCCATCACTGCTGCGGTCTATCATGCTACCGGCGTTCGCGTCCGCCAGCTCCCCGTCCGCATTGAGGATCTGCTCACGACCGCTTAGCCTCACGCGTCCAAGACACTCGCGGCAACCTCTCCACCGAGAGGTGCGTATTTCGCCTGCCTGCTCAATCTTCCGTTCAGGTATAACGGACTTCAAGGGTCCGCATGCATCGGTGTGCGTCTTTTTCACGTCTCACGGGGAACGATCTTCCGATTCAACGAGAGTCTTCCACCACTTCCGGGTCTCTACCGATGGACTTTGTCCCCCGCCCGCGCTCTACTTAGATATTGGAGTTTCTCGAAACCATGCGCCGAAGGTTCGTTTTCGAAGCTAAGCATCTTCTTGCCCTTCCACGAAGTAAATCCTCAGACACACAGGAAAAGCGACCACGATGAATTCGGCTACACCCAACGCAAGCAGAATCCAGGGCTTCTCCTCCCATCTCCGCCCTCTCCTCCTTTCCAGCGCTCTCCTGTTCTCTCTTGGGATCTTCGCCTGCAAGAAGCCGGAAGAGAGCAATCGCGCCGCCGCCGAGGCCCCGCCCGCCGCCCCGTCCGTCATCGCTGCCGGGGACACCGGCACCGTCCACGTTGAGCAGCCACAGCAGTTTTCACTGGTCGCGGCCAGCACACGCCCGTCCTACACCACGCTCAACGTCACCGGCGCCGTCTCGCCGGACGTCTCTCGCGAGCTCCCCGTTCTGTCGCTCGCCAACGGTCGCGTGGTCGCCCTCCACGTCGGTCTTGGCGACGTCGTCCACAAGGGCCAACTCATCATGGAGGTCCAGAGCCCCGACATCGCCACCGCCTTCGCCAACTACCTGAAGGCTGTCTCCGACGAGCGCCTCACCAAGGTGACCGTCGACCGCGACAAGCTGCTCTTCGACAAGGGAGCCATCTCCGAGAGCCAGCTGCAGATCGCCCAGAACGCCGAGGAAGACTCCCTCACCGCCCTGAAGGCGACTGAGCAGCAGCTTCGCATTCTGGGCGTGAACAAGGATCACCCCGGCGACACCGTCCCCGTGTACGCACCGGCCAGCGGCGTCATAGTGGCTCAAAACACAACTGCCGCCGGAGCCGCCGGAATCACCTACGCCGGGTCGGCCGGATCGTTCACCATCGCCGACCTCTCGCACGTCTGGGTCATCTGCGACGTGTACGAGAACGACCTCGCCACAGTCCACCTGGGTGAGGCTGCGCAGATTCATCTCTCCGCCTATCCCGACCGCGTCCTCACCGGCACCATCTCCGATATCGGCTCCATCCTAGACCCCTCCATCCGCACCGCCAAGGTCCGCATCCAGCTTCCCAATCCAGGCAACCTGCTCCGCGTCGGGATGTTCGCCACCGCCACCTTCCGCGGCTCGAACCCGGTCCAGCGCGTGGTCGTTCCCACCAGCGCCGTCCTGCACCTGCACGACATCGCCTTCGTCTTCGAACCCGCCGAAACCCCTGGAACCTTCCGCCAGGTCTCGGTCAAGACCGGCGCCACGCTCGATGGCAACATGCTCGAGATCCTCTCCGGCCTGAGCGCCGGCCAGAAGGTGGTCGCGAACGCACTGGAACTCCAGAACACGGCGGCCCAGTAATGATTCGGAAGATCGTCGATTTCTCGCTCGGAAACCGTTTCATCATCCTCGTGGCCTCCGTCCTGCTCTTCGGCTGGGGCGCGATCTCGTTTCATAACCTTCCCGTCGAGGCCTACCCCGACGTCGCCAACAACTACGTCACCGTCATCACCCAGTGGCCGGGACGCGCCGCCGAAGAGGTCGAGCAGCAGGTCACCGTCCCGCTCGAGATCGCCGTCGCCGGCATCCCGCACATGACCCACCTTCGCTCGACCTCGCTCGCCGGCCTGTCCTCCGTGACGATGATCTTCGACGACGACAGCGTGAACGACTGGAACCGCGAGAAGGTCCTCGAGCGCCTCACCCAGGTCACCCTCCCTGCCGGTCTCCAACCGCAGATCGGAACCGACTGGAGCCCCGTCGGCCAGATCTTCTGGTACACCCTCAAGAGCACCAACCCCGCCTACGGCACCATGCAGCTCAAGAGCCTCGAGGACTGGACGCTCGAAAAGCAATTCCGCTCCGTCCCCGGCGTTGTGGACGTATCCAGCTTCGGCGGCGTCACCCGCGAGTATCAGGTCATCCTCGATCCCGCGAAGCTCATCCAGTTCGGCCTCACCGTCGCCCAGGTCAAGCAGCAGCTCGCGGCCAACAACACCAACGCCGGCGGAAGCTTCATCGAGCAGGGCCAGCAGCAGATCAACGTCCGCGAGATCGGCCTCTTCACCAACGAGAACGACATCGCCCAGACCGTTCTGAAGTCGCAGAACGGCACCGCTCTCCGCGTCTCCGACATCGCCACCGTTCAGATCGGCCCCAAGATTCGCCTCGGCCAGATCGGCAAGACCTTCCGGCGCGTCGATGGCAAGCTGCTCGACGATGGCGACGTCGTCGAAGGCACCGTGCTCCTGCAAAAGGGCGAAGACTCCGACAAGGTGCTCGACAGCATCC
>JAMFSC010000255.1 GCA_026225095.1 bacterium
GCGGGGGGAAGTGTTCCGGGGTTTGGCGGTGTGACGACGAGCAGGGCGCAGATGGCGAACCTTGGGTTGACGACCATCTCGAAGAGCAATGCGGTGAATACGTTCCGGTTCACGTATATGCGGAGTGCGAACCATACGAACAATCCGACGAGTGCGACGGTGGGGCTGGGGTCGCTTGGATTCAATACGTCGCAGGGAGCGGGGGGCGGGATCAACACGGTGAACGCGGCGCTGGCTGGGGTTCCGAATATCAACTTCAACAACTTCGGATTCGGCAACCCGGTTGAGACGCAGGCGAAGTATGACAATACCTTCCAGTGGCTTGACAACTACATGAAGGTGATTGGGACGCACACGATCCAGTTTGGCGCGAGCTATCACTACGACCAGATTATGGAACGGAACAACTATGCGACCAATGGGCAGTTCAGCTTCAACGGGCAGGAGACGGGGGTGGACTTCGCGGATTACCTGTTGGGGACGGTACCGGCGGGGGGTGGATTTATCCAGGCAACGCTGCAGTTGCTGGATACGCGGAGCCATTATATCGGGGTGTACGCGGAGGATTCGTGGAGGGCGAAGTCGAATCTGACGTTGAACTATGGATTGCGCTACGAGATTATTACTCCCTGGTATGACACGACGAACAAGCTGGAGACGGCGATTCCGGGGGTGCAGTCGGTGGTGTTTCCGGGGGCTCCGAAGGGGTATCTCGTTCCTGGCGATCCGGGGGTTCCGCGGACGCTGTCGCCGATTCGCTATGGCAACTTCGCGCCACGGGTTGGATTTGCGTATGCGCCGAAGGGAGGCGATGGATGGTTCGGCAGGATGACGGGCGGGGACAGGACGAGCATCCGCGGAGGCTTCGGGATGTTCTATACGAATATCCAGGATGAGTCGGGCTTTATTGAGGTGGGGGATGCGCCGTATGGGTCGTTTTACTCGAACTCGTACCAGGTGCGGCTGTCGAGCCCGTTCGTCAATCTGACCAACCTGACGACGTTGCCGAGTCCGTTCCCGTTCCAGTTTCCGGCGACGAACGTGTCGAAGTCGAACCCGGATGCGGCGTTCGACTGGGCGAGCGTTGAGCCGATCGCAGGGTCTGCGCTGCTGAAGACGGATAACACGCTTCCCTATATTGAAAGCTATTACCTGAGTGTGCAGCGGGAGTTGGCGCGGAATACGGTGCTGACGGTGAACTATGTGGGCACGCAGGGGCGGCATCTGATGACGTTCGAGGAGGCGAATCCGGGGAATCCGGCGCTTTGCCTGTCGCTGAATGCGTCGACGCTGGCGGCTGACCAGACGATCTGCGGGCCTGGGGGGGAACAGGGGGTTTATACGCTGGCAAATGGGACGGTGGTGGAGAGTACGCGGACTCCGTTCGGAATTGCGCTGGGCGCGAATGGGTATATGGCGAGTGCGGCGAGCTCTAACTACAACTCGTTGCAGACGACGCTGAAGCATACGTCCAAGTACTGGGATACGCTGCTTGGCTATACGTATGGACGGTCGTTCGATGATGCGTCGGGGCTGACGGATGTGACGAACGTCGTGAATCCGAGGGCGAGTTATGGTCTTTCGAACTTCGACTTCACTCACTACTTTGTGGCCAGTTATACGGTTCATATGCCGTTCGACCGGTTGGTGGATTCGCGGTGGGGCAAGCAGGTGATCGGTGGGTGGGCAGTCTCGGGGATTACGAAGCTGGCTACGGGGCTTCCGGTGAATATCTCGGAGACGGATGATCAGTCTCTGCTGGGGACCGGCGGGGTGGATCAGCCGAACTATACGCAGGGGAAGCTGGCGGGGAATCACGATCCGCGGAAGGGGCTGCCTTACTTCAATACGGACCTGTTCACGCGGGAGGACACTGGACAGGTGGGTAACTCGCATCGGCGGTTCTTCCATGGGCCGGGAATTAGCAATACCGATCTTGCGCTGCTGCGGGACTTTCACCTGTTTCGTGAGCATACGGTGCAGTTCAGGGCGGAGGCTTTCAACGTCTTCAACCATACGCAGTTCAATAATCCGGGGGGGAACTACACGAACCAGTCGACGTTTGGGCTGGTGACCTCGGCGAAGGATCCGCGTATCTTGCAGATGGCGGTGAAGTACCAGTTCTGATGGGTGCCGGGGAGTAGGAGCTTTCGATGGGTGTGGGATCGGAGAGGAGCGGAGGGTTGGGGGTGGTGCGGCTGGGGTGTTGGGTCGTGGTGCTTCTGCTGGGGGCGGTTGCGTGGGGGCAGGAGAAGGCGGGGGGCATGGAGGGGGCTCGGCTCTTTTCCGCCAACTGTGCGGCTTGCCATGGGGCGGATGGGCATGGGGGGGAGCGGGCTCCGAGTATTGCCACGCTGCGGAATGTCATTGCGATGAGTGATGCGGAGCTGGTGACGGTCGTTGGGAAGGGGTTGCCGGGGGTGGGGATGCCGGGGTTTGGGTACCTGGGGGATGAGAAGGTGCGGCAGGTGGTTGCGTATCTGCGGGTGCTGCAGGGGGTGGGGTCAACGGCGCAGGTGAAGGGGGATGCGGGGAGCGGAAGGGCCCTGTTTTATGGGAAGGCGGAGTGCTCGAAGTGCCACATGGTCGATGGGGAGGGTGGGTTTATTGCGGCGGGGCTTTCGACGTATGGCAAGGGGCTGTCGGCTGAGGCGGTGCGGCGGGCGATCGTTGAGCCGAACTACGATGTGGAGCGGGGGTCGCGGGTGGTGGAGGTGGAGACGTCGGATGGGCGGCGTCTGAGTGGGATGGCGCGGGCGGAGGATAACTTTACGCTCGACCTGCAGACGGAGGATGGGCGCTACCATTTCTTGGCCAAGACGGATCTGAAGAGCGTGAGGCATACGACGCATACGATGATGCCGGATGACTATGGGACGAGGCTTTCGGGCGGGGAACTGGATGATTTGGTGAACTTTCTGATTGCTACGGGGTCGGCTTCCGGGTCCGAAGAGGGGGTGGGGAAGAGGAAGCATCATGATCAGTAGGCGGGTGGCGGTGCTGGTGTGCGGGATGTTGCTGGTGGCTGGGATCGGAAGAGCGCAGGGGAACGGGGCTTCGGGTGGGACGTTTGAGGCTTTGTCGCCGGGGTTCTGGAAGGTGTTCGATCGGGGGGCGCGGCTCGAGGTGATGGGGAGCGGCTTTGGTTTTACCGAGGGGCCGGTGTGGAGCGCGGATGGGTTTCTGTATGTCAGCGATGAGGAGAAGAATGCGATCTTTCGGCTGTATCCGGATGGGCGGCGGGAGATGGTGATCGCGCTGGGTGATCCGGATGGGAGTGCCTATGACGGGGAGCGACGGCTGATTGTGTGTGCGAGTGTGCTGCGGGCGATCATCCGGTTGTCGGAAGATGGGAAGAGCTATGAGGTATTGGCGGACCGGTTTGAGGGGAAACGATTCAATAGTCCAAATGATGTGGTGATGGGGCCGGATGGGGCGTTGTACTTTACGGATCCGACGCTGGACCTGGTGGCGGGGGAGAAGAAAGAACTGGTGTTTCAGGGGGTGTTTCGTCTGGGCCAAACGGGAAAGGTCACGCTCTTGAACACGGATCTGGAGCAGCCGAATGGACTTGCGTTTTCGCCGGATGGGAGGTTTCTGTACGTCGACGATACGGAGCGGAAGAACATCTGGAGGTATCGCTTCAGCGAGGATGGAACGGTTTCGGACGGGGTGGTGTTTGGCGACGAGCGGGTGGCGGGATCGAAGGGGGTGCCGGACGGGATGAAGGTGGATACGAAGGGGAATCTGTATGTGGTGGGGCCGGGTGGGATCTGGGTGTGGAGTGCGGCGGGGGAGCACCTGGGGACGCTGAAGGTTCCGCAGCAGCCGGCGAACCTGGCGTGGGGCGGGACGGGGAATGGGACGCTGTTTATTACGGCGGGGTCGGCGGTCTATCGGATTGAGACGAAGGCGGTGGGATTTGTGGAGCATGGGCGGCGGAGTCTGACGGTGGGAAGGATGGGGAAGCGATGATGGGCTTGCTTCGGGGGATAGGACTTCTGGTTGTGGCGATCGCTTTGGGCTTGGGGGTCGGGAGGGACGCCAGGGCGGCGGGGTGTGCGGTGAAGGCGGTGGGTTACCAGGGGTGGGAGGCGCAGGAGGTGCGGAACGAGTGGGTGACGCTGACCTTTGTTCCGAAGCTGGGTGGGCGGCTGATGCAGGTGGAGTTCGAGGGGCACCCCTATCTGTTTGTGAACCCGAGGTTTCGGGGCAAGTATGTCTCGCCGGAGGAGGCGAAGGGCGGATGGATCAACTACGGCGGGGACAAGATCTGGCCGATGCCGGAGGGCGACCAGGATGAACATCACTGGGTGCTGGCTTCGACGGCGCTTGATGATCTTCCCTACGGGTTCAAGGTGCTGGAACAGGGGACTCGGTGTGTGGTGCGGTTGACGGGGCAGGCGGATACGATTACGGGTTTGCAGTATGAGAGGACGATCAGCGTTGCGGGGGATTCGCCGCAGATCGATTTTCATGCGGTGATGAAAAATGCGAGCGCGAAGCCGATTCTTTGGTCGGTGCAGTCGGTGTCGCAGTATGACCTGGGAAACCATGAGAATGGAGCGGACTATAACCACGAGCTGTGGGCTTATGCTCCGGTGAGAGGGGACTCTCCTTATCCGGATGGGTACCATGTGCGGTCGGGGCTGGCGGACGATCCGTCGTTTTCGGTGGCGGATGGAATGTTTCGGCTGCATTGGATGTACTTCGAGAATGAGGTCTGGGTGGATTCACGGGCGGGGTGGCTGACGGTGTACGACAAGGAGGCGAAGTACGGGATGGTGGAGCGGTTCTCGTATGACGCGAAGGGGGATTATCCGGGGAAGGCCACGGTGATCTTTTATAAGAATGGGCCTGCGGTGCGCTTCGATAAAGAGGGCAGGGCTAGTCTTCCGGCGACGACGCTGGCGATGACGCCGTACTACATGGAGGCGGAGATCAATAGTCCGATTGTGCCGCTGGAGCCGGGTGCGACGTATGCGATGGACACGACTTGGAACCCGGTGCGGATGACGGATGCTCCTCGAACGGTGACGGGGGCGGGCGTGGTGTCGGAGCGGCTGCGGGTGACGCGGCAGGGAAGTGGGGCGATGGTGTCAGGGAGGGTCACGCCGTTTGCGCGTGGGGCGGTTGCCCTGGTTTGGGTGGGGAGGGATGGCCGGGAGTTGGGTCGGCGGGTGCTGAAGCAGGGTGGTCCGGGTGAGGAGGTGGCGGTGGGTGAGATGATGCCCGTTCCGGATGGGGCGAGTGTGGTTCGGCTGGTGTCGATCGGCGGCCGAGGTGGAGGGGATGGGGTGTTGGACGAAGCTGGGATTGGGAGTTCGGCTAACGGACAGGATGGTTTGCGATGAGGTCGGGGCGGTGGGTTTCGCTGATCGCGCTGGTGCTGGTTGGGTGGCTTGGGGTAGGTGCGGGGCTTGCCCAGGGTGGGGCGTCGGCGGGGGCCAGGGGTGAGGTCGAGGTGCGGTCGAGCGATCTGCTGAGCACGGTGCTGCGGGACGATTGGCCATCGTATAACGGGGACTATACGGGCCGGCGGTATAGCAGCCTGGATCAGGTCACTCCTGCGAACGCGCATGAGCTGAGGGCGCAGTGGATCTTTCATAGCCGCAATGCAGGGGTGCTCGAAGCGACGCCGGAGGTGGTCAACGGGATCATGTTCTTTACCGGGTCGAACGATGTGTATGCGCTGGATGCGGCGACGGGCAAGGTGCTTTGGCATCATGAGCGGCCGGTAACGGAGGGGCTGGTGGATGATGCTTCGGGCCACATCAATCGCGGGGTGGCGATTCTGGGGACGCGGGTTTACATGGAGACGGATAATGCCCATCTGCTTTGCCTGGATGCGAGATCCGGGATGTTGATCTGGGACGTGCTTTATGCGTCGGGTAACCGGAACTATGGGGCGACGAGCGCTCCGCTGATTGTGAAGGACAAGGTGCTGGTGGGGACGTCGGGTGGGGATGACGGGGTGCGGGGATTTGTGGCGGCGTTCGACGCCGCGACGGGGAAGGAGGTGTGGCGGTTCTGGACGATACCGGTGCCGGGTGAGGCGGGGTCGTCGAGCTGGCCGGGGGAGATGTATCTGCATGGGGGCGGGACGACGTGGATGCCGGGAACCTACGATCCGCAGTTGAATACGATTTTCTGGGGTACGAGCAATCCATCTCCGGACTTCGATGGCAGTGTGCGGCCGGGGGATGATCTTTATACAGATTGCGTGTTGGCGCTCGATCCGGATACGGGGAAGCTGAAGTGGCACTTCCAGTTCACGCCGCATGATCTGTATGACTACGATGCGACGGAGACCCCGGTGCTGGTGGATGCGATTTATGAAGGAGCGCCTCGGAAGCTGCTGATCGAGGCGAATCGGAACGGGTTTGTGTATGTGCTCGATCGGACGAACGGGAAGTTTCTTTCGGCGAAGCAGTTTGTGGTGGAGATGAATTGGGCGAAGGGGATCGATGGGGCGGGGCGGCCGATCCGGACGGAGAATATTCCAACGACGGAGGGAACGCGGGTGTGTCCGGGGTACGCGGGGGCGACGAACTGGTATTCGCCGAGCTATAGCGAGCAGACGCGCCTGTTCTACTTCATGACGCTGGAGGATTGTCACGTTTATACGGCCAAGACGGCGCCCTTTGAGGAAGGGAAGGAGTATTACTCGACGGGGGCGGCGCATAAGCGGGGAGAGAAGGCGACGAAGTATCTGCTCGCGTACGATTTTGCCAAGGGGCAGTTTGCGTGGCGGAATGAACAGGTAGGGGATTCGCACTCGTTCGCGGGGGTGATGTCGACGGCGACGGGGTTGGTGGCGTTTGGGGATGATGCGGAGGAGTTCGAGATAGTGAATGCGACGACGGGGAAGGCGCTTTGGCACTTCAACGTGGGGCAGCCGTTACATGCTTCGCCGATGAGCTATGCGGTGAATGGGAAGCAGTATTTCGCGATTGCGGCGGGGAGCGATCTGATTGCGTTCGCTTTGCCGTGAGGGGCGGGCGGCTTCGATGGGAGCCGGCGTAAGTTGTTGACAGGATGAGATGCGGGAACCAGGCGAGGGACAAATTGGGACGGCATGGGTACGAGTTGGGGATATGGCAGAGGCTGGCGTGGGGCATCTCGCTTACCTCGCGGTGTATACTCCGTCCAACGCAGGTCTATCCGAGGTCGCGGAGGATGTTCGACGCGCCCCGGAAGAATGCTTTTCCCGGTCCCCCGAGGTAAGAAACTGATGGCTCCACGTACACGTCGCGCACTCTTTTCCGTCACCGTATTTCTCGCCACCTGCGGCGTGCTTGGCTCCGTGATCAGCCAGAAGGTCGCGGCGCAGTCGGCGTCGGACGAGTCCACCCTGCGCGACTCGCTGCACCAGTTTACGAATGTCTACTCGCTGGTTGAGCAGAACTACGCGGACCCATTGACGACGGAGAAGACGGACAAGGTCATCTACGATGGCGCGATTCCGGGAATGCTTCACGTTCTCGATCCGCACTCCAACTTCTACGATCCAAAGGCTTACGCGCAGATGCGTGAGGACCAGCACGGGCGCTACTACGGCGTGGGCATGTCGATCCAGCCGCAGCCGGATAAGCCGGCCCAGGGCGATAAGCCGGCGACCACGAAGATCGTGGTGATGGCTCCGTTTGAAGGAACGCCGTCGTTCAAGGCGGGTATCCGGCCGGGCGATACGATCATCTCGATCGATGGAAAGAGCATCGAGAATATGGACTCGGCCGCGGTGGCTTCCATGCTGAAGGGGCCGCGTGGATCGCATGTTTCTGTGACGATGTATCGAGAGGGACAGCCGAAGAACTTGGTGTTCGATCTGGTTCGCGATGAGATTCCGCAGCCCTCTGTCGATCTTGCGTTTGAGCCCAGGCCGGGGGTTGGCTATATCCACGTCAAGCAGTTTATGGAGACGACGAGCCGCGAGGTTGGGGATGCGCTGGACAAGTTCAACGATGAGGGGCCGCTGGATGGACTCGTCATCGACCTTCGCGGGAATCCCGGAGGCCTGCTGAACGAGGCGGTGAACATGAGCGACAAGTTCCTGCAAAAGGGACAGATTGTAGTCTCTCAGCGGGGGCGGGCGTTTCATCCCCAGGTGTATACGGCGGCGCATGGATCGACGGCGAAGTACCCGATCGTGGTGCTGGTGAATCGGAATACGGCGTCTGCGGCTGAGATTGTATCGGGTGCGCTGCAAGATCACGATCGGGCTTTGATCGTTGGCGAGACAACGTTTGGCAAGGGGCTCGTCCAGACGGTGTTTACGATCAGCGAGAACTCGGGCCTGGCGTTGACGACGTATCACTACTACACGCCTTCCGGGCGGCTGATTCAGCGTCCGTATGACCACATGAGCCTGTACGACTACTATGTGGTGCGTGATGGCTCCAATCAGCCTAAGGATAAGTCCAATCTTGAGGTGAAGCTCACAGATTCGGGGAGGACGGTCTATGGTGGAGGTGGCATTACGCCGGATGAGAAGATCGATCCGGTGAAGGCAAATGCATTCCAGAATACCCTGCTTCAGCACTACGCCTTCTTCGATTTTGCGCGGTTTTACCTGGCGAATCGTACGATTCCGAAGGATTTCACCGTCGATGACAATGTGCTGCAACAGTTCAAGAGCTTTCTGAAGACGAGCAAGATCGATTACACCGATCAAGACCTGGCGACCAACATGGACTGGGTGAAGGAGAGTATCAAGAGCGATCTCTTCACGAGCCAGTTTGGCCAGCTTGAAGGTTTGAAGGTTCGCGCGCAGTGGGATCCGCAGATTACCAAGGCGATGACCTTCCTTCCCGAGGCGCGAGCGCTCGAGGATCATACCAAGTCGGCGCAGAAACCCCTCACCACGGCAAGCCGCTGATTTTGAGCGGATGAAAAAGACGGCCGCGCAATGAGCGCGGCCGTCTTTTCTGCTTCAAATCTGGAGCGGGAGACGGGGATCGAACCCGCAACCAACGGCTTGGGAAGCCGCTACTCTACCATTGAGCTACTCCCGCCTGCAGTATCATTATAGCCGTAAAGGGTGTCTTTTCAAGCGAGCCAGAGGTATGAGGCTGAGGGGACGCTGAGGGGTGCCATTCTTGACGACGCCTCTTGAAAGAGCTATATTGGGAATGCGGGGTGGAGCAGCCCGGTAGCTCGTTGGGCTCATAACCCAAAGGTCGTAGGTTCAAATCCTACCCCCGCAACCACTTAGCGAAAACGTCAACC
>JAMFSC010000256.1 GCA_026225095.1 bacterium
AACTTCGCCCGTCAGACCCTCGGTGTCTTCGAGCCTGTCCTGCGCGTCAGCTACACGGTCTTCGACCCCAGCCGCTCCAGCCGCATCGCCGCCGCCCGAGAGCAGCTTCTGGCCTCCGGATTCGCCTTCAACACCACCCACCTCAGCATCCTCTTCGAGACCTCCCGCCGCTACTACCGCCTGCTCAACGCAGTCGGCCAGAAGGACGCCGCCGAAGCCACCCTCAAGAACGCCCAGACCGTCGAACACGCCGTCAATGCACGCCTTGACAACGGCCTCGCCACCCTGCCCGACGCGCTCGAAGCCCGCTCCGCCGCTGCCCAGGCCGACTTCGAATTCCAGGCCGCCCTCGGGGAGATCGAGATCTCCCGTGGAGCCCTCCTCCAGATTTTGGGCGCCTCACCCTACCGCCCCCTCGAGGTTCAGCCCCTCTCTGAGCTCAGCGTTCCCGAAAAGCTCGACGACGAGGCCGAAAGCGCCATCGAGCGCGCCCTCGCCCAGCGCCCCGAGATCGCCCAGCGTGTCGCCCAACGACGCGCCGCCCAGGACGCCATCCGGCAGGCACGCTCCGCCTATCTCCCAAGCGTCGAATTTCAAGGCGATGGCGGCGAGGTCCGCGCCTGGGGCCAGCAGAATCAGTACCCCGGCTCCTACGCCGGCCCGGTCGAGGTTTGGAACACCAACCTGAGCCTCCGCTGGACCCTCTTCGACGGTGGTCGCCGCGAGGCCGAACTCACCCGCTCCCACGCCGAAGAGCGCCGCGCCCAGGCCGAGATCGACACCACCCGCGACGACATCGAGCAGCAGGTCTGGACGGCCTACGTCGACGTTCAGACCGCGCTCCGGCAGCGCCGCGCCGCCGCCTCCCTGCTCTCCGCCGCCAGCGCATCCTACGATGCAGCCGTCAAATCTTACGGCTTCGGTCTGCGCAATACCGTCGACGTCGTCACCGCCCAGCGCACCCTCGCCCAGGCCCTCAGCCAGGACGTCGCCGCCCGTACCGGCGTCCTCACCCAGTTCGCCACCTTCGCCTTCCGCACCGGCGATCTCCTCCGTACCGCACCGAGGCCCACGCCATGACCGCCCTCTACCGACGCCTCCGGCCCTGCCTCGCCCTCGCCATCCTGCCCCTTGCGACCGGCTGCGCCCACTCCCCCGCCTTCAACATCCTCGGCTCCTTCTTCCCCGGCTGGATCGCCTGCATCGTGGTCGGAATCCTCCTCACGGTCCTGCTCCGGGCCATCCTTCACCACATCGACTTCGAGCGCCAGCTCAAAGCGCTCCCCCTCGTCTACATCAGCCTGGCGCTTCTCTTCGGCTGCACCTTCTGGCTCATCTTCTTCGAATAGAGAACGCAGAGAGGATCCACCCCATGCCGAATCCGCAGCCATCGCGTCCATACCTCGGCTGGATCTTCACCGCGCTGGTCATTCTTGTAGCCGCGCTGGTTACAATCTTCGCCGTCCATCGGTCCGTCATCAATCCCCGCACCGACGACGCCGAGGTCTTCGCCAACTTTATCGGCATGGCTCCGCAGGTCGACGGCCCCATCACAAAGCTCGCCGTCCAGGATAACCAGTTGGTCCACGCCGGCGACCTTCTCTTCGAGGTGGACGACCGCCCCTACCGCTACGCCCTCGAGCGCGCCCTCTCCGAACAGTCCGCGCTCGAAGGCCAGATCGAAGACCGCGGGCGCCTCATCTCCGCGCAGGTCAGCGCCGCCCACGCCGCCTCCGCCAACGTATCAAGCGTAGCCTCCGGCCGCCGCGCCACCGCCGCCACCGTCACCGAGGCTCAGGCCGACGTCGAAGAGGCCAAGGCCGGAGTCAAGCGCGCCGAAGCCGACCGCCAGTACGCCGAAAACAATCTCCATCGCCTCGAGCCCCTCCTCGCCCAACAGTTCGTCACCGTCGACCAGGTCGACCAGGCCCGCACCCTGCTCGAGACCCGCAGCCGCGCCGTCGAGCAGGCCCTGGCCCAGGTAGCCCTCGCCGAGGCCCGCGTCGCCACCACCAACTCGCGCTTCGAGCAATCCGGAGCCAACGTCACCCAGAGCGAGGCGCAGAGCCAGCAGGCCGCGAACTCCGTCGAGACCCTCGCCCCGCTCACCAATCAGCGCGAAGCCCGAGCCGCCGCGGTCCGCACTGCCCAGTACAATCTCGGCAACTGCCGCGTCCTCGCACCCTTCGACGCCCGCGTCACCAACCTCACCATCTCCGAAGGCGCGTACGTTCACACCGGAACCCAGGTCTTCACGCTGATCGACGCCCGCAACTGGTGGGTCATCGCCAACTTCCGCGAAACGCAGCTAAAGCACGTGATCCCCGGCATGCGCGCCGACATCTTCCTCATGTCCCGCGAAGACCTTCCACTCGCAGGAGTCGTCGAAAGCATCGGCTATGGCGTCACACCCGACCCATCCGTCGCCGGCGTCCTCACCCCCGGCCTTCCAGCCGTGCAACGCAGCCTCAGCTGGGTCCACCTCGCCGCCCGCTATCCCGTCAGAATCCGCGTCCAGTCCGCCCCCACCGATCTCCTGCGCATCGGCGAGACTGCGGTCACGGTCATCCACAACGAGCCCGGGCACAACACGCCCGGCCAGGGACACTGACCATGGCCACCGCCGCCCAGCCCATCGCACCAGCCTCGCAGCGAGCAGGCTTCGCGACCTGGTTTGGCGGCTTCCTGAAGGAAGAGCTCACCCCCTACCCCGGCCGTCTCCACACCGTCGTCCGCATGACCGTCGCCGCCACCATCACGATGGTCCTCATCATGATCTTCCGTCTTCCGGGAGCAGCCCTCGGAGCCTACTACACGCTTCTGCTCTCGCGCGAGAGCCCCCACGCCACCTTCCGTTCCGCTTCCACCGTCCTGCTCGCCTATGTCATCGGAGCCGTCTACACGCTGCTCGGCGTACTCCTCTTCGTCGACTATCCCCTGACCCACTTCCTCTGGGTCATCGTCAGCATCTTTCTCTGCTTCTTCGTCATCAAGGTCACGCGCAGCTATATCGGCGCCGCCGCATTCGCGTTTATTGTAACCATCGCGGTGCCACTCTGGGACGTCCCCCTACCTACCGAGACACTGCTCACCGCCACCCTCTGGGCCGCGGGAAGCGTCTCCGTCGGCCTCGTCGTCACCGTAAGCGTCGAGTACCTCTTCTCCATCTTCGAGACGAAGGACGAGTTCACCAGCGGAGTCTCCCAGCGCATCGAGACCATCGGCCGTTTCCTCTCCGGCTACGCCACAGGCCATGTCGATCGCACCGTCGAGAAGCACATCGCGCAGTTCGCCATGGTCGGCACCTCGCGTCTCCGTCAGGTCGTTTCCCATACTCCCGGCCGCGATCCCGACACCGCCCGTCGCAGCAGCATCCTGTCGCTGACCGGCCGCCTCGTAGACCTGTGTGCCAGCATGATCACGCTGCACGGAGCCGCCGTCATCACCCTCAGCGATACAGAACGACTCCGTATCCGCGCCGTCGGAGAACATGTCGCGGAGCTCGCAACCCTGCTCGACACCCACGCGCAGCCCCCGCCGAGTCCGCCTCATCCGGCCCATGCCCCGATCGGGTTTCCTCTGCTCCACGAGCTCGAGCGCATCACCGATCTCCTCGCCCTCAGCCTCTCCCACTCCGTCCCCAAGGAAGCACCTCTCCCCGAACATCCCGAGGCCGCATCCGCCTCAATCTTCCTCCCCGACACCTTCACCAACCCCGAACACTTCCACTACGCCCTCCGCGGCTGTCTCGCCGCCTCCCTCTGCTATGTGATCTTCAACGCGGTCGCCTGGCGTGGTCTCTCCACGTCTCTCGCGACCTGTGTCATTACCGCGCTCACTAGCGTCGGTTCCAGTCGCCAGAGGCAGATTCTGCGCATCTCCGGAGCCATCGTCGGAGGCCTCGTCTTCGGCATCGGCGCCCAGGTCTTCGTCCTCCCCCTGCTCGATACCATCACCGGCTTCGCCGTCCTCTTCGCCGTCGTTACCCTTATCTCAGGATGGATCGGCACCTCGAGCACCCGCCTCTCCTACTTCGGCCTGCAGATCGCCCTCTCCTTCTACCTGATCAACCTGCAGGAGTTCTATCCGCAGACCAACCTCGCCATCGCCCGCGACCGCGTCATGGGAGTCGGGCTCGGCCTGCTGATGATGTGGCTCGTCTTCGACACCCTCGGCACAAAGACCGCCGCCAAGGTCATGCGCGATACCTTCGCCGAGAACCTGCGCCTGCTCGCCATCCTCGCCGAACCCTGGAGATCCGCCGATCGGACTGACCTCCGCAGAATCCGCATCCTGCGCGATCGCATCTCCGCCAACTTCGCCGCCGTCAACGCCCAGGCCGACGCCGTGCTCTTCGAGGTTGGACCGTCACGCCAGAGCCAACTCGCCATGCGCGAGCGCCTTCTCGCCTGGCAGCCCACCCTGCGCTCCCTCTACTTCATCCTCGCCGGCCTCCTGCAATACCGCGTCCAGATCATCCCCGGGCAACTCGCCCCAACCATCCGCGCCGCGCAACTCGAGTTCGACCGCCAGGCCGCCGCATCGCTTGACTACCTCGCCGGACTGTTCTCGGAAGTGCGGTTGCCGATGTCTTCGGAAGAGAAACACATCATCCCGCCGGCTCATCTTCAAGAGGCGTGGCTCGCCCTGAGCAACGCCATTCAGCGGGAGTACGAAGTGATCCCGCCACGCGCTCAGGCCGTGCTTGTCCTCGCCTCCAACATGGCTCAGACGCTCGAGGAACTCCAGCAGGAGATGAGCCATGCCCTCCTCGGCAATCGCCCTGACACTCCTGCCCAGGAGAAAATCGGCCCTCGAGATGCTATCGTTTCAACAGGCCCCCAACCATCATCCTGACTTGCAAAGGCATTCATCATGACGACCGCAGACATCCTTCTTGAGCTCGATCAGGAGATCGGGCGCCTCCAACAAGCCAGGCAGCTTCTGCAGAGCTTTTCAAAGAAGTCAGCAGTGCTCGACCGTCGCGCCTCCAAGACCCTCCTCGCGGTGTCCGCCAAGGCACCGGCTGCGGCCGTGCGGAGATCGCCGCGCAGCGCCCCAAAGGCAGATCCGGTCATCCGGCGCAAGCGGAAGTAACTCCGCCTTCATCATCATCCCGGCGGCGAGAAGCGCATAGCGGAACAAGCATTCACGGTGTCTGAGCCATGACTTCAAGAATGGCTATCCAGCGCCGCCTTCGGAAGGCATACTGTGTTGTCCCGCCGCAGCGGCCATCGCCGCAGTGGTCCCGGTCGAGCGAGGGGTAGCCATGTTGTCTGGGTTGGTCGCAAAGGGCCCTGAACGCACGAAGGGCAAGTCGTCTGGCCAGGTCCGGCAGCACCGCGCTGGTACAGTCCCGGACCATCAGGCCGTACCGACGGATGCGCCAAAGGATGCGGCAGATCGTCTCGACCCCTCGTCGAAGCCGTTTGCCCGGGACATCTCGCGAATCGCAGTCGATCCAACCGATGCCAGGGGAGGACCAGGACCCGCTTCTGCCATCGCCACCGTTCCATCGGTTGCCCAGGAGGCGCTGCGCGCGCCGGGAGCCTCGCTCGAACCGGCCACCCGTTCCCGTTTTGAAACCAGCTTTGGCTTCGACCTCAGCCGGGTGCGCATCCACGCAGATCCCCTCGCTGCGGTGGCAGCTCGAAGCATCCAGGCCCGGGCTTTCACGGTCGGTCCCGACATCGTGTTTTCCGCAGGCCGATACGCACCCCAGACCGGCGAAGGACAGCGTCTGCTCGCGCACGAGCTGACGCATGTCGTGCAGCAGACCATGCTTCCCGGAGGCGGCGCGTCCATGGCGGAGGCGGAGGCCGAAGCGGCTCACACCGGTACCTCGTTTCTCGCCGGGCGCCGGCCCTCCGTTCACCGCGGCGTCGCGCCTGGCGCCATCCAGCGCGAGCCCGATGGCGCCGCACAAGCCGTTGATCCATCCCTCGAACCCGCTTTGCGGGCGGCCGCCAAGGCCAGGGCCACACCCGACGATCCAACCGAGCTCACCATCGCCGGCGCGCAGATCGTCTACCGCATCGTCCAGGCATTCCTGCCCACCTATTCCGATCACATCAGCGGGGTCGGTTACCAGGCATCGGTGCAAGGCGTGCAGGCGCAGAAGAGCGGCGGCAGCTTCAACATCAGCGTCGGCAAGGACTTCATCCTCGGAATGAAAGATCCCACACGGGCCGCACTCGATATCAAGGTAGCGCTGGGCAAGGCCGAGGGAACGCAGGCGACGCCGCAGACCGGGCATGGACTACTCGGTCAGATGATGCAACAGCAGGCCCCGTCTACGGCTACCCAGGCGGCCACCCCGCAAGCCCCGGCCCAGGCCACCGCAACGCCGGAAGAGCAGAAGGCAGAGGTCATCGCCACCGCGCAACGCGGTAAAGCAAAGACAGTTTCGCAGGGAGGTAAGACTCTGCTCACCGGCGGCATCACGGTCAACGCCGCCGCGCAGGCAGACATCAAGGCAGGGCTGCTCCTCAACCCAACCGACACAGCCCATCTCGGCTTCGTCGGCAATCAGCTTGGCGCCGACACCGCCTACACCACGCCCCTGGACCCCTTCCGCTGGCAGACCCTGATGACTATCATCCGGGATGGCTCCGTTGACATCCAGGGCATCGGACGCGGAGACACCTTCAAGGTCAAACAGCGCGACACCAGGGGCACTGAGACCGACATTGATCCTACCCTCAGGGGGATCAGCGCCAACGGTGTCAGTGTGGTTCGCAAGACTCTGGCCGACATCGCCGGACCGCCACGGCAGAGGGGAGCCCGCGATTTCGTCAGCCTCACCGCAACCGACCAGGTCTTCTACGCCAAGGGCGACCCGGCCATCGGCCATGAGCTCTTCGGCCACATCTGGCTCGCCATGCACGGCGTCGCATCCGGCCACGGAGAGAGCCTGCGCGGAACGACCACCGTCAAGGATCCGTTGGGGGAAGTCTTCACCGGCGAAGTCGATGTCTACATCAGGGAGTTCGTCCTCGAAGCCGGCAAGAAGACTTCCCGCAGCGAAGACGTCACCGACACAACGCTCGAAAGCGCACTGCAGGCATTCACTCAAGTGGCGGCCGCGCCGGGTTTCACCATCACACAGTTTTCGACCAGTGCGTCCAAGGCCTTCATCACCGCCTGGCCGAAGCTGCGCCGGTTCTACGCCATGCTGCTCGCGAATCCCGTCAACGAAGCCAAGCGCCTGCAGCACATCACCGACGAGATCGGCAAGGCACGCGCAGCCCAGCCGAAGGATCAGCAAGAGGCGTTCGATGGCTTCATGAAGCAGCGCGGCAATGTGCTCGGTGCAGCCAATCCCGAAGGACATCTGGTACGCACTCTTCATCTGTAGAACAAAGCCCGATCCATCTTCCATGTAACCCACACAGGCGCCAGCCCCGTCTGGTGTAGTGCGTATCGCGCAAAGACGATATTCCAACCGGTGATCAGCATGGGAAAGGCACGCCTCTCTCACGCAACGCCGAGCCTCGTCCTGCGCCAGGCCATGTCCTTTGGAGATGGACCACGACTCACTGGAGATTGTCACGTCATGCGCCTGCTCGCTGCCCTGTCTCGCCTCATCCACCCACGTCGCGCCACCCTGTTTCCGGGGATCGCTCTCGCGCTGATGGGGCTACCGTTGTCGGCCCAGACCGTCGTCTCCATCCACGACATCATGGTCGCCTCGGGCAACACCTATGTCCTCCCCGACTCTCCCTACCTCTACACCCACTACGGAGCCAACGTCTCCGTCTCCGGAATTGTCGTCGGCGTCATGTCCACCGGAGACTTCACCGGAACCGTCTACATCTCGGAGCCCTCCACCTCCTGGGACTCGGCCGTCTCCACCGCCGAGGGCATGCCCGTCTTCGGCGTCGCGACCCTCAACCCCGCCTGCGCCGTCGTCGGCAACACCATCACCGTCGTCGGCCAGGTGGTTGAATCCAACACCGTCGTCCCCGCCGACATCACCGCCGCCAACACCCCCGGAACCGGCGTCCTCCCCACCACCTGCACCGTCACCGCCACCGGCGGCACCATGACCCAGAGCATCTCGCTCGGCACCACCCTCAACTCCTTCGGCGGCGCGCTCGAGTACACCGGCATGACCACCTCCGCCACCTTCTACGCCGTCGCCCCCGCCACCGGAACCCTCGCAGAAGCCACCGAAACGGCCACCTCCACCGGCCAGTTCTGGGCCACCCTCTCCACCAACACCGCGACCAATAATCATCTCTTCCGCACCACCGGCATCGCCAAAGACGAGTACACCCCCACCGCCGCGCCCACCACCGTCGCAACCTGGACCGGCAACCCCCAACGCATCCTCATCGACACGACCACCTTCGGCGGCTCACCCGTCAACCTCACGGTCGGCCAGACCATCACCTGCACCACCGGATCCAACATCCAGGTCGGAGCCACTGCCGGCATCGGTCTCATCGACTACATACTCGGCTACGCCCGCCTCCTCATCTTCCCCACCAGTGTCTGCACTGTAGGTGAAACTGTCTCCACCACCACCTCCGCCACCGCCGACTCCACCCACTTCCACGTCGGAACCCTCGACCTCGACCGCTTCTACTCGACCACCGCCGCCACCCCCGGCTCCGTCGCCATCAGCTCCAGTGCCTACACCCGCCGCCTCAACAAGGCCGCCCTCGCCATCGTCAACGCCCTCGGCACGCCCGACATCCTCTCCCTCCAGGAGGTCCAGGACCTCCCCACCCTCACCGACCTCGCCACCGCCGTCAACACCCTCGCCAGCACCAGCTACACCCCATCCCTCAACCTCGGCAACGACCCCAACTCCCTCAACCTCGGCTTCCTCGTCAACTCCTCCACGGTCGTAACCGACTCCGTCACCCAGGTCGAAAAGACCACCACCTACACCACCGCCTCAAGCGCCTCCGCGACCCTGTGGGAGCGACCACCCCTCGTCCTCCAGGCCGAGTTCGTCCGCGTCGGCAAAAACTACCCCGTCACCATCATCGACGCCCCTCTCACCCCCCGCGACAACATCGACGACCCCTCCCTCGGCCCCGACATCCGCACCCACCGCGCCGCCCAGGCTACCGACCTCTCCGCCCTCATCCAGGCCTACCAGACCGCCGGACAAAACGTCATCCTCGCCGGAAACCTCAACGCCTTCGAGTTCTCCGACGGCTTCGTCGACGTCACCGGAATCCTCACCGGCTCCCCCGCCGCAGCCTCCGCCGTCACCCTCTACGCCCCGACCAACACCATCGCCGCCCTCACCGACTTCGCCACCAGCGTCTCCACCACCTCCCGCTACAACTTCATCGAGCGCGGCGACGCCGTAGTCTACGAGCACATCCTCGCCTCCGCCACCGTCCCCGACGCCACCACCGCAGCCGCCTCGCTCGCCTCCTACGTCTCCGCCGTCACCCAGCCCCACTTCACGTCAGACTTCGACGCCATCCTCGCCAATGACTCCACCACCCCCGCCGGCCTCACCCCCCACGACGGATTCGTCGTCGCCTTCCTCATCCCGCCCGTCCCCACCACCGCGTCGATCTCGTCCTCCGCCGTCAACTTCGGTTCCGTCTACATCGGGGCCTCCGCCACCCAGTCCGTCACCATCACCAACACCACCACGTTTACCTCCACCGTCAACATCACCAACATCGCCATCTCCGGAACGAACTCCGCCTACTTCGCCCAATCCAGCACCTGCACCTCCCTCGCCGAGGGCTCCACCTGCACCATCACCCTCACCTTTACCCCCACCGCCGTCGGAACCCGCACCGCCCTCCTCACCGTCACCACCGACTCCACCTCCGACCCCACCCTCACCGCCACCCTCACCGGCATCGGCGTCGCCGAACTGGAAGCCTCCGCCTCCCTCCTCACCTTCGGCAACATCGATGTCGGCAGCTCCTCCCCCGCCCAGACTTTCACCCTCACCAACGAAACCTCCTCTCCCATCGCCATCTCCTCCATCACCATCTCCGGCGACTACACCGAGACCACCAACTGCGGAGCCTCGCTGCCCGGCCTCTCCACCTGCACCGTCTCCGTCATCTTCACCCCCACCACCACCGGAGCCCGCACCGGAACCATCACCATCAACCATTCCGCCGTCACCATCGCCCTCACCGGCAACGGAGTCGACTTCTCCATCGCCGTCTCCCCCACCTCCGGAGCCGTCATCGCCGGCGACGGCATCAGCCTCACCGTCACCCTCACACCCATCGCCGGCTTCTCCGCTCCCCTCACCCTCACCTGCACCACCACCGCCGCCGGCACCACCTGCACCCCGTCCACGAAGACCGTCACCCTCTCCGCCGCCACCACCGATCTCACCGCGATCACCACCACCTCGCAGTACACGGTCATAGGCTACGGTGGACTCGGCTTCGGGTCAGGCGGCAAGAGCGGCCCCTGGCTGCTCCTGCTCTCAATCGCCAGCGCCGCCGCCCTCTTCTTCACCCGACGCCGCCGCCTGCCCCGCCTCACCGCGGCCATCTTCTTCCTCGCCGCCATGGGCCTCGCCAACCTCGGCTGCAGCGGCAAACTTCCCAGCCAGAACACCAACCCAACCTACCCCGGAACCTACACCTATACCCTCTCCGCCACCGACGGAACCCTCACCCACACCGCCGCCTACACGCTCACCGTCACCATCCGCTAGGCCCAGCCTTCGCCCTCACGCCTCGCACCACCGAGGGGAGATCACCTTGTTCAAGAATCTCGCTCTACTCACCATCACCCTCCTCGCCCCGGCCATCGTGCACGCCCAGGCCACCGCCACCGCCAGCCGCAAGGCCGACCTCCAGGTCGGAGCAACCTTCACCCTCGCCGCTCCCAACTACGGCACCGACCACTGGAAGGGCTACGGCTTCTTCGCCGACCTCGACTTCCGCCAGCACTTCGGTCTCGAAGCGGCCTTCCACCAGGCCTCCGAATCCTCCTCCATCCGGTACGAGCGGACCTACGAGATCGGACCCCGCGTCCTCTTCCCCATCCACCAGCGCTTCGTCCCCTACGCCAAAGCCATGGTCGGACGCGGCGTCTTCAACTTCGCCGGAACCGACTCCAACACCCAGGTCGCCAACCTGGCCTTCAACATGGCCAGCTTCGGCGGTGGTCTCGACATCAAGATCCGTCCCGGCCTCAACGTCCGTGCCTTCGACTTCGAATACCAGACCTGGCCCTCCTTCCCGCCCAGAGGGCTCAACCCCAGCGTCTTCTCCTTTGGAGTCGCCTATCACTTCCACGGCGGCCTTACCAAATAAAACCCGTGACAAACTTGTGACACAACCGATGTAATCAAATGACATCTTGTTCACGTCTACCGGTGTTGACAGGAAATCCTATGGACTACGCGATGCCGATTGCCCTCGTCCCCGATTGCCAGCCCATCCGGCACAGACGTCAACCCGCCCCCCGGACTCAGCCCCCCACCCTCGCTCCCGCCGCCCAGGCAGCCCACACCGTCCCGGACGATCTCAGCCTCATCGGCGGAATGCAAATCCCCGCCGCTGGCACTAGAATCGCCTCTGAGAAGACGAGGGCAGCCATCAGCGAACTGGACGATATCGACGCGCTCGTCAAAACCTATCGCGCCCGCCTCCTGCGGTTCGTCACCTTCTCCACCGGCGACCCCGATCTCGCCGAGACCATCACCCAGGACTGCCTGCTCAAGGCCTACAACGCACGCGCCAGCTTCCGCGGAGAGTCCAGCGTCAATACCTGGCTCACCACCATCGCCGTCAACCTCATCCGCGACCACCAGCGAACCTGCAAGTTCAAGTTCTGGCGCCACGCCAAGGCCACCGCCCTCGATGTCGACGACGTGGCCTCCTTTCTGCCCTCGCACCAGACCACCCAGGAGCATCAACTCCTCGCCAAGGAGCAGGTCGCCCGCCTCTCAAGCGTCCTTGAGACCCTCTCTTTCAACCAGCGTTCGGTCTTCCTGATGAAGTTCTCCGATGAGATGGAGCTCCAGGAGATCTCGAAGGCCATGAACATGCCCATCAACACCGTCAAGACGCATCTCCACCGGGCGCTGAAGTCCGTACGGAGTCAACTCGGAGCCAGATCATGAACCCTGAATCACTGAACCAATCCGACAGAAATTCCGGCCTGAACGCCGGAGACACGCAGTTCGGCCACCACATGACAGACGACCAGATGGACGATCTCCTCATCGGAGACGCCGCCCCGGCGCTCCGGGCGCACCTCGCCGCCTGCCCCGCCTGCGACGCCCGCCTCACCGAGTTCCGCGCCACCCTCGGCCTCTTCAACCAGGCATCTCTCACATGGTCCGAGGCCAGGTCCAATACCCTGTCGCGCGATCTCTCCAACCACCGCCCCAGCTTCCGCCTTCCTGCCTGGTCCGGGTCCTGGTCGTTCGCCCTTGCCCTGCTCTTTCTGGTTGCCCTCGCCCTCTCGGTCGCCCTGCCCCGCCGGCAGGACATCGGCGGTACCTTCGCTTTGAAGCACGCCGTCGGCGCATCCGGTAGCCCCCAGGCCGATCGCGACCAGGAGATCGCCAGCGACAACGCCATGCTCCAGGCCATCCACTCTGAGATCTATCGCCCCGAGCCCTCTCCCCTTGCCCCCTACGAACAGGCTGAAGACGCAACCCCCACCCCGCGCCATTCCCAGCCGCGTCACGTCTCCCCCCCCCAGGTGAGGAACTGATGCCCTTAGAGCGGATTGCCCGTTGGTATAGAGCTGGGTGCCCCACCTTCGCGACACGTCTCATCGTCGCTAAGGTGGGCCGGAGCGCCACGGCATCCAACGTACATCCCTACACCTTCAGCGAATCTGCTCCAGCGATGCCCAGGCCCATACTCCGAACGCCTGAACGCCACACAACGACCCGCGCCCGGTCGTCCCTGACCTTCGTCTACGCGCTCCTGTGCCTCCTGTTCCTCTCCGCCTCCTCGCTCGCGCAGGGCCGCGGAGGTGGCGGACCAGGAGGTGGCGGACCAGGCGGTGGCAGGCCAGGCGGTGGTGGACCGGGTGGCATGGGGGGAGGCATGCACGAACCAGGCGGTTTCGAGCGTCCCTCCATGTCGCCCCCACCCGGCTCCAACGGTCCCACCGAGAGCACCATGCGCGGTGGCCTGCAACTCGGCCCCCCCGGCCGCTGGTGGGACGACAACCACTTCGCCCGAAGCATCGGCCTCGAAGCAGGTCAGCAGCAACGCATGGATGCCGTCTTCAGCGCCAACAAGGGAACCCTCGTCACCCTGTACAAGAACCTCCAGCACGAGGAGTCCCAGCTCGAGAAAACAGTCCGCGCCAAGGAGCTCAACGAGGCCGAGATCTTCCAGCAGATCGACCGCGTCACCCAGGCCCGGGGCGAACTCGAGAAGGCCAACGCTCACATGCTCCTCCAGCTCCGCAAAGAGATGACGCCCGAACAGGCCGCCCGCCTCGAAGAGCACCGTGGAGCCCAGTAGACACCCAGGCGATGGAAGCCCCGGGCTGGTATCGAACCTGATATTTCCTGCTTCCAGCAGCGACAGCTCTCAAGAATCGGTGTTCAAGCTTCCATGGGTCCGCTCCGAAAAGCACTACCGAAAAGCGCGCCGATGCATCTGGCCCTCTTTCTCGTGCTACTTCTGCTCTCCACAGCCAACGCCCAGCGCCCCAGCGTCGGAGAGCAATACCTCCTCGCCGCCGCCAACCAGGAACGGCTCTCGCAGGGGATCGCGCCACTCAGCTGGAACGCTGCACTGGCCACAGCGGCTCGTCAACACGCCCACCAGATGGCCTATCACCGTCAGATCTCCCACCAGTTTTCCGGCGAACAAGAGCTCTCAGCCCGCGGAGCCGCAGCCGGGGCACGCTTCACCACCATCTCCGAAAACGTCGCCGAAGCGCCCAGCCCGCTCATCATCCACAGCGCCTGGATGCGCTCGGAGGGTCACCGCGAGAACCTCCTCGATCCCAACGTCGACGCCGTCGGAATCGCCGTCATCAACCGCGACGGCCAACTCTACGCCGTGCAGGACTTCGCCCACCTCACCCGCTCCCTCACCCTCGAGCAGCAGGAAGCAACCGTCGCAGCCCTCCTCGATCGATCCGGCGTCACCATCCTCCCCGGAGCCACCGGCGACGCACGCAGCACCTGCCTCACCGAATCCGGCTACCACGGCCCGAACCGCCCGGGCTTCGTCATGCGCTACACCGCGGCCAGCCTCAACACCCTGCCCGACGAACTCGCCCCACACCTCGACCGCTACCATCAGGCCAGCGTCGGAGCCTGCACCAGCCGCTCAGGCCCCTTCACCAGCTACCGCATCGCCATCCTGCTCTACCCCTGACCCACTCCAGCAGTCGCCAGCTCTTCCCTGCTCGCCGGCTGCGTCGGCTCCATCTGCAACAAATCATTGAACCGGTTGAAGTAGTTGAACAACCCGATCGCAGCCATCAACTCGACAACCTCACCCTCCGAGAAGATGCTCCGCAACCGCACGAAGTCAGCATCCGTATATCCATGCGCATCGAGCGTCATCACCTCAGCCAGGTGAATCGCAACCTTCTCCCGCTCTGTAAACTCCCCGTTCTCCGGCTGATCGAGCGCCGCCAACTGCGCATCGGACCATCCGAGCCGACGGCAGATCGCCGTATGCGAAGCCAGGCAATAAGGCGTCCGATTGAGCTGCGAAGTCCGAACGATCACCAACTCCTTCAGAGCCTTGGTCAGCGTTCCCGTATTGAGCACCGCCTCCATATGCGCAATGATCGTCTCGAAGATCTCCGGCCGATGCGCCATCGTACGGAACATGTTCGGCACATTTCCCCGCTCCTGCAGATATCGATCGTAGATGGCAACTGCTCCGGGCAGCACCTCATTCCGCTGTAACCGTGAGATCCTCGGCATTGTATGACTCCTCCAAGGGTCATCATAATCCCCTGTCGTTGACCGGTGCCCCCCATTTTGTTATAACCATGGAGACGGCACGGTTTAACCGGGGTCTGTCCAAGGCACATTCCTGAGTAGCTCAATGGCAGAGCATTCGGCTGTTAACCGAAGGGTTGTAGGTTCGAGTCCTACCTCAGGAGCCATAAACACCATACAAATCAGCAGTTTACAGAAGCCACCCAAGAGGTGGCTTTCTTCGTATTGGTCCGGTGGCTGTTTTGGTGGCTGTTCAGATCTGACGACGGTGGAATGTGCAATGCGATTCCAACGATAATTTTCTAAACCTGCTTCCGCTTTCTTCTCGTTCGGATCGCTTTCTATATAGAGCAGAGGTCTCAGGAAGGAATATGGCCCATGGACAGTAGGACTGTTGAAGAAGAACCACCCAAGTCGACCGATCTCGTCGGGTGGCAACGAGTCATCGCAGCCGGCAGGCTTAAATCTTTTCGACTGGAAGCTTTGGTCGAGGCCTTTCAAGATCTGGGTCATCTCGACTATCAGGTTCAACATGCACTGACGAAACACCTCTCTGATAGCGTCCTACGCTTCCTGCGAAAGGAAACCGGCCTCAATCATCCAAACCAGGGCTGGGATATCGTTTTTCGCACCCACGACGTGGTTTTCAATGCCCTGATGCGTCCAGACTCGGCTGATGGCCGTGGTCTACGGAAGGCGTTCGCCCCGCGCGTCAGATTTCGTCTTAAAGATGCAATGGCGAAAGAGCGCCGTGAAAGCCGCACTCCTGAAGATATTGAGAAAAGCAGACAGAAGAAGACAGAAGAGGCAGACGGCTACGGGCCGGATGACGAAATTGCATTGGACGCATCTGCTGAGCAGGAAAGCGATGCGGAAGCGCCGGATGCGGGTGCTCGCGAAAATGGTGCGAGAACAGCCGACGTGGATAACGGTCTCGATGATTTGGATGAGGAGATCGACGTCAAACGCATTCTCGGCACCATCAGTGACGAGAGAAAGCGTCTGGCTTTTCACCTGTTCATGAATGGGGCACCGTACAAAACCAAAAAGGAGCATGTCGAATCCATTGCGGAAGCTCTCAACATCAGTGAGAGAACCGCGCGTGAATGGGTCAAAGAAGTTCGACTGTCCTTGGCAAAGAACGATGGGGTGATACACCTCATGAAATCGAAAGTGGGAGAGAGATCATGAACGACGTGACGAGGATGACCGAGCGGGATGAGGTCCTGTTTGCATTTCACCAAGCTTATGACCGACCGACAGCGGAAAATATCGTCGAGTGGGTGCGTCGCTATCCGCAATTCGCCGATGATATTCGGGCGCATGCTGCCGTTGCCTGGGATTGGGCCACGCAAGCACAAGAAGCAGAGCAGCCTTTGGATGAAACGATGTCGGCGCGTGCATATAGTCAGGCACTCAACATCATCTATAGTTCGGAGCCTGCTTCAGCACCGAATGAATCGCTTCACGCAAATAGGACGTTCCAGCAAATGCAAGCGGCAATCGGAAAAGAGACATATGTACTCGCACGGGAAATCGATGTCGACCGGTCGGTGCTTCATGATCTGTTTAACGGGTGGATGCTTCCGCCTATACGAGGACGGCTTGTTGCTGCGGTTGTGCGTCTGTTTAACGCCACGCTTGAAGAATTCAATTTTGCACTGGATTCTGCTTTGCAAGCTCCACGCTTGGGTCACGCCAAATCAAGCCAGATACCTTCTGTCGTGTCGCGTCCGTGCGACGACATCATCCGCGAGAGTAGTATGTCCGACGACCGAAAAAGCTATTGGTTAGGAGAGGACTAAGGATGGAGCCCTGGATCGACATTCGCCGCAAGGCTCGCGCTTGTCATAAGGAAGCTTTGGCAAATGCTAACGGTGATCGTCGTGCTTCCGCCTTGGTGAAGGCAGCTCTGGAATTGAATGACCTTGAAGTTCGCCGTATCGAATTCGGGCCGGGTACACTCGGCTCACTCGATCGTTCGGCGCGTCTCGTCAATGTCGCCAAGAATCAAGATGCTGTAGATGAGCTTCTCGTCATTGTTCACGAGATTGGCCATTTCAAATTACACAACGATCCCAGCAGTGAAGTGACGGCGCTCCAGCAAGGGCTTGGCGGTGACGCCGTAGATAGTGGCGCGGGCAAAGTCGAGGGATATTCACCTCGTGAGCGTAAAGAGGTTCAAGCGGATGTGTTCGCAGGAGAGTTTCTTTGCCCTTCCGATTGGCTTCGTGAAGCTTACACCGTTGACGGCAAGCGCCCACAGGCGATCGCATCGGAGCTTGGTGTACCTATAAATCTTGTCTTGAATCAGATGGCGCGAGCATTGTTGCTCCCGCCGCTCAGCCCTGCTCCAGATGCAAAGCCAGCAGTCGCTCACGACTTGGATGACAGTCAAAAAATAGCTGTTACCTGGGATCAAGGTCCGCTGCTCGTCGACGCCGGTCCGGGGACAGGAAAGACGCGCACTCTTGTCCATCGAATCAATCACCTGCTTGCGAAAGGATCAAATTCTGGATCTTTTCTGGCTCTAACCTTCTCAAACAAAGCGGCAGAGGAGATGCGTGAACGTCTCTCAGCGATGGTGGGCGACGCCACAATCGAGATGTGGGTAGGTACTTTTCACGCATTCGGCCTTGAGCTTTTGAGAAAATGGCCATCGACGGTCGGGCGAACGAGTGAAGTTCGTGTACTCGATCAAACTGGATCTTTAGAGATTCTTGAAAAGAATCTGGATAAGCTTCCGCTCCATTATTTCCAGAATCTGTACGAGCCCGCATACGAACTCGTCACAATCTTGAAGGCAATTTCTCGCTGTAAGGACGAGATGATCTCGTGTGATGCCTACGAAACAGCTGCCAATGATGCCCTTACGACTGCTCACACAGAAGAAGATCGCGAGCGGGCCGAAAAGGTAGTTGAGATCGCGAAGGTGTACCGGATTTACGAGCAGGCATTGAAAGATGCCGATGCTGTCGACTTCGGTGATCTTGTAAGACTTTCAGTCGAGCTCGTTCAGAAGAACCCGGATGTTCAGAAGTATGTCGCTCACTTCAAACATGTTCTGGTTGATGAATTTCAGGACGTGAATTCTGCGAGCGCCGCCTTACTTCGCGCGATATGCAAGCCCGAAACCGATGTTTGGGTTGTTGCTGACCCACGGCAGTCTATCTATCGCTTCCGGGGCGCTGAACCTTTGAATGTGTCGAACTTCACGAGCGTCTTCGGGGGAACCCGTCACGCCTTAGCGAACAATTACCGCTCGTTTGCACCGATCGTCCGAACATTCGAAAGCTTTTCGAACGCGATGCGTGGCCGAAGTAGTTCCGGTTCTTGGAAAGCTACTCGGGAGAACGGAGGCCAAGTGTCTGTGACCGTCGCTCCAACCTTAGCCGCTGAAGGCGAGGCGATTGCTGAGAGGATCAGACAGCTTCATCAGAAAGCTGTTCCTTACGGTGATCAGGTCATCCTGGCGCGTTCGCATCTGACATTGGCTCGTATAACGGGCATATTGGAACACTTGGGAATACCGTTGCTTTACCTCGGAGATCTCTTCGAGCGATTTGAGATTCGCGATTTGCTTTCCCTTGTCGCGATCGATGCTGAGGCCGGGGGCAGTGGTTTGGTACGCGTAGCAGCCATGCCTGAATATGCCGTTCCGAGACAGGACGCTTTGAATCTCATCCGCTGGGCGCAGGCCATCAAGATCCCAATCTATGAGGCATTGCTTAGAGTAACGGAGTTACTTGATCTCAGTGAACCGGGTAGGGCAGGGCTCGCAAAATTAGGACTGCAGCTCAAGGGACTTCAAAAAGCATCTCCGCTGGTTCTTCTTTCGACGTGGTTGTTTGAGCGTAGCGCTTACCTGCATCCGTTGCTGCAGTCGCGCCATGCAAAATGCCAGCAAAAGCTTATAGCCATCTATCACCTCTTGAAAGTATGTGGTGAATACGCGGCGACCGGCGATTCGAGCCGTAAGAGATTTTTGGATCGCATTCGCCGCATCGAACTTCTGAACGAAGACACGCCATACCGTGCCGTCTCTTCAGAGGCAACCGACATGGATGCCGTGCGCGTGATGACAATCCATGGAAGCAAAGGACTCGAATTTCCGGCTGTTCACTTTCCTGCTCTTGCGACAGGCTATATGCCAAGCAACTGGCGAGGTATTCGCGTTCCGTCACCGCCTTCTCTGCCCCAGCTCTCTATGCAGGAAGACGGGCATCATGCGGAGGAGGAATGTCTCTTTTTCGTCGGGCTTTCTAGGGCTAGGGATTATCTCTCGGTCAGCCGCGCGGAAAAATACACTACGAGAAATGCGTCTCAATCAAAGTTCCTAACTTCGATCGGCTTAGCAGCATCTTCGACTCAGTTCAGGGGCTCTGGGCGGGTCTATTCATTTGCCCCACCGTTCGAGCCTCTTGGTGCCAGCGATTTCTATCAAGAGAGGGATCTCGACATCTACATGCAGTGCCCGGCACGATATCGCTACACGGTCGTCGACGCGCTTCGTGGTGGGCGAGAAGAGTCCGCATACCTTCGTTTCCATCGTTCGGTCTACATAACCATTAGGTGGCTTGAGCAGGAACGCCAAGACGGAAGGCTCGTCGAAGAGGCTAATGCACTTTCACGGCTTGCGGAGGTCTGGGCGAATGATGGACCAACAGGCCACGCGTTTGAGAAGTATTATCGTAGCGCAGCCGAAGCCATGGTCAGGGGTATGGCAAGAGCCATCGCATCGGAGGTTGGCCAGTACGACCGTCGGGAGTGGGAAGTACCTGTTGGACGCCGCAAGATCCTGATCACTCCTGATCGCGTTCTGATCGATGCTAACGGCGTGGTAAATGTTCAGCGCATTCGCACGGGACGCCAGACAAAATCGGAATCCAGTAAGCCGATTTACGCGCTTCTTCGGAACGGTGCGACGATGCTGTATCCCGGTAGGCGCATCAACATCGAAACCTTCTATCTTTCAACTAATGAACGGGTCGTCGTGACGCCAAAGGACGATGGCAAACTGATCGCCAAGTACGAAGAAGCCATCCAGGCTATAGAGATGGGTGACTTTCACGCTGAGCCTGAGGCGAGGCGCTGCCCGAACTGTCCCTCGTACTTCATCTGTGTGGGCAAGTTCGACTGACTTCCGCTTTTTGCTCTCTCGCATCGCTTTCTTTTTAGAGGACCATGGTGGTCCCCACAGAGGAGAAGCGAAATGGCAAAACTTATAGTCTTCATTCACACACATGATCGTCCTGGAATTCTGGAAGCAGAACTTTCCGAGGCGGCAACTATTGGCGAACTCAATGGCGTTTTCGCGGCGCTAGGCATCAAGATCGATGCCGAAACCTTTGTGTTCGTCGACGAGTCCGAGCACCATCAGAGCAATGAACATCACCACCCGGTCGGCGGATTGAGGCACGGTTCACGCATTCATGTTTGCCGCTGCAAGCGCATCAAGACCTCAGTACATTTCCTGGATAAGACGGAAACACGTGAGTTCGCTCCTGGCATTCGGGTAAAAGCCGTCAAGGAGTGGGCTGTCCTAACCTTCAAGCTGAACCCAAAAGACGCCGCTGAGCACGTGCTGCAGATGTGCGGCTCACCAACCCGTCCGTCAACCGACACGCGCTTGAATGAGCTCGTGAAACCGCACGAGTGCGTTTTGTGTTTCGATCTGATCCCCGAAAAGCGGGTCGAGGGCTGAGATGACCGCGCCTCTGTCTTTAGCAAACGCTCTCTTCGAGGAAGACCTCGCCGCACCAGAATTTCGGTGCGGCGAGATCGAAGGTCGCTGGAGGAAAGTCGCCTCCAGTTGGCCGCATGTGGTTATGGCAGTTTCTGCACCGGAGCGTCCTCGGTCGCCTTCGGAGTTCGGATTTCGTTTCGAATGCACGGGGTACCGTCAGATCCCCGTGAGTGCCCAGCCCTGGAACATTGAAGGCAGTAAACCGTTGCCTCCGGAGCGGTGGCCTGCAGGTCCCGTAATGTTGTCCTCGATCTTCCGGCCTGAGTGGAAGAACGGCGCGTGCCTTTATCTGCCATGTGACCGGATGTCGATTGAGGGACACGACAATTGGCGAACGATATATCCAAACCGGCTCTGGAAACCTGAGCGCGGCATCATCTGTTATCTGGAGCAAATCTATGAGCTTTTCCATGAAAGCGACTATTCGGGCATTCGTAGCGCCTAAACACCGCCTAATATGTCCCACGAGGTTGTGGGATCAGATCCTTGCAGAGCTCGCACGGCGAGGAAAACAACGTCACGAGTCCGGCGTGTTTCTTCTCGGTGTCAGTCGCGGCGAATACCGCCACGTGCAAGACGCAATCTTTTATGACGATCTCGATCCCGATGCCTATAGCTCAGGTATCTGCGTTCTTCACGGGGAGGCTTTTGCAAAATTATGGGCGGTTTGCCGCGCGAAGAAACTGACTGTCGTCGCGGACGCCCACACGCATCCTGCGGGCGCTTTTCAAAGCTCATCAGACAAGGAAAACCCAATGGTGGCCCGCGCTGGTCATATCGCGATCATAATTCCCAATTTCGCCCGAGCTCCGGTCCAGGCCCGATCGATGCGAATCTACGAATACTGCGGCGAGCACGACTGGATCGACCGAAGTCCCAAAACCGTTCCAGGATTTCTCTACACCGGCTTATGGAGCTGACATGACACAGACCGTCGACGCAAACACACTGCACCGCACCGCAAAGTATTTCATGGATAACGGTCGCGCCGAAAGCCATGACGATGCCATGGCGCTGCTGAATAGCTTTGGTCTCAACATTTTCGTCGGGTCGGAGATCGTCAACTCGATTCATCATCAAAGCGCATTGTTCACGCTTGTCAACATTGCCAGGCGCACTTTTCTTGGTGGTGTGCAGGTCGTGGGATTACCCAACGCGCGGAGCGTGTCGCCGCTCGCGCCGAACGCGTCCTTAGAGGAGGTTGTCACGGAACTTGGGGGCAGGGGCGTCGCGGAAGCGAACCCAGATTGGCCTTCGGCGGTACTTGGAGGTGTCGACGTCCCGGTTTCGCAAAAGCCGTGTTGGCAAATCACCTGGAGCGGATGGAAAGGTGGTGTCATCCCTTTTCGAGATGGTCTGCGCCTCAGCGAAAATGATGCGATCACGCTTGCGCCTCTGCTTGCAGCCGCCTCTTGTGCTGCCGAGGCCTTCGCTTACCATGCCGCCGATAACAACATGGCCGGTAGGCGATCGTCCGGTCTATCTTTATGGAACCCCGGTCGTGATTGGCTCCTCCCTGATACCACTGAGCCGGACGTAACCTCGCTGCCGTCCCATCTTTGGATCATTGGTCTTGGTAATCTGGGTCAGGCTTTCGCTTGGTGTTTGGCATCTTTACCGTACGAAGACAGAAGCCTAGTGAGGCTGGTCTTGAATGACTTTGACTGCATAGCTCCATCGAACGAAAGTACATCTCTGCTATCGCGTCATGTCGACATGGATCGGAAAAAGGCACGTGTAGTTGCTGAGTGGCTTGAAAAAAGAGGTTTTTCTACCTTCCTTGAAGAGCGTCGTTTTGGAGAGTGGATAGTCCGGGCACCGGATGAGCCGAGCGTTGCTCTGTGCGGCGTCGATAACGCGCTTGCCCGTGCTGCCCTTGAGAAGCCTGGCTTCGGGCTCGTTGTCGAAGCTGGCCTTGGTGGGGGTCCGGAGGCGTTCCGGAGTATTTCCGTACACACATTTCCGGCTTCCCGTTCCGCTGAAGAAATATGGTCACGCCAAGTGGGGCAGGGGGAAGCAAACGTTGAAGAGCGGCCTGCCTATCAGGCACTAAAGCGTCAAGGCTTCGATAGCTGCGGCCTGGCTCAACTAGCATCTCGAACAGTTGGCGTTCCCTTCGTCGGAGCAATCGCGGCCTGCCTTGTTCTCGCCGAGCTTCTTCGCAGGCTTCACGGAGGCCAAGCCTACGAACTCCTATCAAATTCCGTGTCTGCATTGGAAGATACTGAGGTCGTCCCGATTTCATCCAAGACGTATGCCTTCGGTCATCTTTCGGTCGCTCATCATTGAGAGATGCTCTTGACGGGTTAGCAGAGGCTGCGAGGGTAACGACGAAGGCATGATGGCTTGCACTCAATTCATGGGAGATAATAAGCTCTAAGGGCCGCCAACCCTCGACACCCGTGTGGACGTACCCTCCACTCGAGCGTCCGTCAAGACGCTTCGCCCGCTACGCGGCGCACAGAATCGCGCGGCCTTGACCGACGCTTCCGCTCCGGGTGAGGCGCTGTCATGAGAAGAATGTCTTCTTCTCATGTGTCCGAAACACATGAAACAAGCGACAGCGGAGAGCCATAGTGAGCTGGCCAGGGCAGCGAAAGCTGACGAGGCCGCAACCAACGCCGCGCCTGTTCAGAATGGGTAAGAATGGGTGAAAATGGATATTTTACCGTCATTGGGTGCAAAACGGCTATAAATGGGTGAAAATGGATATAAGCCATGCACCGCATCACCAACATTACGATCACCCCGGAAATCCTCAAGCTCATCGCCGAGATCGACGAGTTCAAGGGGCGCTGGACCGTCATTGAAACCCTCGCCCCGGAAAAACTAACTACCTTGCGGCGAATCGCCACGATTGAGAGCGTGGGGTCGTCCACCCGTATTGAGGGGTCAAAGCTCAGCGATGCGGATGTAGAGAAGCTACTCTCTGGGCTGCATACCAAATCATTTGCAAGCCGAGACGAGGAGGAAGTCGCGGGCTACGCCGATGCGATGGACATGATTTTCGAGGGATACGATGCTATCGCTTCGACCGAGAATCACATCAAGCAGCTCCACGGCGTCCTCCTCAAATACAGTTCCAAGTATCAGGATCATCGCGGCCAGTACAAGACCGTCACGAACAATGTCGAGGCGTTCGGGCCTGACGGCAAGAGTCTGGGCGTTGTCTTCGAGACGGCGACCCCGTTTGAAACGCCGGGATGGATGAAGGACCTTGTTGATTGGTTCAACCGTGCCGTGGAAGAGGAGAGCCATCACCCTCTGATCCTTATTGGGATCTTCATTGTGGTGTTCCTCGCCATTCATCCGTTCAAAGACGGCAATGGCAGGCTATCGCGTGTGCTCACCACCCTGCTGCTGCTGCGGGCCGGGTACAGCTATGTCCCCTACAGCTCTATGGAAGGTGTTGTTGAGCAGAACAAGGACGGCTATTACCTGGCCCTCCGCAGGACTCAACAAACGATCCGCAAGGAAGAGCAGAACTGGGAAGCGTGGTTGGTCTTTTTCCTGAAGACGATGGCGAAGCAGAAAGACAATCTCGCCGTGAAGGTGAAGGAGGAGCAGGCGCTTCGCTCATCCCTGCCCGCACTTTCCCGCCAGATACTGGAGTTGGCGAAGACGCGCGGCGAAGTCACCGTCAAGGAAATCGAGGACTCAACCGGCGCAAACCGCAACACCATCAAGGTGCATGTCAAGAAGTTGGCGGAGCAACAATATCTGCGTCAGGTTGGGCAGGGGCGCGGGGCACGCTACACGATCAAGTAGCTGCCGCGCGGCTGGCCTCAACGGTCATGAAGGCGGAAGGTAAAAGCATCTCCTTCAAGGAGTGCAAATCTTAGAGTCTCGGGTCAATTGGTTCACTTTCCAGTGCTAGAACTCCGAAGACGCACTCATGAGTGAGGCGCAAGGGCTCCTTGCGAACGAACCGCTCAAGCGCCTCGATGCCAAGTGCAAACTCCCGGCTGGCGAGGGAGCGCTTGGCTCCCACGTTCCTTGAACGAAGGCGTTCAAGGTTCTCCGGCAGGAGATACTCTGGGCCGTAGATGATGCGAAGGTATTCGGCACCCCGGCACTTTATGGCTGGCTGGGTGATCCCGCGTCGGCCTTCAGCGATGAAGTTGAGCGGTTTAACGACCATGCCTTCTCGGCCTTGAGCCGTCATCTGCGTCCACCAAGCGACTGCATCCGCAGTGCTCGTTTCATCTTGAAGATCAACGATCTTGAACGGAGTAGGGAACAAGATCTCCGTATCTGCTCCGCAGAGCTTGGCAATCGTCTCCATGTGCCAAGTGTGCGGCTTGTCTGTATGAACTGTTGCTTCACTTGCCAGGATGTGGAATGGTGCAAGTTTGAGATCGGCCAGTGAACCGACCGGCCAGCAGTATTGCCGATAAGCCGTGGTGTACTGCTCGACAGCGCTGAGTCGTTTAGCGGTTTGTTCAGATAGCGATTCCAGGCCCGGAACACGCAGTAGTGCCTTTGTGATGAGTTCACTCTCAGCTCGCAACGCATGGACGCCAGCATTGCCGACAGGCGCATACTGCTTCTGGAGCAACTCCTGCGCCTTCGTAGACCAGGGCATCAGCTCGCAGTCCAGGCAGAGCCAATCCGTCGCGAGTTCTTCCCATAGCCCGGACCTCTCGACTGCTGATTGCAAGCGG
>JAMFSC010000257.1 GCA_026225095.1 bacterium
AGACCATCGGGGCGCGGTATGCGCAGAGCCAGATCACGCTCGAGTACGCGGCGGAGGTAGGTTGCAGGGCATGCGCTTCACCCGGCGGCGGATGCCAGTTCCTTGGGACCGCCGCAACCTCGCAGGTCGTGGGCGAGGCGCTTGGACTGTCCCTGCCGCATACGGCGCTCGCGCCTTCCGGGGAGGCGGTCTGGCTGGATATGGCAGGTCGCTCGGCCCGGGCGTTGCTGCGGATGCACCAGATCATGATGGGGACAAGCCACGTATTGACCGACGCCGCGATCCGCAACGCGATGGTGGTGCATGCGGCCTTTGGCGGATCAACCAATCTCCTGCTGCATGTCCCTGCGATCGCCCATGCTGCGGGGCTACGACGACCGACGGCTGCCGATTGGACCGAGGTCAACAGCCAGACTCCGCGCTTGGTCGATGCCCTTCCCAACGGGCCGCACAGTTATGCGACGGTTCAGGTATTCCTGGCAGGAGGGGTTCCGGAGGTGATGCTGCATCTGCGGGACGCGGGGCTGCTCGATACATCCGTCAAGACGGTGACGGGAGAGACGTTGGGGGCCTGCCTCGACTGGTGGGAGCAGAGCGCACGCCGCCGCGAGCTGAAGCGGCAGTTGCTGGAGCGGGACGGGATCGATGCAGGCGAGGTCATCATGGGAGCGGACCACGCGCGAGAGAGGGGCCTGACGGCCACGGTCTGCTTCCCGGTCGGAAACCTGGCACCGGAAGGCAGCGTCATCAAGAGCACGGCGATCGATGCTTCGCTGGTCGATGCGGACGGAGTGTATCGGCATCGGGGGCCGGCGAAGGTGTTTGTCACCGAGGCGGCGGCCGTGGCTGCGATCAAGCATGGGAGCATCGGACACGGGGACGTAGTCGTGCTGATCTGCGGCGGACCGGCCGGAGCCGGTATGCAGGAGATCTATCAGGTGACCTCGGCGCTCAAGCAGCTTCCGCACTGCAAGCATGTTGCCGTGCTGACCGACGCGCGATTCAGCGGGGTCTCCACAGGGGCCTGCCTGGGGCATATCTCTCCGGAGGCCCTGGCCGGTGGCCCGATCGGCAGGGTCGTCGATGGCGACTTGATTGAGATCGTCGTCGATCGGAGGAACATCGTGGGCTCGGTGAATCTGGTGGGGGAAGGCTCAGAAGAATTCAGTGCGGAGGCCGGGCGAACCCGCCTCGCAGACCGCCCCGCGCGGGGGGATCTGGCTCCCCATCCCGCCCTTCCCGAAGATACACGCCTGTGGGCGGCGCTGGTGCAGGCCAGCGGCGGCGTCTGGGGTGGCTGCGTCTACGACACGGAGGCCATCGTGACACGGCTTCGTGGTCAGGAGAAGGCATAGGGCTTGCGCTGGGGACGGGACAGCTTCGTATTGGCCGCGTCGTCATGCAGAAAGCACTCCTTGACCGGGTCCCAATGAAGATGCCGCTTCGTCTTCATCGCGATGTGATGCAACAGACACGTGGAGCAGGCTCGGTGGCCGATCTCAACGGGTGCAATGGGCGCCTTGCGGGTACGAATGCTCTCAAGCCAGTTGCCATGTTGATCGGTGCTGGGCGGAACATGGAACTCGTTCGGGCCGATGATGCTGGTCAGGATCTTGGGGTCGCTGGCGACGAGCGGTTCAATCTTGACGCCGGGCTTGCCTCCAGGGTCGGTGGGAGTGACCTGCGTGTCGCGGGCGACGAAGATCCATCCCTTGGTGCCGTACCACTTGATGCCGTTAGGGAAGTCGCCGGAGATATCCATGGTGACGCCATTGGCATACCGGGCGTGGGTAAGGAACTTACCGTGGACGTTCCATAGGCCGGAGGTTGGGAACTCGGCGGTGCCCCAGATCTCGACGGGCCCCGTGTACTCGGTGTCCATGCCCCAGTGGGCGGTGTCGATGTGATGGGCTCCCCAGCCGGTGATCATACCGGCTCCGAACTGCTCGCAGCGGAGCCAGCCCGGACGGTCGAAGCCGACCTGCGGATGCACCCGCATCTCCGTGTAATAGACCTCCGGCGTGGACCCCAGCCATGCGTCATAGTTCAGGTTCGCTGGGACGGGCATCGGTGGGGCATCGGGGCCGGAGGGGTCGCCGGGAAGACCGATCTCGACGTGCTGGACAGTGCCGATGCGGCCGTTCCGAACGAGTTCGACCGCGCGGCGAAACTGGCTCCAGGAACGCTGCTGGCTGCCGATCTCAAGGATGCGGTCGGTGGCTTGCACGGCGTTCGAAAGATAACGGCCCTCGGCGATGGTGAGCGACGCGGGCTTCTGCAGATACACATC
This sequence comes from bacterium, assembly GCA_026225095.1. GTDB lineage: Bacteria > Acidobacteriota > Terriglobia > Terriglobales > Acidobacteriaceae > Edaphobacter. The sequence continues at coordinate 2,291 of JAMFSC010000257.1, forward strand.
CTTGCCCGCGCGGACGGCGTCGACGGCGAGGATCGCGTGCTGGTGATCGGGCGTGCTGATGATGACGGCGTCGATGTCCTTGTTGGCGAGCAGTTCGTGGTAGTTGGAGTAGCCGGTGACTCCGTCATAGGGCTTGGCCGTCTTCTTCGCGTAGACTTCGTTGACCAGCGTCCTGGCCTCGGTGACGCGCTTCGCGTCCAGATCGCAGACGGTCATGATGCGGGCCTGGTCAAACTGCCATACGCCAGGCATGTCATGGCCGCGGGAGATGCGTCCAACGCCGATGGCTCCGATGTTGATGCGATTGGATGGAGAGGCCTGACCGAAGACGCTGGCGGGGACGATGGTTGGGAAACCGAACGCAGCGGCTGCGGTAACAGAAGTCTTCAGGAATTCACGTCTCGAACTACCGTAATGTGGACTGGCGGAGTTGATCCGGGGAGTGCCCGCGGCAGTCGGCGTGATTTTGTTTGGCATATGGATTAATCTCGATCCTGAACATGCAATTTATGCCCTTCGAGCTACCGATGGCAAGATCGATTTGCGTCTTTCGGCCCTAAAGACTGCAGGGCATCAGCGGATCACGTGCAAGGAGCCCCTCTCTGAAGGTTCGTATCGTCGACAAATTATTGGTCAATCAAGTACATTGGGCACACTCCCGTGGTGGACCTGCGGGCGATATTGCGGGGGAATCATGCTGACGAGACGAGACGCATTCATTGCCTTGGTCACGATGGGTATTACCTGCTGCGCCATGGCAGTGGCAGATGGCCACATCGGGATGATCGGCAGTTCGACCTACGACTGGAACTCGATGCACTTCACGAAGACCAGGGTGGGTGAGGTAGCGCAGGTGATCAAGGCGCCGACAGCGACGCTGGAAGAGCTCGAGGTCCATGTCACGAAGCTCAATCCGGGACAAAGTCCGCATGATCCGCATCGCCATCCAAACGAAGAGATGATCATCGTCCGCGAAGGCACGATCGAGACTTTATCGAACGGCGTCTGGACGCGCCTCGGACCTGGGTCGATCATTCTGAACGGTTCGAATCAATTGCACGGATTCAGGAACGTGGGGACGGTGCCGGCGGTATATCACGTGATCAACTGGCGCACGGCGGCTACCCCGGCGTCGACGACAGAACGATGAAGATTACAGCGGCTCGCCTGATCGTCTGTTCTCCGGATCGCAACTTTGTGACGCTTCGGATTGAGACGGACGAAGGACTGCACGGGCTTGGGGACGCGACGCTGAATGGGCGCGAGCTCGCGGTGGCGGCATACCTCGAGGAGCATGTGCTTCCCTGCCTGATCGGTCGCGATCCGTTCCGGATCGAGGACATCTGGCAGTATCTCTATCGCGGCGCGTACTGGCGGCGGGGTCCGGTGACGATGACCGCGATTGCGGCGGTGGACGTGGCGCTTTGGGACATCAAGGGCAAGGCGTTGAACACGCCGGTCTACAACCTGCTCGGCGGGCGGTCGCGAGATGGCTTGCTGGTGTACACGCATGCCAATGGACGGGACATCCCGGAGGCGCTCGACTCGGTTCGTCAGCACATGGAAGAGGGTTATCTGGCAGTGCGGGCGCAGGCCGGGGTTCCGGGCGTGGCTTCGAGCTATGGGGTTCCGAAGGGAGGGAAGCCTTACGAACCTGCGGAACGTGGTCTGCCGTCGGAGAGTTTGTGGTCGACCGAAAGATATCTCAACTTTGCGCCTCGGTTGTTCGAGACCCTACGCAGCGAACTTGGGTCCGACGTCCACCTTCTGCACGACGTCCATCACCGCCTGACGCCGATCGAAGCGGCTCGACTGGGCAAGGAGCTTGAGCCATATCACCTGTTCTGGCTTGAAGATCCCTGTCCGGCGGAGTTGCAGGAGGGCTTCGAGTTGATCCGGCGGCATACGACGACGCCGATCGCGACCGGTGAGGTCTTCAACTCGGTCTGGGATGCTCATGACCTGATCCGGCGGCAGTGGATCGACTATATCCGGATGACGATCGTGCACGGCGGCGGCATCACCCACGCGAAGAAGACGGCGGACTTCGGGGCCATGTACCACGTTCGCACCGGATTCCATGGGGCGACGGACCTCTCCCCGGTGACGATGGCGGCGGCGCTGCACCTTGGGCTTGCGGTGCACAACTTCGGCATCCAGGAGCATATGCATCACAGCACGTTGACCGATGAGGTGTTTCCCCACCAGTACCGCTTCGAGGCCGGATACATGCATCCGGGCGAGGCGCCCGGCCTTGGCGTCGATCTGGACGA
>JAMFSC010000258.1 GCA_026225095.1 bacterium
CGGACGAAATCTCCGGCGGCACCTTCACCCTCACCAACTCCGGCATCTTCGGCGAGCAGTTCGGCACCCCCATCATCAACCAGCCGCAGTCCGCCATCCTCGGCATCGGCGGCCTCAACAAAGAGGCTGAGGTCATCACGGACAAGGACGGCGCCGACGCCATCGCCATCCGCTCCATCCAGCGCTTCACGCTCGGCTTCGATCACCGCATCGTCGATGGAGCCGACGCCGGCAAATTCATGTCCGATTTCAAGGCCTACCTCGAAAACTGGTCCGAAGACCTCGGATAGACGTCCCTCCACCATCACCAACAGCCGCAGGCATCCCGATGCCGGCGGCTGTTGCCGTTAGAGCGACTTCAATCTCGGACGTTTCGCCTTTGTACTTTTGTCTGTCATTCCCGAAGGGAATCTGCGTTTGCTCTCCTCGGTTCCGGCACCAAAATCGTTCTCAGATTCCCTCTCCCCCATTCGTCCCCGGCACACTGAGCTTGGAGAGCAGGCTCCGAACCGACTCCGCCTCGTCCTTGCTCAACTCCAGCGTGAATCCCGAAGCCCCGGCCCTCTTGGGCTCGTAACGCACATTCAAACTCGCAATGTCCGATCCCAGGATCACAAAAAGCTCCCCCGGAACATTGCGCCAGAAGTCCTCCCGCCGCACGCTCCCATCCAGCTCCAACGCCTTATGAAAGGCATCGCGCGAGAAACGCCTCACCCCCGCCAGCGTCAACGTCTGCAGCGAGCCGTCCGCGCCCAGCATCCGGTCCTGGACCTCGCCCTCGTACAGCGTCCCGCTCTTGGTCAGCACATCGACGCCAAGATACACCTCCGCGGTCGGCAGCAGCATATCGGAGAGCAGAACATGCCACTCCGAGACACGCGGCAGCACCACGCTTGCCAGCAAAGACTTCGCCCACTGTGGCTTCAACATGCTCCGCAACCGGCTGTACCGCAGGATCGCCACATCCAGCGCCACTGCACATACGAGCACGATCAGATAAAGTCTCCAAAGCAGCGATCCCACCATGCCGAGCACCCGCGGCAAAGCCCGGAAAAAAGCATCGGTATGTCCATCGAAGAAGCTGCTGCTGTAAAGCCCCGAAGAGACAACCCGCACATCGCCCCAGCTCCCCCACGAAGCCAGCGTGTGCCCCACCCATGTCCAGAGGATCACCAGGGCCAGCGGACCCGCCGCCCAGACGATAGCCCGCATCACCTCTTCGCCGCGATTCTGCGAAAGGCTCCTGCGCGGTACAACAAAACTTAAGATCCAGCGGGAGAGAAGGTCAGGACCAAGAATGAACGTCGCGGCAAGAAACGTCAGGCTCAGCGCGAGCACTATGCAACAAGCGCCTGTAAGTCAGCCAAATTGATCTCGACCGATCCTGACGAGGTCGGTACCGTTACCTTCTCCGTCGATCGCAGCGCACCCAGCACTGCCGGCTCATTATCCCGCAGATAGGCCAGTATCTCGGCCCGGCGCGTATTCCGCAGCATGTTCTGGTCGATCAGCGAAAGCAGATGCTCGATCTCACGTCCGTTCATCCACGACCTCCCACTATCCAGTAGACGCTTCAAGCCCATCGAACGATGCGAAGCAAGGTTACCACGGAATCAACCAGGCTACCGGCGCCGACTACAACGCAGCCTTGGCCCGCAGTACCCTCTCTACCGCTTCATCGGCCGTAGCCCCCACCGCCGAGAGATGCCCCATCTTCCTCCCCTTGCGCGGCTTCAGCTTCTCATACAGATGCAGCCTCACCCCCGGAACCTCCAGCGCCCGGTCGAATCGTGGCTCCACCGCCCCGCCATCCTTCCCGATCCAGTGGTCCCCCAGCAGATTCGCAATCGCCGCCGGTTGCACGACATCCACATCGCCAAGCGGCAGATCGCACACCGCCCTCACCGCCTGCTCAAACTGGCCGGTCACACACGCCCGCTCGCTCTCGTGATAGCTGTTATGCGGCCGCGGAGCCAGCTCATTGATCATCAGCCTCCCGTCCGTCGTCACAAACATCTCCACCGCGAGCAGACCCTCCAGCTGGAACGTATCCGCGATCTCCCCCGCAATCCTCCGCGCCTCCAGCTCCATCTCCGCCGGAATCGCCGCCGGAATCACACTCCAGCTCAGAATCTGGTGAACATGATGGTTCCACGCCGCCGGATAAACCCGTACCTCACCACTCGGGCTCCGCGCCACCATCACGCTGATCTCCCGCTCCAGCTCCACCGCCCGCTCGACGACACCTGCCCCCTCGCCAAGAGCCTCCCACGCCCCCCGCAGCTCCTCTTCCGTTCCCGCCCCATCTCCAAACCCGACCCTGCCCTGCCCGCGCCCGTCATACCCACCCCGAGCGCTCTTACAGAAGCACCTTCCGCCCAGCGCCGGAATCGCCTCCCGCAGATCGTCCAGCGACCGCACCGCTCGATACTCTCCAACCGGAAACCCATGCTTCCGCAGCCAGTCCTTCTGCTCGATCCGGTCCTGAATCACCCGCAGCATCGCCCCGCCAGGCCGCACCGGGCAGAAGCTCGCCGCCGCCTCCATACTGTGCTCCGAGATCTGCTCGATCTCGAGCGTCACCACATCGCACCCACGCGCCAGGTTCGCCGCCCCCCGGCTATCGTCCCACCCCGCCTCGATACACCCATCGACCACAAACCGCGCCGGACATCCCGGGTCCGGGTCCAGCACCAGAATCCGGTATCCCATCCCCCGCGCCGCCATCGCGATCATCCGCCCCAGCTGCCCGCCGCCCAGAATCCCGATCGTCGCACCCGGCAGCAAAGGCCTCGCCGCAATCCTCTTCTCATTCTCACTCACTCCGCAACCTCATCGCCGACAACCTGCGCCAGCACCTCATCCCGCCGGGCCTCCCGCCAGGCCACCAGCTTCTCCTGCAACACCCGATCCGTCGTCCCAAGCATCGCCACCGCCAGCAGCCCCGCATTCGCCGCCCCCGAGGCCCCAATGGCCATCGTCCCCACCGGAACCCCCTTCGGCATCTGCACAATCGACAACAGCGCATCGAATCCCTGCAGCGCCGTCGCCGCAATCGGAACCCCGAGCACCGGAACCACTGTCTTCGCCGCCATCATCCCCGGCAGATGCGCCGCGCCACCCGCCCCCGCGATCACCACCCGCAGCCCCCGTCCCGCGGCCGCCTCCGCATACTCAAACAGCAGGTCCGGGGTCCGATGCGCGCTCACCACCTTCACCTCGTGCGCCACGCCAAACTCCCTCAGCACCTCGACCGCACGCTGCATCACCGCGTAGTCGCTCTTGCTTCCCATTACCACACCCACCAACGGCTCCGCGCTCATAGCCCGATTATACGAGTCCACCCCGCCCTAGCCCTTGAACCACACACTCGCATTCAGACAGTCCACTACCCCATCCACAATCTTGCCCAGCCCCTCGGTAAACCCTGCCGCATCGACAATCTGCCTGGCCGCCACCGCATCCGCCACGTTGATCGTGTCCCCCGCCATCTCAACCGCCGCCTGCCTCTTCTCCTCGCTCGTCTTGCCCCCCGACAAAGCCTCGATCGCCTCCACCGCGTTCGGCAGAAACGTCAGCCCACGCAACAAAATCGCAAAGAAATCCATCGACCCTCCCCTAACCGTTTCTTCCGCACATTGGCCCATCTCCTACCGGTGCTTTTCGCCCAGATACGCGATGAAAAGATGCACCACCGTCAGCAATCCCCCATACGCACCGGCCATTCCCTTGATCCGCTGCACTCCCTGCTCATGCTGCAAAACCCGATCCTCCAGCAGATGCAGCCGCCCTGGCTGCCCAATTCCCATCACCTGCTCCATCTGGCTCTTCAGCACACGCAAATCCGCTAAAACCTGCCCTTCGAACTCAGTCATCGCTCCTCCTTCTTTTAGAAAATCTGTCCTGCCGGACGAGCCCACTGCGCGTGGGGCGGTCACTTCGTGACATGCAAACGCGTCGCATGGTCCTCCCGATGGTCGACACGAATCTTCGTTTGCGACCATCGGGAGCACCCAGCAAAGCGGTATACACGTCACGAAGTGACCGCCCCACGCGCAGTGGGTACTTAAGCAACTGGCAGATTGCAGAACACCGCACTCGACCACCGCGAATAAAGCGACGGCGCACTCCCGTCATACATCCGCACAAAGTATCGTTCCCCCGCCGACACCCGCGGAATCGAAAAGCTCCGCACCGGCGACCGCAGCACAAGATCCGCCGCCGCCCCAGCCCCGAACCCCCCATCACGAAGCCTCACCTCGAACCCACCCCCCACCGGCGCCGCAGTCCCCGCATCCACCTGCAGAGCCGACCCGGTAGCACTCGTAACAGCCATCTGCTGCAGGTTCGCAAGCACCTCCGCCGCCCCGGTCCCCGCCGTAACCGGAAACGCGGCATCCCCCGAGATTCCCTCCGAAAGATCAATCCCCAACCCCTCCGCCCAATCATTGGCGAAGCCAATCTCATACCCCAGCACCTCCGGCTCGGCATGTCCATCCACGATCGCGACCTTGCGCACGATCACATTCAGCGCCACCCCGTCGACCGTCAACGCCAGCACATCTCCCGGCCACACATCCCCACCGACAAATTCCGCCGTCCCGCCCGCCGCCGAGACCACGGCCCGGTAGCTCCCACTCAAAGCCGCCGCTCGCGCCGTCGCGAAACTCAATACCGCCAGCGCCGCACTCTCGCAGTCCGCCGAGCTCCGCGCCTGCGGCCTCACCACCCGTCCCAGCCACCGCGCCGTCCCGTTGCCACCCCCCGCTGCTTCGGCAGCAACACTGCCCGCATCCTCAATCCGCGCCACCGCTCGCCCGGACCTGCGGTAGCTCACCGAGACCGTCTCCCCCGGCAACGGGATCCGCCCCGCAAAGAACGTCACGACGTCCATCCCCGCCGAGCCAGTCAGCTTGCAATCGACCCCCTCGCCCGCCTCCCCGATCAACCGCGTAAACGTCACCCCCGAAGCCCGCCTGCTCACCACCCACACCGACCCCGTCTGCGTCACCCGGCAGAACCCCATCGACCCGAAGATCTGCACCGCAGCCACCGCGCAGAAGCTGCAGCTAGCAGGCGTTGACCCCACCGTCCCCACCACCGCCGAGTCGTACAACACCGTCGCCGGAGTATTTGAGCTCAGCCCCGTATCGACCACCTCGAACACCACCGACATCGGCGCACTCACCAGCCCCCCACCGAACGCCTCAACCACACCGTCCACCCGTGCGTAGTAGGTCTGCCCCACCCGCTGCATCTCCGCGCAGTGCAGCCGAATCCGCAACGTATAGGCGTGCCCACTCAGCGCCGTAAGGCTTCCCCCGACCTCCACCCCGTTCAACATCGGCGTCACCAGCGTGGCCCCCCCGCTCTGCCGGACGTTATATCCCGCAAAGCAGTTCGCCCGCACCGTCGACCCCGAAAACAGCCCGCACAGCACCCCATCGCTTCCCGCTCCCAGCACCACCGCCCCGGCCTCGACTACCAGCGACCCGCCCATCTCGATCGCGTCGACCGCCGTCAGCGTCGTCTGTCCGTCGAACCCGTTGCCCCCCGTCATCACCAGCCCACCTGCGCCAAACCCCAGGTGCGAGCCAGGATCCGTCACCGCCCAAACCGCCGGATCGAAGCTCCCCGTATCGAACGGTTCCGAGACCACCTTCGCCTGCGCCGCCGTCGCCTTGAACGCAGCCTCCGAGAGCACGAACGCCGCCGTCGTCCCATCTCCCGCGAACATCTCCGTCACATAAGCCGTCGGCTCCCGCTCCCCGGTCAACGTCACATCGTTCGCCAGCTCCTTCACATGCCCAACCCCAAGCGCCGCCGGAGCCAGAGTCCCATCCCCATCGCTCAAAGCATGGGTCACACTCCCCGCCGACGTAAACAAGAGCGCTCCATCCACCACCCGGTAAGCCCCATAAGCCGCCCCCGCCAGCGCCCCCGCGTTCGCCGACCACGCATCCGCCGGAACCGGCTGGAACACCCCGATATTCCTCCCACCCGTCACCCCGGCAGCCGAGACCAATCCGCCCCCAACCCGCTGGGTCAACGTCCGCAGAGCCGCACCTCCCGCGACTCCCAGCGAAGCCCCACCCGCCGGAACCGCCAGCCGATCCAGCAGCCACTCATCGCTCACCGCGTCGAACGCATACCGATAAACCGGACCCGTCAACCCGCCGCCTTCGTAGACCGCCACCGGCTCCGTCGCCAGGTACCCCGTAAACAGGGCGCTTCCAGCCTCATTCGAGACCACCACCCGCCCCCGCCGCACCGGTGTCCCCACCCCCGAGCCCTCCAGCACCAGCACCCCACGACACCGCGAAGGCACATTCAGCCCTCTCTCGACCGTCAGCGGAGCCCCGGCCCAAAGCGCCCCGCTATAGTCCACCGGCCCCTCGCCATCCAGGTTGTCGATCGTGATCGTCAAGCCGGCACCCCCTCCGGGTCAGCGTCACCCACACCCTGCCCGACCGGAGCCAGCCCACGCATCGCCCGCACCTCATCCACCGTCAACACTCCGGCCTTCAGCAGCTCCGTCTGCACCGACAGCTCCTCCATCGGGTCTCGCGCCTCCAGATCGTTGAAGACAAACTCAAACTCCCGCCAGCCCAGCCGCTTGCCAAAGAGGTCCCGCGTGATGTGCTCCGCCAGCAGCTTCGCCACCGGAACCACCGCGCTCTGGAACGCCTCGTCCGCCATCTCCGCGGCATTCGCCTTGTTCAGATCCTGCGACACCCCAAGCATCATCGGCGGCAGCTCGAACGCATTCGCAATCATCCGCAGCAGAAACTCCTGCCACTGCAAATGCAGATCCGCATCCGTACCCCCCGCAAAGCGCAGCACCTCGGGCTTCTGCTCACAGCTCAGGATCGGAACCTTGCCCGTGCCTTCGATCTCATCCTGCCACCAGTGAATCAGCCGCTCATGCTGCTCCGGAGTCGTCTGGTTCAGCCACAGCGCATACTGCACCACCGAGTTCGAAGCCAGCTTCCCCGCATACCGGTTCGCCCCCAGGAACTGGTTCACCGTCTCGAACGCTACCTCCAGCCGCCCCAGCCCAAACGCCGTATGCGTCCGCGGATTCAGCCGGACATACATCAACTCCTCGTCCAGCAGAGGGACCACGGCATCCTTGCCCACCCTGCCCGTCGCCTGCCCATACCGCGGAGTCGCGGCATCTCCATCCCACGTCCCATCCACCTGGATCGTCGCTCCATCGACCGCCCACAGCCGAAATGGGTGTTCCGGATCGCCGGTCAACTCCATCTCGACCGCCCCAAAGCCACCCACCAGCACATCCTCCAGCACCTGCTCAAAGAGCGTCCGGAAGCTGTCCCCCGCGTTCGGTTCGTGCAGGGCCATCCGCAGCGCCTTCAAACGCTCCGTCGCAAACGGAACTTCGCTCTCGATGAAGCCCCGGCGCACCTTCACCTGCCAGTCCATGCATGCGATCTTGTCCTTCACCGCGTTGATCGCCCGTCGCGCCACCGGCGTCTCGGCGAACCGCCGCAGGTTCGCCGCCGTTGGCTTCACCAGCGTCTGCCCCGCGCGCCCACTTCCATAGGCGGTCAGGATGGATGGAAGCATTGTTGTCTTGCGCTCCGTCACCCCTGCCTCAACTCCCGTCATCCGTCGCCATACGTCCTGAACCCTGTCCGTCAAACCCAAGCCACACCCCCTCAAAGCCGTGTATTTTGCAAAAGAAATGGCAGAGCCTCAGTGCTCTGCCAGAAACTGTCCTGCCGGACGGGCCCACTGCGCGTGGGGCGGTCACTTCGTGACTTGCGAACGCGTCGCGTGGTCCTCCCGATGGTCGGCACGGGATTCCGTTTGCGACCATCGGGAGCACCACGCAAAGCGGTATACAAGTCACGAAGTGACCGCCCCACGCGCAGTGGGCTTTTAGAGTCCCAGCTCCATCCGCGCCGTCGCCGCCACCCTCACCAGGTCGTTCACCGTCACCACCCGGATCGCCTCCCGCTCCATCGCCTCCACCCCGAACCGGTACCGCTGCCACCGCTCATCCGACTCATCCTCAAGATCCGAGATCTCCCGCACCGGCTCCACCACCGCCGTCAGCTCCAATCCCGCACCCTCCACCCTCCGAACCCCCTCCCGCAGCCGCTCCGCCGAGTAAGCCAGCCCCTTGGCCCCCTCCACATCCCCATCCAGCGAAACCGCCTGAAACATCCGGACGAGAGCCTCCGCTCCCGGCCGATACCCGCAGTCGATCCGCATCGGGTCCCCCGCCCGCGTATAAACCGAAGCCGCGATCTTCTTCCGCATCATCCCCCACACGCCAGCCCGTTCAAACTCCGTCCGCATCTTCCCCGCAATCGCCCCCCGCCCCGTCCGCGCACCCACCCGGCCTCGCGCCGGCATCTTCAGTGGCTCCACATACATCTTCATCAGCAGCTCGATCTCGGTTGCCACATTCTCCGCCAGGCAAGCCCCCACCGGGCTCATCTGCACCGAGTTCGAAAGCGAATCCTCCAGCACCTCCAGCACGCCCTTGGGATCCTTCGCGCTCACCCCAACCCGCAGCCGCTCCCCGATCTCCCCTTCGAGCGCCTCCAGCAGATCGACATCCGCCTCCGTATCCATGCACCGCACCCGGCTCCAGTCCCGCGTAAAGCGCACCACCGCCCCGCCGCCCGTGCCCGACGCCTCCCGCAGAATAATCCCGATGTTCGTGAACTCGCCCTTCACCACATCCGGAACATACCGGACCAGGAAGAACTCACACGGCACCCGCTCCATCGACCCTTACCTCCGCCAACCACATCCAAGCTACATCACGAATCTACCCATCTCATCGTGCCCGGCAAACTGCCGTGGCACCACCATCTTCGCCCTTGCCGACCAGTTCGGGAAGGGCTCCCGGCTCGAAGTCCGAAACGACCCGACCAGATCCCTGATTCTGCCCCGTCGCGCCAGCATCTTCTCCATCAACCGTTCGATCGTCGAAAGGTCCCCACCGTACCACTCCGGGGGAACGCCCTCCGCGATCTCCCACAGCGTCCCAGCCTCCAGCGTCTCCATCCGGCTCAGCCACGGCTCGAAGCTCGACCACCCCGTCACCCCTGTATATACCTGGTTCCGCGCATACACCCCACGCAGCGGAGAGTCCGGAAACGTCCACTCTCCCGCATTGAAGCAGAACCCCTGGTCGATAAACGTAGCCCGATACTTCCGTTCCCGCGGCCCCCGCGAAAAGACCGCCTGCCGCCCATTACAGTTTCCCGCCCACTTATCCAGGCAAAGCATCCCGGCAAACTCGTCCCGATTCCGGATCTCGTCCATCTGCCCCTCCGGAAGATAGTCGACCACCTGTCCCGGCATCAGTCCACCCACATACTGGCTCCCAAACTGCAGCCCTGCCGAGCATCGCGGCTTCTCCCCCCGGCCCAACTCTATATACATCTCGGCCGTATGCTCGACCAGCCAGTCTGTCACCTCCATCACATCGCATACCGGAACCGTCAGCCCCACCGCCGCCGCCAGCCTGGTCGCGATCAGTTCATTGGCGAGCACCCGCAGATGCTGCGGATTGTTCTGGAACTTGACCACCCACAGCTTTCCATCCGCTCCCAGCATTAACTGGCTCTGCGCCCCGCCCCGCATCCTTCGGATCGCCTGCACCGCCAGCACTGCCAAACGTCGCCACCTCCGCCTCAGCATACCAGTCCTGCCGGACGGGCCCACTTCGCGTGGGGCGGTCACTTCGTGACTCGTGAACGCGTCGCATGGCCCTCCCGATGGTCGGCACGGATCTTCTCTTGCGACCATCGGGAGCACCCAGCGAAGCGGTATACAAGTCACGGAGTGACCGCCGCCCGCGCAGGGCGCCTTTACCGCATCTCCGCCCGAACCGCCTGCCCTACCGCCATCGCCATCAGGCAATCGTCGTGCGCCCCCGCCACCGCACCCGTCCTCCCACCTTCAAACGCCACATACGTCCTGCACTCCCCCAGCAGCCTCTTCGAAAAGAACACCTCCGGCGACTCCACCAGCAGAGCCCCCATCCGGCTCACCATCCCCGGCTTCGACCCCGCCGTGGTCAGCCATCCCGCCACTCCATCCCGCCCCGCCCAAACCTTCGCATACCGCTCCGTGGCATCGAGGTAAGCGAGCACCGCGCTTCCATGATTATTCCGTTCCACCGCAATCGTCGCCCCCCCATACTCCCGCGCCAGCGAAGCCGCCGCCCGCGCCAGTTCCAGCGCTCCAAGCCGCTCCCGCAGCTCGGCACACTGCATCCCGCTCTTCATCTCGATCACCTGCACCGCCGCATAGTCCCCACCAGCCCCACCCCCCGCCGTATCGACCGCCACCAGGTACTCCTTGCCCTTCCTCGGAGGAAGCCACACCAGCAGCGCCCCACCCCGCCTCGTCTCCCGCACCGGCCCCACCACCCCCAACCGTCCCTCGATCGCCTCTACCTCAAAGCAGCACTCGCCCGTAGCCCGAAAACACGTCTCCGCGTCCTCAGCGAACTCCTGCGACCGCAGCCCCCGGTAGCTCGCCTCCAGCCCCCGCCGATACCCGATCTGCGCCGCCGTCAGCCCATGCCGCTCCATCAGCACCCGCTCTTCGTCCCGAAGATCCCGAGCCGCCTCCGCCACATAAGCCTTCTCCCACCACCACGGCAGAAAGTGACGCACCATCCCATACTCCTGCGCCCGGCACCACTCCTCGTAGAAGCATCCATACGCTCCATTCGGAGTCGACTCCAGCACCATCTCGCCCCCCGGAGCCAGCGCCGCCCGCAGCCCCGCCAGCGTCGCCCCCGCATCCCCTGGCCACCGGCTCACCTCGCTGCAGTGCAGGTTCTGAATCGTCAACCCCCGCCCCGCATTCTCATCCGAAGCGCTGACCACGCGAAACTCGCTATCCAGCTTCCCAAACACCATCTGCCCGGCGTTCGACCGCTTCAGCTGCAGCGGCCCTTCCCTCATCCCCTCCGGAAGATTCTCCCAGAAACGCTGCACCATCCCGAAGATCCCCTCCGCGGCCTCCCGCGTCTGGGCCACCTGCACCGTCAGCACCCCCTGCGCCGTAATCGTCTTCAGAAAAAACCGTCCTGCCACCCAGCTCGTCACCCCCATCTGCCGAGCCTTCAGCACGATATTCTGCCGCCCCCTCGTCGCCTCGAACTCCCGCTGCGCCCGGTTCGCGTTGAACCTCCGGATCCTCCCCGTCCTATCCCGCACCCGCAGCAGATTCGCCGCCATGCGCATCCCCACGGTATCCCCACCCATCTCCGGCGGGCGCTCCTCCATCATCAGCCCCCGCTCCAGCAACTCCTTCATATCCTTCTGATTCCGCAGCAATCGTCTCAACTCCCACCCTGCCCATCAGCTCAAACCATCACCCTGGCAGAAGGGCCGAGGCACCCAGCCCCGGCCCACCTTCCCGCCTTACATCTCCCAGTGGCAACCCGCCACCGTCTTCGGATTCGGAACATCGATCACCGTCACCGACCCATTCGCCGGAACCGTCACCGCCGTCGTCAGACCATTGATCGGCTGCGTGGTTGCGCTCCCGATCACCGTCACCCCAAACGCCGATTGCTGATTGTTGATCCTGTACCGCGCCCCGCTCTGTCCCAGGCACGATGGCAGCGTAATCTGCCCACCCGCCGTGATCGTCGCAGGCACATCCACCGCCGCATTGCCCGCCGTCATCGTATACGGCAGCGCGCTTACCACCACCGGCAGCGTATCCGACGAGGCATAGTAGTTCAACGCATTGCTCGCCTCAGCCGCCAGCGCCAGTTGCCCTGCCGCCAACGGATGAATGCCGTCGACAGAAAAGCAGCTCGCCCCGCCGCAGGCCGTCGTATTCGGATTGGCATAAGCCCCATCCGCTCCCAGCCTGGGGTCGGCCGCGAAGTCGACCACGAAGTCCGCGCCGATCTGCTTCCACCCATTCAGAATCAGCGCATCATAGCCATCCTTCAGCGAATCCAGGCTGGCCGCCCCCGTATACCCCGTGTTGCCTGTGCGCGAGATCATCGTTCCCACGCCCACCCTGCATCCGGCCTGCTTCATCGTCTGGACAAGCCCGCCAAGCTCCGCGAACGCCTGTGCCGGCGACGACGCGAAACCCACCAGGTCGTTCGTCCCGCCAAACGCGATATAGATATTCGGCCCCTGCGCGCTCTTGCAGTCCAGCGCCTCGCGATTCGGAGCCGAACCCGTCGCCGCCTCCAGGTACAGCCCCGTGATGCCGACATCGATGATCGAGTAAGCCGGCTGGTTCGTCAGCGTCAGGTTGCTGCACCACGAACCCGGAACCCCACCCGCCAGGTATCCCGCCGTGATGCTGTCGATCCCGCAGATCAGCTGGGGAGTGCCGAAGTTCAGCGGAGCCGGCGTCATCACCACACCCCGCCCCGCCACGATCGTGTTGATCGCAGCCGTCTCCGTCTGGATCTGGCTCGCCGTCAAACCCGTCGCCGACATCTCCGCAAAGTACATCTGACCGTTCATCCCCGATGACGCGAACGTCCCACTCGGAGGAACTCCAAGGTAGAAGTTGCCCGACGTCTGGAACCCCGCGCTGGCCAGGTGAAAGTTGTACGAAGCGCACTCCTGACCATCGACATACATATGATCCGGGTCCGTCGATGCGTTCGTTCCCAGGTACTCCGCGAACACATGGTATCCACTCAACACCAGGTTGCACGAGGTCGAAAAGTTGCTGTTCACGAAGCTGCTCGGCGCAAACACCGACGACCCGCCATAAAACGCACCGCTGCTGAACGTCTTCGCATAGCCATAGAGAAAGTTGTAGCCCGTGCTCAGCGTCGAGGTCACAAATCCCGGATAGGTTCCCGTAGCCGGCTGCACCGCTCCCACCAGCGGCGTGATGTAGGCCGCAACGATCACCGTCCGCGCCGCGTTCACCGCCGCCGGCAGTTGAACCCCCGTGCCGATGGCGAACGTCAGACCCTGCGCGGTCGAAACCGGGGCAGAAGCCGCGAACGTCCCATTGTTTCCGCTCCCCGACTGGTCCACCAGCGTCGTTCCGCTGATGTGTGCCGGAACCATGTCATACCGTGCCAGCATCCCCGTCAGCAGCGGAGTCGCCGCCCCCGGCGTATAGCCCAGGCCCGCAATGATGCCCGTCGATGTCGGAACCAGCGCCGTCGAGCCCGACGACGTCACCCTGCCCTTGCCGTCGATCGTCAGCACCGGAACCGTCGATGCGCTGCCATAGCTCCCCGGAGCGCCGTTCACCGTGGCCAGCGTCGTCACCGTTGCACCGGCACTGCTCGCCACATCCCCCGAAAGAGCCGGCATCTGCGTCGCCGCAACACTCCCCGCAATCTGCCCGAAGCTATAGTCCCCGCTCACCGCAACCACCGCGCCCGACCTGCCGTTGAACGAGCTCATCCCGCCCACTGGGGCCATCCACGTCCCATCCTCCCGCAGATACCGCGTCGTCCCCGTCGTAGCCCCGGGATCAGGCGCCAGCCCGGCCGCATGGGTCGCACCCGAAGCCCCCATCAGCGGAAGCCGAGCCGCCGCCACCGTCCCCGTGGCAATGCTCGATCCACTCAACCCAGTCACGCTCGTCGCATTCACCGTCGTCGCATTGATCGTGGTCGCGTTGATCGTCCCCACGTTTGCCGTCCCCGCCGTAAACGCCAGCGGAGAGAACCCATACACCGACCCACGCACGCCGATCTGCAGGTTGCTCCCCGCCGGATCGAAGCTCATCGTATCGAAGCCCGCCGAGCTCTGCAGCTCGAACAGGTTGTACACCGAGTTCCAGCGATTGCAGCCCTTCGAGTTACAGAACAGCTCAAAAGCCGTCTGCTCACCCGCCTGTCCGATAAAAGTCCGGTTCCAGACCCCCTCCGTCGAGTACGCCGCGTCCGGCGGAGCATGAGTGCCGCCATTGCCAAAGTAGCTCGACGCAGCCGTCTTGTTGGCAACGTCGAATCCCCGCAGACCAACCCCGTTCAGGTCCTCGTACGAGTATCCCGCCGCCTGCGTCTGGTTTGGTCGCGGCAGCTTCTGCGCCACATGCTCAATATCCCCACCCACCTTGATCGAGTAGAAGTGAGGCTCTTCCACCGCATCGTTCGCAGCCCACGCCACCGTGTTCGGAGCCAGCGTCATCTGGCCATCGACCGACTTCGTCGCCGCGTCGTAGACCCCCACCACCTCCGCCATCGGATACAGTGCGAATCCACCCGTCACGATCGACGCCGTTCCTCCCGAGCTCGTGCTGTTCACCCCCGTCTGCGCATACGTCAGCGTCGTCGAGCTTGTGCTCGTCACCACGAAGCTGCCGTTGAAGCTTGAGTCCGCCACGCCCGCAATCGTCAGCGTCAGTCCGTTCACATCCGGATAGTTGCCACCTGCAAAGGTCACCGTCACCACGTTCGTACTGCGCACCAGGCTCAGAATCGTCAGGCTCACATTCACGTAAGCCGATGTCTGCCCCGTCCGTCCAAGCACCGCAGACGCCGCCGCGGCATAGTAAAGGCTCGCACTCGATGGCGATCCGATCACCGGAAACACCTGACGGAACCCGGACGTCGTATCCACCGTCTGCTCCACGCCGTACCCGCACAGCCCACCGATTGCGATCGTCGCAGGAGCACCATGCGGCTTCGCCAGCGTCATTTGCAGGTGGCTTCCATCGACAACCGTGTACGGTACCATCTCGTAGTTCTCAAGCAGACCAACTGACTGGTCCGCGACGCAGGCGACGCCCGACGCTCCCGGAGCCGCCGCCGTGCTGGTTGAAAATCCCGCCGGAACTCCGCTCGTCGCAATCGCAACCGTCACCGTGCCCGGAGAAAGATTGTGGATCTGCGAAAGATAGGCTGCCGCCGTCGAGAACATTGTGCTCACCGGAAAGCTCGTCCCCGAAAACGTCGCCAACGCATGCAGACCGGGGCTCGCTCCACCCGTCAGAACCCCCGTCGAGATCACCTTCGCCGGATTCTTGTCGATCAGAAACCGTCCCTCGCCCTGCGTTCCTCCACCCACCTGCGATCCCACCGTCACCACCTGCGAGCCCGTCGTGCAGCCCGCCGAGCAGATCCCCTGGAACAGCTGCGAATCCTCCCCATAATGCAGATCGTAAGGATGCGCCCCCTCGTCCGCCGAGTCGCGATACCCTCCCGAAGAAGTAATCGTCTGCGACCCCAGCAGGCAGTCGCCCACCGCATAGCAGTTCTGACTCATCTCCAGCAAACTATGCTGCCCCAGCGTGTAGTACCGGCCCGTAATCTGCGTCGCCGCATAGTTCGATTTGAAGTAAGGCGGATTCTCCAGGTTCTCCGGAAACAGGTTCGATCCTCCCGTCAACACGTTATGGCTGATCGAAAACGCGACCGACTGCGGCTCCTGCTGCCCCGTCGCCGCATTGATCGCCTGCGTGCTCTCCGTCGAGGTCACACTGATCGACTCCGCCACCTGGTTGCCCGGCTGGAATGGATTGCCCGGATTCACAAACGTGTCCCGCCGCGCACCCACCCGTTCATCCTCCACATGCGTCCTGCCCGGCATCTGCGACGCCGCGTACTGCGAGATCTCGCTCGTCCCCGGCTCCACCTCCACCACGCACCCAACCCCCGAAGCCGCTCCAGCCACGCAGTCGGATGAGGCCAGCGCACCCGCCACGCCATTCGTCGTCGGCCCCGCATACTGGTTCGCGATCTCCACCCCGTTCAGCCGGCTCACCTCCAGGTCCGTCCCCGCCGGCTGCGCAATCACCTGCGTCGCGGTCGGATTCAGCACGACCTTCCCACTCAGCCCACCCGAGAACCCAGCGAGGCTTGCATCCACATAGTGCTTATCCGCCGCCTGGTTCGCCGACACCGGATCTCCCGGCAGCACCAGCGGACCCGTCATCGTGTCCCCGGTCTTCGTGACATACGGTGAAGCATCCAGCGGAGCAACCCCCGCTGCAACCCGCGCAATCGCCGTATCCACATAGCTCTTCGTCACCGTCTGCATCGCCACCGACGTAGGCAGCACCGTACTCCTCACGGTGGCCACACTCACCGAAGCGCTGCTCACCGGAATCACCCAGAACTCCTTCTGCACGCTCCCATCATCCAGGTGATACACCACCGTGTAGTAGCCCCCAATCGGAGTCGCCCCCACATTCGGAACCAGCGCCACACTCAGCGCTCCCCCGGCACCGATCGCAATCGATTCACTCCCCGCCGGAATCGACTGTCCTCCCATCGTCGTAAACGCCGCCCAGTTCACCAGCACCGTCCCCGACGCCGCCGTCCCATCCGCGTGATACACCGTGTCCACGACGGTAGTCGTCGCCACCTGCGCATAAGCCGCCTTCACCCCCACCGGCCCCGCCAAGCTCACCAACCCAAACACCAGCGCCAGCACGATCTTCGCCGCCGCCCACCGCACTCTCATCCCAATCATCGAACCTCCCTGTATCTCGAAATCGCCCAAGCCTACCGAGCCGCCGGAAAGTAGCTGCGAAAGCTCACACAAGACTCCCCATCGTTCCCATCCACCACCGGCAGAGCCCGAAAAGCCCCCACCAGCCGCATCCGTCCCAGCCCCCCGCCCAGCGCACTCTCCCTCTCCGACCCACCCTGCATCGCCTGCAGCCGCGGATAGTGAAAGATCACCCGGTCCCCCTGCTCCCCATCCATCACAAACACCGCCGACCACTCCGCGAAGAAGCTCCCCCCCTCCCGGTCGCAGAACCCCACCATCGGGCTCGCCTGCATCCCCGCCACGGGCACCCCAGCCGGCAGCCCCACCTCCAGCCCCAGCAAGCCCCCGCCGATCGAAGCCACCCGCCCCACGTTCAAGGTCACCCGCCGCACGTAGTTGACATCCCCACCCACCGCCGCCGCCGACCGCACATAGGCCCCACTCACACCCGTCCCCACAAACCCGGCCTGCCCCGCATAGTCCACGTCCACCGCAACCAGGTCCCCCACCGCAAACGCCGCCGCCGCCGCCCCCACCACCAGCGAAGTAGCCGTAGACCCCGCACCCAGAGCAACCGCCGCCCCCGCCCGTCCACCACTTGCATTCGCCGTAGCCCCCGCCGCCACCTTCAGCAGGTTCATCGTCTGCGACCCTGCCGCCAGCGCCATCTGCAGCCGTCCCCAGGTCTCAAACTCGAACCCGATCTCCGCCCCCGTCTGCGTCCGAACCTGCCCCGCAACCATCGCCGGAGCCCCCGCCAGCACCTCCACCACCTTCGTCCCCGAGCTCCTCCTGAACCCCGAGCACCACCCCAAATCCACCCAGGGAGCCGGAGCCGCCCCCACCCCGAACCGCCCCCACACCGCCGCATCGAAGATCACCGGAGCCCCGGCCCCCCGATCCACCGGCGCAAAGTACCCCCGCACCCTCCGCCCCACCATCCCCACATCCAACCCAGAGGCTCCCGCCATCACGACCCCACTTCCACAAACCCGAACACCTCGACCGTAGCCACCCGCTCCAGCCGTTCCCCCACCCTCCCCACCGGCCCAAACATCAACTCACCCCAGAAGACATTCGTCCCCATCGCCACCGCCGCCCCGTCCCCCGAAGCCGCCGCCAGCCCCGAGTAATCCACCTTCCGCACATTCCGCAACGCCGTCCCCCCCAGCGCCGCACCCAGCTCCGAGTCCATCGCCCCCATCAGCCGTCCCCGGTCCATCCCCCCCATGCCCGAGTTCCCATCCGTCCCATACCGGATCGAGCAAGTCATCCCCACCAGCGGAACCGCCCCCGCGTCATCCACCCGCATCCCCGTCCAGCTCATCAGAAAAACATCCGCAGGCACCTGCGCAGTCGGAAGCTCGTTCTCCTCCACCAGCACCCCTGGTCGCTGAATCCCTCGCACCACCACCGTCCGCGCCGGGTTCCCAGCCGCAATCCGGTTCCGCAGCGTCCAAAAAAACGTATCTTTCAAATCCTGCATAAATTCGTAACCCTTTCTGACACATTCTCTGAAACGCCGCGAAACCCGCGTAATCAACCCCTCACACCACCAACCCAACCGGCCCCCGCAGCCCCACCCGATAGCAGTAAACCTCCCCCCCCACCTGGCTCGCCGTGCAGCTCTCCACAAACATCAGCCGCTCATCCACCACCACCCCCGCCACCCCGCCAAACAGCACCGCCACCGACTCATACCCCAGTGCCCCCACCAGCCCCTTCACCGCCCACTCCGAAACCAGCAGCTCATACCGCGGAGCCTCCCCTCCCGTAGCCCTCGCCTTCCGAAACGCCACCGGACCCAGCTCCACCTCCCGAAACTCCGGCGCCGCCAGCCCCAGCTCCTCCCCATCGCTCCCCGGAACCCCCGCAGCCGGAACCCGCAACCTCACCGTCCGCCCCCCCGCCGTCCGCAACAGCGCATCCGCCGCCCGCCCCACCACTCCCGAACCACTCACCAAATCGCTCATCATCCCACCTTCGTCGCAACATAAGGCCGCAGCAGCGAGCGCACCGACCCATCCAGCAGATCCCCGCTGAAGTACTCCATCTGCAACGTGTCCATCCGCGTCTTCTGCACATTCAGCGCCGGCATCGCCTGCGCATTCTTCACCACCTGCGCACAAGCCACCTTCACCCCAACCGGAACACTCGCAAGCCCCCCGTCGTAAGTCACCTCGACCTCGTTGTAGTCCATCCCCAGCAGGTTGAACCCAAGCGTCAGCTCCCCAACGACCGCGTCCAAATCCACCTGCGACAGATCCAGCGCGTTCCAGCTCCCCGGCAACCCATAAGCCAACGCAACCTGCGCCAACCAGGGGTTCTCGATCTCCCCCCGCCGCCCCCGCCCATACCGAACCCTCACCCCCGTCACCGCCGCCACCGGCAGATAGCTCAACCGGATCGTCCGCGCCCCCGCCACCAGCCGAATCCGCTCCACATACCCGGTCACCATCAGACTCGTCCGCTGACAATGAGCCTCGATCAACGCCGAAGCCATCCTCACCCACTCATCCGGCGTCTCCGCCGTCAGCCCATACGCCTCATACTCCCCCGGCTCCAGATACCCCATCCACCCTCCCTCTCTCATCGTCCAAAGTCATTCGCTCGCCGCTCATCCAGACCAATCGCCGTGGTCTTCAGGGCCGAAGGCCCGACATATATCAGCCTAGGCCGAAGGCCTAGGTTCCCTGACCGCGAACGACCGAGGGCTGAAGGCCCGACATATAAGGAGCGCAACCACACCTCCGGGAGAATTGCTTTAGACCGCTTTCACAACCGTCGCCACGGTCGAAGCAGTGGGCGCAGCCTGCACATTCAGCACCGCCACCACCGCATTCACCAGGCTCGTCACATAGCTCGAATCCGCCGCAACGCCCAGCTCTTTCAGCAGCGTGGTCACCGCCTTCTCCGTCAGCAGAAGCACCTCGGCCAGCTTCTGCGCACCGCTCGCACTCTGCATCCCCCCCGCTGCAAACTTCTGTTCCACCAGCAGCACCGCATTCTGAATCAGCGTCGCCACATCCACCCCAGCCGTAATCGCCGGAGCAGCCCCAGGAAACAACAGCTTCGCCAACGCCTCCACCGGAACCGCCAGCTTCACCGCAAACGAAAGTCCCTTGGCAAACTCCTTGCCAATCCCCTCAAGAAAACCAATAAAACTCATCGCCCATCCCCCATGAAGCAGGGGCGCCGATTCCCCGGCGCCCCATCGTGATGCATCTCCACAAAAACCCGCACTCTCGACCGAAGTGCCCCAAAGGCTCGTCATCTCAATCGAAGCGCCACAAACGCTCGTCATCTCGACCGAAGCGCAGCGAAGTGGAGAGACCCCCGTATTTCGCTTTAGTCTTTGCACTATCTCGCGCTACACCGGCCCCACGACCCCGCGCCCTAGCGATCCACCAGCACCTGGGTGTGCGCATAGTTCGCACCCTTCACCACCAGCCCGCCAAACTTCACCACCACATACTGCGAAGCCAGCGAACCCGGAACACCAAGCTTGAAGATCCGAGGATTCGGCTCACTCAGCCAGTGATACTCAATCAGGTCCTCGGTCACGATATAAGCCGGAAGCACCGCCGTACCCGAACCAGGCGTACCGGTATAACCCAGCGTCCACTCCGGAATCAGCGGAATGTCCCCAGCCTGCGTCGAAAGCGTCTTCACCGTCAGTCCGCCCTCAATCTGCCGAGTATTCAACACCACGTTGAACTGCGTCTTCATCTCACGATCCACCAGGTCCAGCAGCACCGGGTTGGCATAGATCGCCGTCGGACGCACCCCATACGAGGTGTTCGAAAGCATCTGCGCAATCGCCGACTTGAAGCCGTCCACAATGCTCTGGCCCGTGCCGATCGTCAGCGAGTTACCACCCGCCGCAATCTGCCCAGCCGCGCCAAAGTACTGCGCGGTAGTAGGCGAACTCAGGCTCGTATCCGTGCCATTCCAAAGCGCGACATCATGCGTCCTCAGCACGCCATCGACCGTGTCGGTCAGATCCTTCGCCTGCAGATAAGCAAACTGGCTCTGCTGCTGGCCAAGCTCCATATCGAACAGGTTGTAGTTGATCTGAGCCACCAGCGCCTTCAGCGGAACACTCCGCTCCACCCGCGTCGGGTTGACCACCGGAGCCACGATATTGCGCGGGTCCACAAAGCCCGCAGCGGCCGAAGGCGCAGGAATCGCCGTCTCTTCGAAGAATCGCGAAGGATGTCCCGTAGCCGGAACCTGACGAATCCTCTGTCCAAACACACCCCTGCGACGGACCAGGTCCACAATCTCCGTCTGATACATCGGAACTTCGACCGCACCCGGCCCAATGTAATCCGCCGCCGCATTGATATCCGCAAACTTAACGTTCATCCAATCTCCTTTTTTCCCACTCAAAACAAAAAGGCCCGGCAACCGCCAGGCCGTACTCACTTCAAATCGCCCCTGAACATGGGTGCCCCACCTTCGGCGCAACGCTTCACCGCGCCTAGAGCGGATTGTCTGTTGGTATAGAGTTGGGTGCCCCACCTTCGCGACACGTCTCATCGTCGCTAAGGTGGGCCGGAGCGCCACGGCATCCAACGTACGACCCTACCCCTTCAGCGAACCTGCTCTAAGGTGGGCCGCCACTGCATCAGGCGTCAGCCTCTACACCGACCGCCCTCAGCCCAGCAACCCACTCCGCATCAACTGCGACTTCACCGCGATCCGCTGCTCCAGGCTCAGACTCCCAAG
>JAMFSC010000040.1 GCA_026225095.1 bacterium
GCGGCGTATTTTGGCACCTGCGTGGTTACCGGGAGGGCATCGATGCACAGCATGTCTCGCTCTATGCTGCGTGCAGGGGGATTGGGGATGAAGCTTGGGAGGTACGCTCTTCTTTTTGTGCTTTTGTTCGGAGTCGGTGGCCTGAATGCTCAGACGACCGTTTGGCAACCAGCGGGTGGACATACGCAGATACCGATATGGCCCAGGACGGTGCCGGATGCGCGGCCTGCGAAGGGGCCCGAGATCGCGAAGACAACCGGGAAGGACTCGCTGGTGGCGGGCCGACCGCTGGTTGCTATCGAGAATGTTGCGGTGCCGACGATGACGGTTTATTCGCCGACGAAAGGGAACACCGGGGCCGCGGTGATCGTGTTTCCGGGTGGCGGGTATTCCGCGCTGGCGATCGATCTGGAGGGGACGGAGGCGTGCGACTGGCTGACGTCGAAGGGGATTACGTGCGTTCTGTTGAAGTACAGGGTTCCGGCTCCGCGGTCGCGTCCTTACTGGGGCGCTTATCCGGAGTCGCCGATCGCGCTCGAGGATGCGCAGCGGACGCTGGGACTGGTGCGGCTTCATGCGGCGGAGTGGCATCTCGATCCGCACAAGATCGGAGTGCTTGGATTTTCGGCGGGTGGGCACCTGGTGGCGGCCATCAGCGTTCACTTCGAGCAGCGTCTGTATCCTGCGGTCGATGCGGCGGACCGTGAGAGTTGCCGCCCGGATTTCGCGGTGGCTGTTTACCCTGGGCATCTTGCGTTCGGGGATAAGGGGACTCTGCTGAATCCGGATATCCAGAGCCACATCACGCGGCAGACGCCCCCTACGTTCCTGCTGCAGAACGAGGATGACCATGTGGATCGGGTGGAGGATTCGTTGACCTACTACGCTGGACTGAAGAAGGCGGGCGTGCCGGTCGAGATGCATCTGTATGCGCAGGGTGGTCATGCGTTTGGGCTGCGGCGGACGAAGTTTCCGGTGACGGCGTGGCCTGAGCTGGTAGAGACGTGGCTGGGAACGATTGGGATGATTGGGAAGTAGATGTGTCCTGCCGGACGGGCCCACTGCGCGTGGGGCGGTCATTTCATGACTCGTATACCTTTTTGTGGCGCGACGAGCGGCTTCGGTCCTCCCGTTGGTCGGGGCGGGATTTTGCTCGCGACCAACGGGAGATGCGGGGATCAACCCTTCAGAAAGGCAAGGAGGTCGGCGTTGATGGTCTCGGCCTCGGTGGTGGGCATGCCGTGGGGGAAGCCCTTGTAGGTCTTAAGGGTTCCGTTCTGGAGGAGCTCCGCGGACTTTGGCCCGGAGGCGACGTAGGGGACGATCTGGTCGTCTTCGCTGTGCATGACCAGGACGGGGATGGTGATCTTCTTGAGGTCTTCGGTGAAGTCGGTCTGGGAGAAGGCGACGATTCCGTCGTAGTGGGCCTTGGCTCCGCCCATCATGCCTTGGCGCCACCAGTTTGCGATGACGGCCTCGGAGGACTTGGCCGGTTCGCGGTTGAAGCCGTAGAACGGGCCCTCGGGAAGGTCGCGGTAGAACTTGGTACGGCTGGCGGCGAGTTGGGCCTGGAGGCCGTCGAAGACGGACTTGGGGAGGCCCTCGGGGTTGGCTTCGGTGTGGACCATGAGGGGTGGGACGGCGCTGATGAGGGCGGCCTTGCTGGCGCGGCTCTCGCCGTGGCGGGCGAGGTAGCGGGTGACCTCGCCGCCGCCGGTGGAGTGGCCGACGTGGATGGCGTCCTTGAGGTCGAGATGGGTGGTAAGGGCGAAGAGGTCGTCGGCGTAGTGGTCCATGTCGTGGCCGTCGGCGACCTGGGTGGAACGGCCGTGGCCGCGGCGGTCGTGGGCGATGACGCGATAGCCGTGCTGGAGGAAGAAGAGCATCTGCGTGTCCCAATCGTCTGCGGAGAGGGGCCAGCCGTGGCTGAAGACGATGGGTTGACCGGTTCCCCAGTCTTTGTAGAAGATCTCGACGCCGTCTTGGGTGGTGATAATGGGCATGTTTGGCTCCTGATGTCTGTTGTCCAACGGAGCCGATTAGAACATACGGATGGGGGAGGAACGGTTAGAAACGAGTGAAAGGCGCCCTGCGCGGGGGACGGCCACGGGGCCTTCGGCAAGACCTTCGTGACTCGCATTAGGCTTCGCTGGGTGCTCCCGATGGTCGCGACGAGAGATCTATCAGGTTGCTGTGGTTCCCAGTCTCTGTGGCTTTCAAGGCCGAAGGCCCGCCACCTGGAGCGGATTGCCTGCCGGTATAGAGTTGGGTGCCCCACCTTCGCGACACGTCTCATCGTCGCTAAGGTGGGCCGGAGCGCCACGGCATCCAACGTACAACCCTTCACCCTTCAGCGAATCTGCTCTAAGAGCCCCGGCCCCGGGTCCGGCCCCGTGTGCCGGACTGCGAACCGGCTCAGGGGTTCCCCGACGGACTTCATCCGCGCGATAAACGCACCATGGCAGACCACTTTCGAATCGGCGCCCGCTGTCCGGTTTTTCCATGCAACGGCCCACATTCTGCGCACAAAAAGCTTCTGGTGAAACATTGGGAAATTTCGATCGTTGCCCGCTAACCCTTTTAGAACACCATGGATGCAGGGAACTCGCAGAAAACGGCGATTTCATACCACTTTATTAGAAAATGAACCCCATGTGGTCTGACCAATGACTGGCCAATAAGGAGGTGAACCACACCTTCAGGAGACCGGCTCTAGACCGGACCGAGGGGGCGGTGGGGTTCGGGTGGGAGGGTGATCTGGATGGAGTCAGCGGGCTTGACTTCGCCGGAGGTGAGGACGATGGCCATGATGCCGGCGTTGGGACGTTTCTCCGGGGTGAAGACGGCCTTCATGAGGCCGGGCCGGAGGTCGTCGATCTGGATGCAGGGGGTGCGGTATCCGGTGATCTCGAGGACGGCTTCGCCGATCTGGAGGATGGCTCCGGTGGGGAGGGCGTGGAGATCGATGTGGCGGGTGGTGAGGTTTTCGCCCATCTGGCCGGGGGTTAGGGAGAAGCGGTCGAGGAGCTCGGCGTGGAGGAGGTGGACCTGGGTGAGGTTGGGCTGGGTGGGATTCTTGCGCTGGCGGTAGAGATGCTGGGTGGCGGCGCCGGCGTGGCAGTCGCCCTGGACGCCGTGGCCCGCGATGAGGTGGATGGAGGGTTGCGGGGTCTTCGAGAAGGTGTGTTTGGCGGAGAGGCTGGTGGCTTCGATGGTGGGGGTGGGCATGGCTAGCGGGGGGTGAGCGTGAGGGTGTGGGTGATGGTGGGGGTGGTCGCCTGATTGGTGAAGGGGAAGGTGTAGGTTGCGCCGTGGAGCCAGGATTGGAACTGGTCCAGGAACCAGGGGCTGGCGGGGTTGCCGGACTGGCCGAGGACGAGGTTGAGGGTGGTGCGGTCGGGGTTGGCGAGGTCGACGGTGAGGCGCTCGGAGGGGCCGAAGGTGCGGTCGACCTGCTTGACGGTGCTGGTGTCTCCGGACTGGGGTTGGACGCCGGTTCCGATGGGTCGGCCGATGAGAAAACGGAGGAGTGCGGACTGGCTGTAGATGGGGTGTTCGACCTCGACGGGGTGGGCCTGGCCGCTGGACCATTTGGAGAGATCGAGGGGGGCGTGGGCGGCGAGGAGGCCGTGCTGGACGGCCGCGGTGAGGAGGGTGTCCCAGTTGGGATAGCCGGGGGGGAGCCAGCGGTCGGGGGTGTGCATGATGAGTTGCTCTTCGGCGTAGGGCTTTTCGCCCCATTGGTAGAGGATGGCGGCGGCGGGGCCTAGTCGGGGTTCGAGGAGGAGGGGCCAGAGGGCGGTGCGGGCGGCGTTGACGATGGCGGCGGCGGAAGAGGTGGCTTCGACCTGGCCGTTCCAAGTGCGGAGGAGGTCGGCGGCCTGGTGGAGGCGCTTCTTGTCGAGGGCGGCGTAGGGCTTGCCGGTGGGCTGGGGCTGGTCGACGGCGTGGTCGAGTGCGTAGGCGAGGCGCTGGGCGATGACGTGGTCGAGGTCGGAGTAGACGTCGGTCTGGATGGCGATCATCTCGTCGGGGGAGAAGCGGGGCTTGCCGGCGAGGAGCTTCCAGATGCGCTCGTTGCGGTAGGGTGCGGCCCAGTTGAGGGTGATGGGGAGGGCGTAGCTGTCGGGGGTGGTGCGGGCGTTGGCGGTGGCGAGGATTCCGTTGGGGGGATCGAGGACGGCAGGGAGCTGATCGAAGGGGATGTAGCCGGACCACTCGTGGGTGGGGGCGTCGGGGGCGGTGGAGTCGGTGGGGATGGGGGCGATGGGCTGGGGGGCCGTGGGGTCGGTGCCTCTGAGGGGGATTTTGCCGATGGCGTGGTAGGCGATGTGACCCTGGTCGTCGGCGTAGACGAGGTTCTGGGTCGGGCCTCCGTAGGTGGAGATGGCGGCGGAGAAGGTGGACCAGTCGGTGGCGGCGTCGATGTCGTAGAAGGGGGCGGTGGGGATGGTGGGGTCGTAGATGATCCAGCGGAGGGCAAGGGGGCGCTTCTCCTGCGGGAAGAGGGGGGAGATGATGGGGGTTTCCATCGAGCCGTGGCGGGTGAGCTGGACGTCGACGGTCACGTCGGCGCGGTTCCGGATATGGATAAGCTCGGGGCGGTGGAGGATGGGGTGCCAGGATTGGTTGGAGGTCTGGAACTGGATTTCGTTGTTCTCGGTGCGGAGGTGCTCGACGTAGACGTCCTGGACGTCGCCTCCGAGGACGGTGAGGCCCCAGGCGAGGTGGGCGTTGTGGCCGATCTCGATGAAGGGGGTTCCGGGGATGACGACTCCTGCTACATGGAAGTCGCCTGATTCGAGGTCGGACTCGTACCAGATGCCGGGGACGGAGTGGGCGAGGTGGGTGTCGCTGGCGAGGATGGGCTTGCCGGTAGTGGTGTGGTCGGCGGAGAGAGCCCAGTTGTTGGAGCCGGAGGTGCAGGACTCGCAGGGGAGAGCGCCGGGGAGGGTGGCGAGGGCGGCCTGTAGGGATTCGGGCGATTGGGTGGGTTGGTTGAGACGGCTTTGGGATTCAACTTTGCTTTGAGACTCGTCTAAGGGAATCTGCTCGATCTCGTTGACGGGTGTGGTGAGGTCGACGGTCTGGCCGGGGGGGTGGTCGCGCCAGGAGCCTACGGGGTAGAGGTCGGCGATCTGCTCGGGCGTGAGTCTGGAGGAAACCAGTTCGCGGCTGAGCTTCTGTGGGAAGCTGGTGCCGAGATCCTGGAACATGGTGAGGGCGATCAGCATGCTGTCGCGTGGGGTCCAGGGGGCGGGGGCGTAGCGAAGGATGCGGAACTCGAGGGGGAGGCGATCGCGCTGATCGGCGATGGAGGCGTTGACGCCTTTGGCGTATTGGTCCAGCCAGTGGAGTTGCGATGGGGGGAGGGCGGCGGCGACGCGGTCGGCGGAGCCGCGGACCTGGAGGATGCGCTGGGCGCGGTCGTGCTGGAGGAAGGCGGAGCCGAGGATCTCGGCCAGGTCTCCGGCAGCGTTGCGGCGGAGGGCGTCCATCTGCCAGAGGCGGTCCTGAGCGGTGACGTAGCCCTGGGCGAGGACCAGGTCGTCCACGGTGGCGGCCTGGATGTGGGGGACTCCGTGGGTGTCTCGGCGGACGGTGACCGGGGCGGAGAGGCCGGGGACGGAGAGGGATCCGTCGAGTTGGGGCAGGGAGGTGAGGAGGGCGTGGTGGACCCACGCGCGGAGGGAGAAGAGGGCTGCGAGGATGAGGACTGAGAGGATGGGGGCGACGATGAAGAGGATGCGGACGATGCGGTAGGGCGAGCGGCGGCGGCGTTGCTCGGCGGCGTAGCGGGATGCGAAGCCGTTGTGGGAGTCGTGCGGGACGGGGGTGGAATGATCCTCGGGGGTGGCGACGGGATCGAAATCGCGCGCGGTCAGGCGGGGGAGATGGAGCGGTTCGGCGGAGTCGGGATCGATTTCACTCATGCTGGCTTGAGTTTATATGCGGTTGTCCTGCCGGACGGGCGCCCTGCGCGGGCGGCGGTCACTCCGTGACTCGTGTTGGGCTTCGCTGGGTGCTCACGGGGGCGGCCTACGTCTGGTCGGGGTGGGCCAGGTTGGCTCCGGGTTGATGTGTTTGGGGGAGGGTGAGCGTGATGAGGACGGCGATGAGTGCGAGGACGGGGATGACGAAGATACTGCCTTCAGGGCCGGTGAGGCCTCCGGAGAGGATAGGCCTGCCGAGGGGGTGGGTGGCGAAGAGGTGGCCCTGGACCATCTGTCCGCTGTCGGCGACTCCGTAGAGGAAGGACTGGCCCCAGTCCCAGGTGGTGTGGAAGCCGATGGCCCACCAGAGAGATCCGGTGCGGTAGAGGGCGAGGCAAAAGACAAATCCCGCCGTGCCTGCGGAGAGGAGGCCGATGGGGGATTCTCCAGGGTTGCTGCCGTGGCCGAGGCCGAAGAGAAAGGACAGGAGGAAGGCGGCGGTCCAGAAGCCGAGGGCGTGGCGGTGGCGCGTCTTGAAGGCGGCTCCGTAGATTCCGGCGAGTCCGCGGGAGAGGGTGTACTGGAGGTAGCCGCGCGTGATGGACTCTTCGAGCAGTGCGACGAAGAGGAAGCCGGCGAGCCAGATGAGGCCGAGCCGGAGCGCTTCGGGGTTCGAGAGGAGGCGGGCGTCGAAGTGGAGGAGGCCGGTGAATTTGAGGATGAGGATCAGGAGCGTAATACAGGAGATTCCCCAGGCGAGACCCTGCAGGAACTGGGCGAGGCGCTTCGTGCCTCCGAGGCCGAAGACGGTGAAGGGGCGGCGCTCGATCCTGGCCATGAGCAACGTTGCGAGGAGGACGGCGAGGAAGGCGGAGGCTTCGCCGAGGATCATGGAGCCGGGGGAGGCGTCCTTGTGAGGCCTGGGGGGAAGGGGCGCGCCGGGTGGGAGAGACTTGCGGGCCTCGGCGTCTTCCTTCTGCTGGGCGGCCTTTTCGGCGGCTGCACCGAAGGGCTTGTGGCGGGCCTTGGCGACTCCGAACTGGAGTGCGAAGAGGATGACGACGAAGGAGACGATGAAGATGAGGAGGCTCCAGCCGGCACGGATTCCGTCGGCTCCCCAGAAGACCCATGCTGGATCGGAGTGTCCGCTGTGGGGAGCGGGACTGGTGAGCGGCTGGTCTTCGGCGGAGAGGGACTGGGCTGGTTCGAACTCGCTCATGGCTTCCTCGATGGCCTTCTCGGCAGGGTGGTGGGGTGTCCCTGCGAGTGTATACGGTCGTGGCCGGTATCCGTTCCGCAGGGCAGTTTCCGGCTCTTTTTGCTTACGGCTGTCGCTTACACGCAGATGCAACGTGAAGTCCGATTGCGAAGACGGCAGGGGAAGATTGGCGTTGACATAGGCAGACTATGCAATTAGGCTCTTGGCATAGTGTGGCTATGTCAGTGATACGCGGTTGCGAGGTGTGGTTTGAAGCGAGATGAGATACCGCCGGGTACGTTGTACCTGTTGATCCTGAAGACGCTGGCGCTGAGCGGGGAGCTGCATGGGTTCGAGATTGCGGACTCCATTCAGCGGGCTTCGGAGGAGGTCTTGCAGGTGGAAGAGGGTTCACTCTATCCGGCGCTGCAGCGGATGCTGGTGAAGGGCTGGGTGACGGCGGAGTGGGGCGTGACGGCGGGGAATCGTCGGGCGCGGTACTACAAGCTGACGGCAGCGGGGCGGAAGCAACTGACGCTCGAGATGTCGCAGTTTCAGAGGGTGATCGGTGCGATTTCAAGGGTGATTCAGACGGCGTGATTGCGATGGGCCGATTCGAACTGCAGGGGGAGATCTTGTGATGGATACGCCGATGGAGTTGTTACGACGGATTGGGATGCTAATGCGGCGGCGCCGGTTCGACTCGGAGATGGAAGAGGAGTTGGGGCTGCATCTTGAACTGCGGGAGCAGGAGGGGCGTGAGGCGGGCATGGGGCCGGGGGCGGCGCGGATGGCGGCCTATCGGCGATTCGGGAATCCAACGGCGATCAAGGAGCGGAGCTATCGGAGCTGGGGCTGGGATTGGCTTGAGAGCTTCTTCGCGGACGTGGTGTATGGCATGCGATCGATGATGCGGAGCCGCGCGTTGACTGCGGTGGCGCTGCTATCGCTGGGGCTTGGGATCGGGGCGAATACGGCGATCTTCAGCTTCCTGGATGCGCTCATGCTGCGGGCGCTTCCGGTGAAGGCACCGTCCGAGCTGGTGTTGCTGGGCGTTGGGCAGAATATTGGGATCACGGACTCGATTGCGTCGACGGATCTATATTCGTATCCGTTCTATCGCGAGTTACAGAAGAGGAACAGGGTGTTCTCGGAGACGGCGGCTGCGTTCAGCATGATGAACGCAGTTTACGGACGGGTGGATGGACGGCGTGATGCGGAGGCGATGAACGTGCAGCTGGTGTCGGGCACTTACTTTCCGATGCTTGGGGTGCAGGCGGGGATGGGGCGGATGCTGAGCGATGACGATGACAGGACCGAGGGGGACCATCCGGTTGCGGTGGTGAGTGACGCGTGGTGGACGCGGGCGCTGGCGCTGGATCCGGGTGTGCTGGGCAAGGGCGTCAAGCTTGGGGATACGATGTTCACGATTGTGGGGGTGGCTCCGCGCGAGTTCTTTGGAACGAAGGTTGGGCAGGCTCCGGATATGTGGGTTCCGATGTCGATGGTGGCGAAGGTTCCTCCGCACTGGGGGAGTTACGGGGGGAACTTTGATGAGGCGCTGTATGTGATGGGGCGGCTGAAGCCGGGGGTCACGCCGGCACAGGCCGAGGCGGATGTGAATGTGCTTTATCGGCCGATCATTACCGGGTTCGGCGACGCCAACATGAACCGTGAGAAGCGGGCGGAATTGGATAAGGCTCACATAAATTTGACTCCGCTGGCGAATGGTCTTTCGGACCTGCGGGGGCAGTATTCGCAGCCGTTGAAGATGCTGATGACGCTGGTGGGAGTGGTGCTGCTGATTGCGTGCGCGAATATTGCAAACCTGCTGCTGGCGCGGTCGAATGCGCGGGTAAGGGAGTTTGCGGTGAGGCAGGCGCTGGGGGCGCGGCGGTCGCGGCTGGTGCGGCAGTTGCTGACGGAGAGTATGCTGTTGGCGCTGGTGGGAGGTGGGTTGGGGATTGTGTTTGCGATGGGGGCGGATCGCGTGCTGCTGCGGATGGTTTCGGGTGGGCCGGAGACGCTGCCTCTGGATGTGTCGATCAATCTGCGGCTGCTGGGCTTTACGCTTGTGGTGACGATGGTGACGGCGGTCTTGTTTGGAACGCTGCCTGCGTTACGGGCGACGAAGCTGGAGTTGACGGAGGCGTTGAAGGATGGGCGGGGGACGCAGCAGGGGCCGTCGAAGAGTCTGCCGGCGCGGGTGCTTGTGGTGTCGCAGGTGGTGCTTTCGCTGGTGCTGCTGGTGGGTGCGGGACTGTTTGTGCGGAGCCTGGTGAACCTGACGAATGTGGATACGGGGTTCAACACGGAGAATGTTCTGCTGCTGAAGGTGGACCCCAGTTCAGCGGGATACAAGGACGATGACCCGGTTCGGCTGCGCGGTTTGTATGGGGAGATTGAAGACCGGCTGAATGGGCTGCATGGGGTTTCGGCCGCGAGCTTTTCGTTGTTCACTTTCCATGAGGGGAGTTGGAATACCGGGGTGCAGATCGCGGGGAGTGAGTTGGGCAGAGGGCTGAATGTGAAACACAATATCATTGGGGCCGGCTACTTCAAGGCGATGGGGATTCCGTTGATCGCGGGGCGGGGGTTCGGGCCGCAGGATACGGCCACGTCGCAGAAGGTGGCGGTGATCAGCGAGAGGCTGGCACATACTTTGTTTCCGGATGGCAACGCGATTGGGCACCACTACCACATCGCCGGGCTGACGAGCCCATGGGAGATGGAGGTGATCGGGATTGCGAAGGATGTGATGTTCGAGAACCTGGATGAGGCTCCGGAGGTGCTGGACTATATCTCGTACGCGCAGCGGAGACAGTATCTCAATGACATTGAGGTTCGGTATACGGGAGACTTCAAGACGATGTCGGCGGAGGTACAGCAGGCGATTCACAGCGTGGACCGGGAGTTGCCGATTACGCGGGTGATGTCGCTGGATCAACAGGTGGCGCTTTCGGTGACTCAACAGAGGATGGTGGCGCAGTTGTCGGCGTTCTTTGGGATGCTGGCGGTGTTTCTCTCCTGCATCGGGATCTATGGGCTGATGTCGTATATGGTGAGCCGGAGGACGAACGAGATTGGCATCCGCATGGCGCTGGGAGCGGCGAGGGGGGATGTGCGGTGGCTGGTCATGCGGGAGATTGCGTGGATGGTGGGGGTGGGCGTGGCGATTGGGGTTCCGATGACGCTGGCGGGTGGGAGGATGGTCCGGACGATGCTGTTCGGGCTGAAGGGAACGGATATGGCGAGCCTGGCGGGATCTGTGGTGGTGCTGCTATTCGTGGGGCTGGTGGCGGGGTATCTTCCGGCACGGAAGGCGTCCCGGGTGGAGCCGATGACGGCGTTGCGATACGAGTGAGGGAGGGGCTCCGGCTTGACATGGCGTTCGGTCGTGTCGATGCTTGAGATTCCCCCTGCGCGATGAGAGCGGTTGGGGGGGACTCTGGGGGCTTGGATGGATTTGAAGGTCTGGTATCACGATCGTTGTTTCGATGGGGCGTGTTCGGCTTCGCTGTTTACGAGGTTTCACCGGGAGTGCCTGGGGACGGCTGCGCGGTATACGTATGGCGGGCTGGCGCATCGGCCGGGTGGGCTGTTTCAGTTCGCGGACTTCTCGGGTGGGGAGAATGCGATTGTCGATTTCAAATACTCGTCGGACCCTCGGGTGACGTGGTGGTTCGATCATCATCAGAGCGCGTTTCTGACGCCGGAGGACCAGGCGGACTTTGAGCGCGGGCAGGCGGACGGGACGCAGGTGATGCGGAAGTTCTTCGATCCGCACTACACCTCGTGCACGGGGTGGATCGCGCATGTGGCGGCGACGAAGTTCGGGTTCGATACCTCGGGGCTGAAGGAGTTGATGTACTGGGCGGATATCGTCGATGGGGCGAAGTACGAGAGCGCGCAGGCGGCGGTAGAGATGAAAGATCCGGCGATGAAGCTGACGATGGTGATCGAAGGGGCACAGGACGACGCGTTGATTCCCCGGATGATTCCGCTGTTGACCGAACGGACGATGCAGGAGGTGTTGGATCAGGACTTTGTGCAGGAGCGGGTGGGGCCTTTGATGGAGCGGCATCTGCGGGGGATCGAGGTGATTCGGGAGCGGTCGGTGCTGGCGAGGGGCGTGATCACGTTCGACCTGATGGATCTCCAGATGGAGGGGTACAGCAAGTTCATTCCGTACTATGTGCATCCAGAGGGAACCTATGTGGTCGGGCTCAGCAAGGGAAGCATCCGGACGAAGATTTCAGTTGGAACGAATCCTTGGACGACGAAGCCCGCGACGGAGTTGATCAACCTGGCGGCGATCTGCGAACGCTATGGAGGTGGTGGGCATCCGCGGGTGGGGGCGGTCAGCTTTCCGGCGGATCGGGAGGATCTGGCGCGGGCGGCGGCGAAGGAGATTCAGGCGGAGTTGGAGGCGGCTGGGTAGGGTTTCTGTTCTTCGCCCCGGAGGGCTGGGGCGAAGAACGGAGTTGTGCTTGGGAGCAGGCTACGACTTGAGGGCGGATTCGATCGCGGCGACGACGGCGGGGTCATCGGGAAGGACCTCGGGCGAGAAGCGCGCTACGACTTTGCCCTGGCGGTCGACGAGGAACTTTTCGAAGTTCCAGAGGATCTCGGGCGGGGCGGTGGGGGTTTGGCCGAGGGTGGCGAGGAAGCCCGTAATCCCAACGCGGAAGGGCTCGGATGCGGTCGTCGTCGTGGCGGTGGGGATGGCGGCGGTCAGGGCCTTGTAGAGAGGGTCGGCGCTGGGGCCGGTGACGGCGATCTTCGAGAACATGGGGAAGTCGACCGAGAAGGTGGATCGGCAGAAGGTGTGGATCTCTTCGTTCGAACCGGGTTCCTGGCCGGCGAAGTCGTTGGCCGGGAAGCCTAGGACGACGAAACCGGATTCGCGGAAACGCTCGTAGAGGTCTTCGAGGGCGTCGTATTGGGCGGTGAGACCGCATTTGGAGGCTACGTTGACGATGAGCAGGACCTTGCCCTTGTATTCGGCGAGGGAGGTGCGTTCGCCGGAGATGCGGTGGATTGGGAGTTCGTAGAGGGCGGCTTCGGACATCATGGCTCCTTGAATCTGTGGTGGATCTCTTGGCAACTTGGTGGTTCTGAGTGTAGCGGTTCAGGGCGGAAGTTCTCCGGGTGCTCCTGGTTGCGACGGTCCCATTGACGTTCGTGACGGCGAAAAGGTGCGCCTATTTTTGCACTTTCTGTCCGATTATAGGAGTTTTGTTCGTTTTTCTCGTTCCTTGGGTACGACAGGGGCTAGGATACGTTTGGCTATGTCGATTCAGGATCGTGTTTTTGGGAAACCGTTAGCAACCAGTGAAGAGCGCGCTGAGCATATTGGCGTTGCGGCAGGAATACCAATCTTTGGGCTGGATGCCCTTACCTCGGCGGCGTATGGACCCGAGGCGGCGATGGCGCTGCTGATCCCGTTGGGGGCGGCGTTGGGAACGACGTATATTCTTCCGATCATCACGGCGATTCTAATCCTGCTGGTGATCGTATTTTTCAGCTACCGGCAGACCATTGCGGCGTATCCGAACGGCGGCGGGAGCTACACGGTCGCGACGGAGAATCTGGGCGATGGGGCGGGGCTGCTCGCGGCGGCGGCCCTGATGATCGACTACATCCTGACAGCCGCAGTGGGGATCTCCGCAGGTGTGACGGCTCTGACGTCCGCTGTTCCTGAGTTGCATGAGCATACGCTGATTCTGTGTTTGGTCATCCTGGCGATTCTGGCGATCATCAACCTGCGCGGCGTCAAAGATACGGGCACGGCGTTCATCATCCCCACGTTTCTGTTCATTGGGACGTTGCTGGCGACGATCGGATTCGGCGTCTACAAAACCTATGCGGCGGGAATGCATCCCGTGTCTGTGGTGCCTCTGCCTCCGGCTTTGCCGCAGACAGTGAAACTGCTCGGGCTGTGGATGCTGGCCAAGGCATTTTCAAGCGGATGCGCGGCGATGACAGGTGTCGAGGCAGTGTCAAACGGCGTGATGGCATTTGGCGAGCCACGGTCGAAAAAGGCGCAATACACCTTGACGGTGATCATCGCGATCCTGATTGTGCTGCTGTACGGCACGGCTTGGCTGGCCAAGCACTACCAGATCATGGCCATGGATCCGGACGCAAAGAACTACCAGAGCCTGTTGAGCCTGCTGGTGACGGCGGTCTTCGGGCGCGGGTGGTTCTACTTCCTGACCATGGGCAGCGTGCTGCTGGCGCTGGCGCTGAGCGCGAACACCGCGTTCGCGGACTTTCCCCGGCTGGTGCGGGCGATCGCGATCAAAGACTATCTGCCGCATGTGTTCATTCTGCGCGGTCGCCGTCTGCTCTACTCGCATGGAGTGTATGCGCTGACGGCGTTCACGGCGATCATCCTGATCCTGTTCAAAGGTGTGACGGACCGGCTGATCCCGCTGTATGCGATTGGCGCGTTTCTCGCGTTTACGCTCTCCCAGGCCGGAATGGTGGTGCACTGGAAGAAGGAAGCAGGCAAGGAGAAGGGTCACGCCTGGCACATGTTCGTCAATGGCGTGGGGGCGCTGGCGACGGGGCTCACGACGATCGTGGTGCTGGCTTCGAAGTTCATGGCCGGGGCGTGGGTGACGGCTCTGCTGGTTCCGACGCTGATCCTGATCATGCTGGGGGTCAAGAAGCACTATCGTGGTGTGTTGACGGAGATGGCAGAGACCTCGCCGCTGGGGCTCGAGAACCTGGAGGAGCCGATTGTGGTGATTCCGATGGCTCGGTGGGACCGGATCGGGGAGAAGGCGATGCGGTTCGGGTTGCTGCTCTCGCAGGAGATCAAGGTCGTCCACGTCCATGCGGAGGGTGAGGGCGAAAAGGGCTTGGAGGATGATTGGGCGGACAAGATCATGGCCCCGATCCAGGCACGCGGAATGCAGGAGCCGGAGCTTGTGACGATTCCCTCCTCTTACCGGTTCATCATTCAGCCGCTGATGGAGTACATCCTGCAACTGGAAGAGGAGAATCCGGGGCGCAAGGTGGCGGTGCTGCTTCCGGAGATGGTGGTGCGGCACTGGTGGGAGAACCTGCTTCACAACCAGAGGGTGCAGTTGCTGAAACTTTTGCTTCTGGTGCGGGGAAATCAGCGGATCGTGGTGGTCAATATCCCCTGGTACCTATGAGTCGCGCCGTCTCCTGGCGAGGTGTGGCGAGCGAGCGGAGGCGGTGGACGGCGGCGGGAATGAGTTCGAGGGTCTGGTCGACTTCCGCCTCCGTGGTGAGGCGGGAGAGGGAGATGCGGACGCTCGACCGGGCACGGGCATCCGAAAGGCCCATCGCCGTGAGGACGTGAGAGGGCTCTGTGGCGCCCGACTGACAGGCGGAGCCTCCGCTGATGGAGAGTCCCTTCAGATCGAGGGCGATCACCAGAGATTCGGCTTCGATGCCGTCGAAGAACAGGTTGCTGGTGTTGGGGACGCGGGGCGTTCCCGCTCCGTTTACGCCGGAGTCGGGAACGGCTGACAGGATTCCCTGTTCGAGGCGGTCGCGGAGGCGGGCGAGGCCCTGAGGATTTGGTGAGCCGGATTCGGTATTCAGGGCGTCGGCGGCGTTGAGCCACGCGACGGCGAGTTCGGCGGCTTTGCCGAGGGCGACGATCCCAGGGACGTTTTCTGTTCCGGCCCGGCGTTGGCGTTCGTGGGATCCACCAAAGAAGAGCGGGGCCAGGGTGGTGCGGCGGCGAACGAACAGGGCTCCCGTGCCCTGGGGGGCATACATCTTGTGGCCGGAGAGGCTGAGGAGGTCGACGTATTTGAGCGCTCCGGAGAGGTCGAAGGGGAGTTTGGCGGCGGCCTGGACGGCGTCGGTGTGGAAGATTGCTCCGGCGGCGTGGGCGATGGCGGCGAGCTGCTCGACGGGCTGGATGACGCCGGTCTCGTTGTTGGCGAGCATGATGGAGACGAGGCGGGTGTTGGGACGGAGGGCTGAGCGGAGAGCTTCGGGCGAGATGACGCCACCGGGGGTGGGGCGGAGCCATGTGACCTCGACGCCGCGTTTTTCAAGCGACTCGGCGGCATGGAGGACGGCGTGGTGCTCGATCGTCGTCGTGATGAGGTGGGGCTTCGAGACGGCGTCGAGGTGAGGCTGGAGGATGCCGAAAAGGGCGAGGTTGTCGCTCTCGGTACCGCCGGAGGTGAAGACGATCTCGGTCGGGCGGCAATGGAGCAGGGATGCGACCTGCTCGCGGGCTCGGTCGACCGCGGCCCGGGCCTGCTGCCCTGACTGGTGGATGGAGCTGGGATTGCCAAATTGTTCGATCCAGAAGGGCTGCATGGCCTCGACCACCTGGGGGAGGAGGGGCGTGGTGGCGTTGGCGTCCATGTAAATGCGGCCCATGGACTGATTCTACGCGGCGTGACTTTGGGAGCGCGGGGTCTATGGCTGAATGGCCTGGCGGAGGAGGAGCTCAAAGTCGGACTCGGCGGTGGGAGCAGGCGCTCCACGGAGGACGAAGGTGAAGCCAATGGAGACGGAGTCGGAACGGAAGCGGGTGCTGTGGGAGTAGAAGCCGGAAAAGGTCATGTGGTCGCGAACCGGGATGTCCAGCGAGTTGATGAGTCCGTTGTCTTCGGTGATATTGAAGCCGATGACGGGGGGCTTGTTCTTGCCCTTGGGGACCCCGTAGATCTTCTGGTCTCCTACGGGAAGCTGCTCGTAGAACTCGGCTCCGAAAGACGCCCCGAACGGGAGGGAGACGCCGATGCCAGCCTGGTAGTGCGAGAGCGGGCCGAGGCTAGAGTAGTCCTTGAGGTTGACTCGATTGATAAGGGTCGTGGTATTCCCCATCCCGATGTCGAAGGAGGGGGTGATGCGGCCGAAGGGCCGCTCGAAGTGATTGGTGAAGTCGAATGAGGTGCGACCGGTGGTGAGGCCGTTCTTCTGAGGTCCGGTGGCAAGGGCGATGGCGACCGTGAACTGATACTGATAGAGTCCGGGGTCGACCAGCATGTGGCCGGCCAGGACCACGTCTCCGACCTCCCCTCGCTCCTGGACGAGGAGAGACTTGGGCTTTGGACGGGCGGCGGTTGAGGGTTCGAGACGAAAGAAGTAGATGGGGACGCTGACATCCACGGTGAACCGATGGTTGAAGCTGTAACCCATCGCTGGTGTGACGAGGGTGGCCCAGCCGGTGTAGTCGTCGTGGATTCCAGCAAAGGTGATTCCCGCATTGAAGCCGTGCAGCGTGTTCGACAGGCCCGGGACATCGGGGACTTCCGACTCGCGGGTGGGGCTGGTGGAGACGACCGGCAGGGCTTCGGAGGGTTTGACGGGAACTGCCTGACTCAAGGACTGAAGAGACAAGGCCAAAAGGAAGATTGCAGGCAGACAGGTGCAACGAGATGGCACGGCGGTCTCCCTGTGACTAGCTCATTCTATAGGAGAATCAGGGGTCCAAGCCTCTTGAGGGAGAGGTATACCGGTGGGTCCAATCTGTATATGGGAGACGGTTCAGGAGTGGGAAATATGGGGAGGTGCGGATGCCGCTGCCGGACTGCCCCGCACCGCGCGGGGCAGTCGTATCGTGATTCAAACGTAGAATGTTTTTTGGATTCTACAGATCAAAGATTAGAAATTGGTGGAGGCGGTGGGAGTCGAACCCACGTCCGAAAAAACTTCCAACAGAGAGCATTCATGCTTTTCCACGTTCATCTTTGTCTCGTCAGCTGCGCTTAGAACGGGCGAAGACGCGCCGCCGACCAGCCTGATCGATCTCGTCCGACCCGCTCAGACGGAGCAGGGAAGACCAGCCTACTGTGCGACGATCGGTACAAGCCCGTAGGCGAAGCCTGAGCGATCGGCTACTTAATTAATTAAGCAGCAAGCGCGAATTGAGGTTCGGCACTTATAGTTTTGTGAGCGATTACGGGTGTCCACACCCCGGCATGCCTCTCTGCCACAAGCAATCCCGTCGAAGCCGTGACGCCCCCATATGGAGCTGGCACCAACATTGCATTGGAGCGCTACAAAGAACTGTTGCCAGTATACCGCTTCTTCCGTCCAGCCTTCTATGCCAGCGCCAGGACGATCGCTCCCGCTGCGATGAGGATGCCGCCGACCGCCTTGGCGAGGGTAAGACGCTCGCCCAGAAACAGCGCCGCAAACACGATGACCAGAACCACGCTCAGCTTGTCGACCGGCGCGACCTTCGATGCCTGTCCCATCTGCAGCGCACGGAAGTAGCAGAGCCATGACAGCCCCGTGCATATTCCGGAGAGCACAAGAAAGACCCAACTCCGGCGCCCGATTGCGAAAAGCCCGGTGTGCTTTTCGAGCCCGATGGCGATCGCCCAGGTGAAGATCAGGATGACGGAGGTGCGAATTGCGGTGGCAAGATTCGAATCGACGCCCTCGACGCCCACCTTCGCCAGTACCGCTGTGCCCGCCGCAAAGACTGCTGACAAGATCGCCCAGAAGATCCAACTCATAGCCTCAGCATAACTCCGTGGCTTGACGTGCGCTCCGCATCCAAGTCAAGCTTGCACCATGTCCCGCTGCCTCCCTCGCCGTTGTTTGCCCATTTTGCCGATGTTCTTCGCCTTTGCCGTTCTCCTTGGTGGCAATGGGTTCGCCCAGGAACCCGCGAAGTCCGCTCCGATGGAAGGCTCCACCACCGATCCCGCGGCTCATGCAAAGATTGGCCTCAAGCTACCGGCGAATCCTAAGCTTCCTACGCTCTTCCTGGTTGGCGATTCGACCGTGCGCAATGGGCACGCCGACGGTGCGGGAGGTCAATGGGGCTGGGGTGAACCTATTGTCGATCTGTTCGATACGGCATGGATCAACGTCGATAATCGGGCCATCGGTGGCCGCAGCAGCCGGTCCTACATGATGGAGGAGCAGTGGGCGGAGACCCTCGCGTTGGTGAAACCCGGTGACTTCATCCTCTTCCAGTGGGGGCACAACGACGACGGTCCGCTCGATGACCCCGCTCGAGCCCGGGGAACCATTCATGGTATTGGAGACGAGACCAAAGAGGTAGATAACCCGATCCTCAAGATCCACGAGACCGTCCACACCTATGGCTGGTATCTGCGCAAATACGTGGTTGACACCATCGCCGCCGGCGGGACGCCGATCCTGTGCTCGCCGATTCCACGAAAGACGTGGATGGACGGCAAGGTTGTTCGCAACGAAGATACGTACGGTGGTTGGGCTCGCTCCATCGCCGTGCAGCAACATGTCGCGTTCATCGACCTGAACGAGATCATCGCCCGCCAGTACGACGCGCTAGGACAGGCGGCGGTCGAACCGCTCTTTGCGGATCCTCACACCCACACCAGCCGAGCCGGCGCCGAACTCAACGCGGCAGCGGTCGTCACCGGGCTGAAGTCTCTTCCGAACGACCCCCTGGCTCCGTTCTTTTCTGTGAAGGGCAAGGTGATCCCGGCTTACAGGCCCTGAGCATTCAGCAAGAGAGGAGGATCCCTAGAGAGTCGCCTTCTCGAGGTCGACGCTCATCCATTCGCCCTTCTCGATCCCGGCCCGAATCTGTGCGGGTGTCTTACCCTTCCTGGTCTGCTGGTAGCTGTACACAGCCTCCCGCATGCAGGTGGAGCAGGCCGCTCCGTGGGTGCCTTCAAAGCAGCTATGCAGGCTGTTGTGGCCCATCTCCCGATCGCACCGGCAATAGCAGGGCTGCTGGTGGAGTACCGCCGGAATCTTTGCGGCCATCTTGTACACGATCACCTGGTACGGATGGGTGAAATAGGGTCCAGTCAACTGGTTTCCGCTCATCATCGGAGGCAGTGCCCTGGCCGGGGCGAGCGCGTTGTAAGCTGGAACATCGTCCGCCGGGTTCGCCCACTGAGCCGCGGCGCCAAGCGTCATCAGCCCAACGACAGCACACCCCGCGATCCGCTTCCACACTGAGGCTTGCATCATACCCATCATCCTAAACGCTCCGCTTCATGACTTTGCAATAGACTCGCAGGTTTGACGCCTCACAGGCAAAAAAAGGCGGCATGAACGGTAAATTGTTCATGCCGGGAGGCCAGTGACGCAACTTGTATCGATCGGACCGCCGGACTCAGGTGCCGTTCGAGAATCTCTCGGAACACAAGCTACATGTTCCTGTAGGAAAAGAATAGCACATATCCTCTATCTCATAGAATTCTTCCAGAAAAAATTGTATGGCGGGTTCATCCATCCTTCCAGCGGATCCCCGGTGGCTCGGAAGATGATCGGAAGCGCTATCTGGATTGGGCTGCGCGTGTGGAAAAGACCGAGGGTGAGAGCGGAAGCCATTGAATTCTTAGAGGTTATCGGTAATCCCCGTGGTTCGTGCTGCGAGGTTTCGGCGAGCCCGCCATCCGTCGTCCCCTGGCTTGCTCTGGGTTTAGAAGATGGAGTCTGCGTCTTAGCTAAATGGTTTTATGGATATTGCGGGAAGTCTCTTCATCGATACTGCACGCCAGAGCCTCATCCCGACGCGTCAGGCCCCCGGAATCATGTGAGATCAGAGCGAGCCGCACGCGATTGTAGCGGATGTCGATATCGGGATGATGATTGAGTTGCTCTGCGATGGTGGCGACCTGATTGACGAAGACCATCGCTTCGGTGAAGGTGGGGAATACCCAATCCCGCACAAGCATGTCACCGTCGAGCTTCCATTCCGGAAGCCTTTCGAGCATCGTCTGGATCTCATCCGCGGAGAGTTTCTTCATGCGCATCCCCCTGGTTACCAGCAGGAGCGCGACGTCGCACTGGGCGAGCCGCTCTCATGCCTCCGGGGATATGCTACACGCGGCTGCTCTGGATGCGATGGACCAGACCGCCTGGGGGAGCGGGCGGCAGAGCGTTCGGGCCACCGTCGAGTGGGTCTGGCGGCTGACCTCCAACCGCAGTTCAGCCCACAGCTCCAACGGGATAGACAGGAAGATTCGCACGATCCCAGGGTCGAACTGGCTGCCGGAGCAGAGGATGATCTCTGCCTGCGCAACCGCGAAGCTCTCGCCCTTGCGATAGGGCCGGTCGGAGGTGATCGCGTCCAGCGTATCCGCGATGGCGAAGATCCTTGCCCCGAGGGGGATCTCCTCGCCACGCAGGCCCCGCGGATAGCCGCTTCCGTCAAACTTCTCCTGGTGCGACAACACGATCTCGGCCGCATCGCGCAGGAATGGGATTTTGCGCACCATCTCGTATCCGCGCTCGCAGTGTTCGCGCATGATCGCCATCTCTGCCGGGTCCAGCTTTCCCGGCTTGAGAAGAATGGCGTCCGGCGTAGCGATCTTGCCGATATCGTGCAGAAAGGCTCCGCGCGAGATCAGCTTCAGCTCTTCGGAATTCAAGCCCATCGCCCGCGCCAGCGCGATCGTGTAAGCGGTCACGCGGCGCGAGTGGCCTTCGGTCTCCGCGTCGCGCAGATCGAGCGCGTCGCCCATCGCCTCGAGCGTGATGTCGTAGCTCTGCTCGAGATCCTGCATGGTCTCGCGCAGACGAGCGGTGCGCGCCTGGACTACCTCTTCGAGGCTCTGACGATAGCGCGCTGCCTGCTTTCGCACCCTTCCATGCTCGACCGCGCGTCGAACCACGTTTTCCAGTTGGGAGCGCTCAAACGGCTTCAGCAGATAGTCGATCGCGCCGCGTCGGAATGCGTTGGTCGCCACGTGGATATCGTGGACGGCCGTGAACATGACCATCGGGGTATCGGGAAACTCTTCGCACACCTGGTCGAGCAACATCAGACCGTCCGTCCCAGGCATCATCACGTCCGAAAGGACAAGGTCGAAATCAGAGTCTTCTTTCAGGGTGGCTAACGCCTCCTGGGCGCTCGCGGCCATGGTGACGTCATAGCCGGACCTGCCCAATAGAGCTGCCACCACGCCTCGCACCGATTCTTCGTCGTCCACTACCAGAATTCGCTGATGCAGCATCCACAGTCTCCCGCGCCGCTTCGCCCGGGTAGATCCTCCGAGGCAAGAGACGGCTCCTCTACCCTATCGGCGCGGGACAAGACCGCATGAGCGACGCTGGCTAGGTCCTCTGACCGCCGGTGCGTGCCGCCTTGCGTTTGGCCACCCAATCCGGCTTGGTCACCTGGCGAGCCCGCCCAAACGCCAGGGCGCCTTCGGGAACAGCCTCCGTGATGCACGATCCCGCCGCTACATAGGCTCCAACGCCCACCTCGACCGGAGCCACCAGCGTCGAATCCGAACCG
The DNA here is from genome assembly GCA_026225095.1 of bacterium. Classification (GTDB taxonomy): domain Bacteria; phylum Acidobacteriota; class Terriglobia; order Terriglobales; family Acidobacteriaceae; genus Edaphobacter. The sequence goes on from JAMFSC010000040.1 coordinate 21,335, forward strand.
ATAAACGCGCCGTCGCCGATCACCGTGGTGTGCTTCATGACCCCGTCATAGTTGCACGTAATGACTCCCGCGCCTATGTTCACGCCCGCGCCGATGATGGCGTCGCCCAGGTAGGTCAGGTGGTTGGCCTTCGAGCCCCTGCCCAGCGTCATCTTCTTGGTCTCGCAGAAGTTGCCCACATGCGCCTGCTCGCCGATCCGGCTCTCCGGCCGCAGATGTGCGTACGGCCCCAGGATGGCGCCATCGCCGACCTCGGCGCCATCCAAAATGCAGCCGTTCCGCACCATCACTCCATCGCCGAGCACCGAGCCCTGCACCACGGAGTACGAACGGATCCGGCACTCCGTCCCCACTCGCGTGTCCCCAAGCAACTGGACATAGGGTTCAATGACCGTGTCCGCGCCGACCTCCACCTGCGCGTCAATCACACAGGTCTCGGGCCGAAAGATGGTCACGCCCCGCGCCATCAGGCGGCGTGCCGTGGCCAGTCGCATCGCGGCGTCCAGGTGCATCATCTCGGCGATCGTGTTTGCGCCAAGTACTTCATCGACGCTGTCCGCGCGCGTCGCGACCACGCGTTCGCCATCCTCCACCAGCATGGCTGCGATGTCCGTCAGGTAAAACTCGCCATGCGCATTATTGGTCGAAAGGGAATCGAGCTTGCTGAAGAGCTTCGCGGTGTCGAAGCAGTAGATACCCGAGTTGATCTCCGGAGCGTCGAGTTGCTCGGGCCGCAGCGACTTCTGTTCCACGATCGCCATGACCTCGGGGCCATCGGGAGCGATCCGCAGCACACGCCCGTAACCGGTCGGATCGGGTGGGGTCGCCGTTAGGATCGTCATCGCGGCGTGTTCCCGCAGATGCTCCTCGCAGATGGCGCGAATCGTCTCTGGCCGGATCAGCGGAACGTCTCCGCTCAGGACCAGCAGATGCTTTGGAATCGGCATGCTGCCGAGGCCAAACCACGCCTTGACCATCTGCAGGGCATGTCCGGTGCCCCGCTGCTCGGCCTGCATGACGAAACCGACTCCGGTCCCCTCGACCGCGCGTTGCACCCGCTCCGCCTCATGCCCGACGATGCAGTAGATTCGTTCGGCGGGAACTACCGTCTTTGCCGCCGCGATCACATGCAGCAACAGCGCCTGCCCGCCGATCTCATGCAGAACCTTCGGCCGCTTACTCTTCAGCCGCGTCCCTTTGCCCGCTGCCATGATTGCAATCGCAAAATCCGCCAGATCCATCGTTACTCCTGTCACCCAATATCTTCGCACGCATGGATTGGCAGGGAATTACGCCTATCAATCTGGAGGCTCGGATGGACACTGGGTGACGATCATCTCTTCGTTCCAGTCCAAGGAAAAGGGGGCAGGGAAGTCTCTCCCCGCCCCGCTCTTCCAGTTCGTGTTTCTCGCTACTGCTGGATTGCCCTCGCTCCGGCGGGAGGAGGAGGAATCGTGATATCGACGTTCTTGACCATTCCCAATCCCGACAGCGGACTCGTGAACTCCTTGCCATTTCCGACCACGACGATCGCCAGCTTCGACGCGTCGATGTACTTGTTGGCCACCCTCGTCACATCCTCTGCCGTCACCTTCTCGATGCCCGTCTTGTACTTTTCGAGAAAGTCCGAAGGATAGCCGTAGAGCGCCAGCGTCACCTGCTCGGCCAGCGTCTTGTCGGGTGAGTCATAGTGGAAGATGAACGAGTTCAGCACCTGGTCCTTGGCGTTCTTCAGCTCCGTCGCGGTCGGTGGAACCGTCTTCAGCCGGCCTATCTCGTCGAGCATCGCCCTCGCCGCGGCCACGGTGCTTGCGCTCTTGGTAGCAGCGTCCACCATGAAGAGACCGGGGTGATCGTACGACGCGCCGAAGCTTCCGCTCACACCATACGCCAGGCCAAGTTTGGTGCGAACCGTCTGGAAGACGCGGGAGCCGAAGCCACCTGAAAAGATCTCATTCATCACGCTCAGCGCGTAGTAGTCCGGATTCCGTCGATCCGTCCCAAGCCCGACCAGGATCACGTTCGACTGGTCGACATCGGTCTTATCGACGAAGTAAACGCCCGGCTTCGGAGCCGGAAACCTGTCGTCGAGAGCTGGAATGTCAGCGCCCCGCCGCATTGATGAGAACGCCGCGCGCAGCTTCGCCTCCATCTTGGCCGAGTCGAAGTCGCCCTCGAGCGACACGATCATCCCGTTCGGAACCACGGTCCGGTCATGCCAGGCCGTCAGGTCGCCGAGCGAGACCGCCTCGACGGTTGCATATTCTGTATGCCGTCCGTAAGGATTCTCCGGACCGTAGGCAAGCTCGACCGCCTCCCGGCTGGCGATATCGCTCGCGTCGTCGTTCCGGCGTGCGATACCGGCCTCCATCTGCCGCTTGGCCAGCGCGAGTTTGTCTGCCTTGAACGCGGGATGCTGCAGAAGATCGAGCGTCGAGGCAAAGACGCCGTCGAAGTCTTCCTTGAGGCTCGACCACCGGACCGACGTCGTCGCCGACCCTCCACTCGTCTCCAGGCGAGCGGCCTTCTGCGCCAGCTGCTCGTCGAGCGCATCTCCCGAGATCGTCGACGTCCCACTGGTTCGCCACGTCTGCCCATACAGCGAAACCAATCCCACCTTCGCCGCCGGTTCGTCGCGGCTTCCGCCCTTGATCAGGATCGACCCGTCCACGAATGGAAGCTCATGATCCTCCTGCAGAAAGATCGTAAGCCCGTTCTCGAGTACGATCTTCTTCGGCTGCGGGGGCTTGAAGTCATGCAGCGGAGGAATGGGAATCTTCTTCCAGGGTTCGGCCGCCGCATTGTTAGCCGTCGCCTTCTGCGTGGTCGTGGCCTGAGCCCCGGCCATCAACGAGATTCCCACCAGCGCCGGCAGCAATAGTCCGGTGCGCAATCCGAAGTTCTTCATCCCAGGTCCAACTCCCACACCGTTCACTGTGCCGCTCCCGTCTGCTTAGCCGCTGGGTCTGCCGCGGGAGCCGTAAATTCAATTCGCCCTGTGGTCCGGTTGCTGGCCACGAAGATCTTGTTGGCCACACGCCGAATATCCGCCTTGGTCACCGCGTCGTCCTTTGCCTGTTCGCGGAACATGGCGCGCCAGTCCCCAAACCGTGTCTGGTACTCTGCCATCTCCTGCGCCAGCCCGGCGTTGTCGTCGAGTCCACGCAGGCGATCGACCTTCGAGCGGGTCCTGAACTTCTGAAGCTCGTCATCGGACACATCCTCCGTCTTCAAACGATCGAGCTCCTTGTGAATCGCGGTCTCGACCTCATCCGCCGTATGTCCCGGCAGAGGCACCGCGTAGAACGCGAAGAGCCCGGGATATTTGTCCCCCGGAAACCCGCTGAATCCCTGCGCCTGCGCCGCGATCCGCTGATCTCGTACCAGGCTCCGGTAGAGCCGCGCCGTCCGGCCATTCGAAAAGATATCGGTAATCGCGTCGTAGACTGCGTCATCCGGATCCCGGTAGTCCGGCCGGTGGTATCCCTCGAGATAAAATGGCTGCGTCGCTTCCTTGATCACGACTGACTTTTCCGCCATCTGGGCTGGCTCAATGGTTGTCATCGCCTCCGGCTTCGGACCCGCGGGAATCTTGCTAAAGTACTTCTCCAGAACCGGCATCGTCGTCGCGGCGCTCACGTCACCGACCACTGCGATCACGATATTCGCGGGCACGTAGTACTTTTTGTGGAAGGCGTCCGCCTCCGTCGCGCTCACCTGGCTGATCTCGCTCTCCCAGCCCACTCCGCTCCGCCCATAGGGATGCGCCACATAAGCCGTCGCCAGAAGCTGCTCGACCAGCCGCCCGATCGGGGCCGAATCGATCCGCATCCGCCGCTCTTCCTGCACCACGTCGCGCTCTTTGTAGAACTCACGCTCCACCGGCTCGCCGATCCGCGTGCTCTCCATGTAAGCCCAGAGCTCCAGCCGGTTCGAGGGCATGCTCCAGAAATACTGCGTCGAGTCCTCCGCGGTCGAAGCATTCAGCCCCTCCGCGCCGTTCTGCTCGGCGATCTGCGGAAAGGCATTTGGAACCACGAACTCTTCCGCCGCCGCGACCGCATCGTCGAATACCTTCTTCAGATCCGTCAGCTTCTTCGCGTCCTGCCCCACGCGCTTGCGAAACTCCGCGTCATAGGCGGTGTAGGCGACTTCGACCTTCGCCAGCGCTACCTTTTCCGCCGGATAGTTCGTTGTGCCGATCTCCTTTGTCCCCTTGAACGCCATGTGCTCGAACATGTGCGCCAGACCGCTCGCACCCTGAGGGTCGTCGGCCGAGCCCGCATCCACCATGGTGAAGTAACTGAAGACTGGAGCCTCAGGCCGATTGCAGACGATCAGCGTCAGCCCATTCGGAAGCACCTCGACCGTCGTGCGCTTCTCGAAGCTCGCCAGATCCTGCGCCCGCCCAGCCAGCGGGGCCGCGGCCAGCAGCACACCCAACATCCACCCGGCGGCAAGCCTGTTCAGCCTCGTTGCGGGAACCCGCGCATCGATGCGCGAGATCCGATCAAACCTTGAATAGAGCGTTTCGAACAAGAATTTCCTCCGAGCGGCGGTCAAGAAGACCCTCAGGCCATCTGATAACCATAACGGATCAGCGCCCGGAAGGTAAGCCGTCCCGCCGACGCAATCGCGCTCTACCGCCCGTCCAGGGGGCACGCCTAGGAATGCGTTGGCACGGAAGCCGCTGCCGCAGCGTGGTGCGGCGTCGCCGCAGCCTCCGCGGCCGCCAGAAACATCGATTTCGTCCAGTCGTTCCGCGAAGGCGCAGGCCCGCGCCGCTGACATTCCGCCGCCGCCGCCTTCCAGTCGCCTGCGGTCACGGATCTCACCAGGGTGGGGAATCCCTTCAACAGTCCGTCCGGACCGAGGTTGTACGCCATATCCAGCAGTGCCATTTTGGCCTCGTCGGGAAACTGGTCGTAGTTTGGCCACTTCGCCCGTAACTTCACCTCGAACCCAGCGAGCACGGACTCAAGCTTCTGTTGGATCGTCGCCTCGTCAAGCTGCAAACAGGTCGGCGTCTTGTAGAAATTTGCCAGATGACCCATCGCCATGGCCCCTACCCTGTGGAAATCCGTCGCGATCTGGGCCGCACTCGCCGCCTGCCCCGCGGCCAGGAACGGGAGTGCCTGCGCCGCCGCGACATCTGGGAGCATCAGCCCAACCCCCACCGTTACCTTGCCGACCGTATCCACATACATCCAAGCCACCGATCCCTCAAAGATCGCGATCTGCGCCAGTGACCGTTCCATATAGTTGCCGCTCATCGTCCGAACCCTCCGAAGTTCGCAGCAAGCGTACCATCGAATCGCTCAGAGGGCGTCATCAACGCCTCACTTGACGAAATGAATGACCATTCAGTACAGTCACACCGTCCGGGGTTATTCCCCCACGCCAGCTCCAATCTGGTCAGCAGACATCTTCAGGAGACCGCCGCACCATGCCGAACCCCAGCAGCACGCCGACGCAACCGATCCGCGACATTCGCAAGGTAGCCGTCCTCGGAGCCGGAACCATGGGCTCACGCATCGCCGCACACATCGCCAACGCCGGTGTTCCTGTGGTTCTCCTCGATATCGTCCCACCCGGCACCGCACCCGACGCACCGAAATCCGAGCGCAACAGGTTCGTCCTCAACGGCCTCGATGGCCTCAGGAAGTCCAAACCCGCCGCCTTCTACACCCCGGATTCCGCCCGCCTCATCACCCTCGGCAACTTCGACGACGACCTCGCCCTCATCGCAGACTGCGACTGGATCATCGAAGTAGTCGCCGAAAACCTCGACATCAAATGTGCCTTGCTTGAAAAGGTCCTAACCCACCGCCGCCCCGGCGCCATTACGACCTCGAACACCTCCGGCCTGCCCATCGCCGGGATCGTCGAGGGCATGCCCGACGACCTCCGTCACCACTGGTTCGGGACCCACTTCTTCAACCCGCCACGCTACATGCGGCTGCTGGAGATCATCCCCACCCCCGAATCGGACCCGACCGACATCGCGACCATCTCCCACTTCTGCGACCAGCGCCTCGGTAAATCCATCGTCCTGTCGCGCGACACGCCCAACTTCATCGCCAACCGCATCGGAACCTTCTCCATGGGCAACGCCATCCGCCTGATGATGGCGCAGGGCCTCACCATCGAAGAGGTCGACGCCCTCACCGGAGCGCCCCTCGGCTGGCCCAAGACCGGAACCTTCCGCCTCGGCGACCTGGTTGGCGTCGACGTCCTCGCTCATGTGGCCTCCAACTTCTCGAAACAGGCAGCGGCCATCGGTGACGAACGCCAGGATGTTGCGCTCGCCTCCTTCATCGGCAAGATGATCGAAAACAAGTGGCTCGGCGACAAGACCAGCCAGGGCTTCTATAAGAAGGTAGGTAAAGACGAGCAGGGCCGCGATCTGCGCCACGTCCTCGATTGGCAGACCCTCGACTACAAGCCCTCCATGCGGCCTAAATTTCCCGCGCTCGAGATGGCCAAAAACGTCGAGCACACCCCCACCCGCATCGACCAGCTTCTCCACGCCGACCCGGAAAAAGACAAGGCCGCCGCTTTCTACTGGCCGCTCCTCACGGAACTCTTCACCTACACCGCTAACCGTGTCTCTGAAGACGGCAGCGAACCCGCCGCCACCATCGTCGAGATCGACCAGGCCATGAAGACCGGCTTCAACTGGGAGCTCGGACCCTTCGAGATGATGGACGCCGCCAACCCCCGCGCCACCATGATCCGGATGCTCGCCGAGGGCCGCCCCGTCTCGCCCAACGTCGAAAAGCTCTTTGCCTATCCCCACGCCAACACCGAGCCCGGACCCACCTGGTACAAGGACGACCCCACCGTCCCCTCTGGCCGCCGCTTCTTCGATCCCTTCTCAGGAACCTATAAGCCCGTTCCCGTAGCCGACGGAGTATCCTCGCTTGCCACCGTAAAGAAGAGCCACGGCGTCATCAAGAAGAATGCCGGAGCCTCCCTGATCGATCTCGGTGACGGGGTAGCCGCGATCGAACTCCACTCCAAGATGAACGCCCTCGGCGGCGACATCATCACCCTCATCACCCAGACCCTCAAGCCGTCTTCCGACCCAGTCATAAACTTCTCCTCCTTCGTCATCACCGGAGATTCAGCCAACTTCTCCGTCGGAGCCAACCTCATGCAGCTCCTCCTCTCCATCCAGGAAGAGGAGTGGGACGAGGTCGAGATGGCCGTCAAGCAGTTCCAGAACATGACCCAGGCCATCAAGTTCTGCCCCCGCCCCGTCGTCGTCGCGCCCTACGGCATGTGCCTCGGCGGAGGCGTCGAAATATCCCTCCACGCTGCCGCCCGCCAGCCCCACGCCGAGCTCTACATGGGCCTCGTCGAGACCGGTGTCGGCCTCATCCCCGGCGGTGGAGGATGCAAGGAGTTCACCATCAAGAGCATCGAAGCCGGCTCCTCCATCCGTCCCGACGCCCGAGGCGAGGGAGTCGAAATCTTCGAGGCTCTCAAAAAGAACTTCGAATCGATCGCCATGGCCAAGGTCTCGACCTCCGCCGCCGAAGCCCGCACCCTCAACTTCCTCAAACCATCCGACGCAATCACCATGAATCGCGACCGCCTCCTCACCGACGCCAAGACCCGCGCCGCCGCCATCGCCGCCGCCGGCTACTCCGCCCCCGCGCCCCTGACCGCTATCCCTGCCCCCGGCGAAAACGCCCTAGCTACCCTGAAGCTGGCCGTTTGGACCATGCGCGAGGGCCAGTTCATCTCCGACCACGACGCGAAGATCGCCAACTGGGTAGCCCACACCCTCTGCGGAGGCAAGGTCACCCCCGGAACCCCTGTCTCCGAGCAGTATCTCCTCGACCTCGAACGCGAGGCCTTCCTGTCACTCTGTGGCGAAAAGAAGACCCAGGAGCGCATCGCCTTCACCTTGAAGACCGGAAAGCCACTCCGCAACTAGTCGATTGGAGCCTCATGTTTAAGAGACGGTGGAAATACTTTGGAGCACTCAAGTCCGATGATGGAGCCGAACTAAAGCTCGGACATAAATCGGTCAGATACAGCGACGAAAGAGGCTCATTTGAGTTTGGCTGTGAAGATGGATATCTCTTTCCCAGCGTTCGTCAAATTGCGGGAAGCCCAATCCATCTCAATGAAAGAGAACTCAGCATAATGCTGGAGCGCGTGATGAGTGGGTTGAAATCAGACGGTATGTCTGTTGACTTATATCCGGACAAGCGGCAATCGAACCTAAACGTATAACCCAGATTTCGAGGTAGTTATGAACGAAGTCATCATCGCCTCCGCAGTCCGCACCGCCATCGGCAAAGCCCCCCGGGGAACTCTCCGCACGACGCGCCCCGACGATCTCGCCGCCATCGCCATCCAGGGTGCTCTCGCCCGCGTCCCCCAGCTCGACAAGGCCGAGATCGAGGACGTCATCCTCGGCTGTGCCATGCCCGAAGCCGAGCAGGGAATGAACGTGGCCAAGATCGCCGCCTTCCGCGCGGGCCTCCCCATCACCACCTCCGCCATGACCATCAACCGCTACTGCGCCTCCGGTCTCCAGTCGATCGCCATCGCCGCAGACCGCATCCGCGGCGGTGGCGGAGACGTCATCCTCGCCGGCGGAACCGAGTCCATGTCCTACGTCCCCTTCGGCGGCAACAAGATCTCCGTCAACCCCTGGCTGGTCGACAACTACCCCGGCTCCTACATGTCGATGGGCCTGACCGCAGAGCGCGTCGCCGCCCACTACGGCATCACCCGCGAACAGCAGGACCAGTTCTCCTACGAGTCCCACCAGAAGGCCCTCGCCGCCCAGGCCGAAGGCCGCTTCGACGACGAGATCGTCCCGGTCGAAGTCGCCACCTCCATCCCGACGGAAACCAAAGGGAAGAAGCCCAAAACCACTCCCACCCACACCACCTTCCAGAAGGACGAAGGCCCCCGCGCCGACACCTCGCTCGAAGCCCTCGCCCGCCTCAAGCCCGTCTTCCACGCCAAGGGAACCGTCACCGCCGGCAACTCCTCCCAGACCTCCGACGGAGCCGCCGCCGCCATCGTCATGAGCCGCCGCCGCGCCGACGAGCTCGGCATCGTCCCCATGGCCCGCTTCGTCGCCTTCGCCTACGCCGGCTGCGACCCCGAAGAGATGGGCATCGGCCCCATCCACGCCATCCCCAAGGTCCTCAAGATAGCCGGCCTCACCCTCGAAGACATCGGCGTCTTCGAGCTCAACGAGGCCTTCGCCGCCCAGTCGCTGGCCGTCATCAAGGTCCTCGGCATCGACCCCGCGAAGCTCAACCTGAACGGCGGAGCCATCGCCCTGGGCCACCCCTTAGGCTGTACCGGCACCAAGCTCACCGCCACCCTCCTCCGCGACATGCCCAGACGCAAAGCGAAATATGGCATGGTCACCATGTGCGTGGGGGGAGGCATGGGAGCCGCAGGGATCTTTGAAGCAGTGAACTAGTTTGTCGGTAGAAGGAGTCGCAGATGTCCAATAAGTCGATGTCCGACCACGATGCACTTGGGATGCTGACGCCGCGAAGCCGAAGGGATCGTCAAAGCCTTACCAAGCTCGGAGCGGTCGTGGTCGCCGCTATTCTCCTCGTTGGCATTTTCGCGTACCTCAAGCAGATTGACCGGCAGCGCCGTGATCGAGATTGGCTTTCGGCCACCGCAACCATTGAGGATGCCCGTCCCAAAGTCGTGATTCAAGGGTTCTCGCAGGGAAGTGGAGCGATGCTCTACCAAGTTGAAATTCTAGCGAGGTATGTCGTAGACGGCACCCCTCGGGTGAGATGGATCACCGTAGCGCAAACCCCCACCCTCCGCGCAGACGCCGAACTCAAGTCGATGCGCTGGAAGGGAAGTACCTGCATCGTGCGTTGGAAGCCCTCGGACCCGAGCAAGATCATCGCCGAAGCAAGTTGAACCCGATATTGGAAGCACTCACCCATTGAGACTCAGGAGCACTGACATGGCCACATCGACCACTCTCCCGCCCGAAGTAACAACCCTCAATCCCAAGTCCGCGAAGATCACCCCCGGCGGAGCCTTCCTCATCACCGACGCCGCTCCCGTCGACTGCATCTTCCCCGAAGACTTCACCGAAGAGCAGCGCCAGATCGCCGAGACCACCGCGAACTTCGCCACCAACGAGATCGTCCCTGCCTCCGACGCCATCGAGGCCAAGGACTTTGCCGTCACCCGCCGCCTCCTCAAAGAAGCCGCGGACCTCGGCCTCACCTCCGTCGACATCCCCGAAGAGTACGGCGGCCTCGAGCTCGACAAGATGTCCTCCGCTATCGTCGCCGAGAACATCTCCCGCCAGGGTTCGTTCTCGGTCGCCTTCTCCGCCCACACCGGCATCGGAACGTTGCCCCTTGTCTGGTACGGAACCCCCGAGCAGAAGGCCAAGTATCTCCCCCGCATCGCATCCGGCGAACTCCTCTGCGCCTACGCGTTGTCTGAAGCCACGAGCGGATCCGACGCCGTGAATGCCCGAGCCCGCGCAGTCCTGAGCGAAGACGGAACCACCTACACCCTAAACGGCGAAAAAATGTGGATCACCAACGGCGGCATCGCCGACCTCTACACCGTCTTCGCCCGCTGCGCCGTGCCAGCAGACCCCAACGAAGCCCCCGGCGGCGAGATCAAGGAAAAGCTCACCGCCTTCCTCATCGAACGCGGAACCCCCGGCTTCACCAACGGCAAGGAAGAGCACAAGCTCGGCATCTCCGGGTCGTCCACCACACCGCTCATCCTCAACGACTGCGTCATCCCCGCCACCAACCTCCTCGGCGAGGTCGGCAAGGGCCACCACATCGCCTTCAACATCCTGAACGTCGGCCGCTACAAGCTCGGCAACGCCGCCATCGGTGGCGCCCACCGCTCCCTCGACACCGCCATCAGGTACGCCATCGACCGCAAGGCCTTCGGCAAATCCATCTCCGAGTTCGGCCTCATCCAGGAAAAAATCGCCAACTCCGCCGTAGGCATCTTCGCCGGAGAAGCCGTCTGCTACCGGACTGTCGGACTCATCGATAAGGCCCTCGCCGGTGTGGACAAGAACGACACCAAAGAGATCCAGAAGCACATCGAGACCTACGCCGTCGAGTGCTCCATCGTCAAGGTCTGGGCCTCCGAGATGCTCGACATGGTCGTCGACGAGACCCTCCAGATCTTCGCCGGCTACGGCTTCGTCGAGGACTACCCCGCCGCCCGCGCCTATCGCGACGCCCGCATCAACCGCATCTTCGAGGGCACCAACGAGATCAACCGCCTCATCATCACCGGCTGGCTGATGAAGTCGGCGATGTCCGGCAAGCTCGCCCTCATGCCCGCCATCAAGAGCGTCCTCGACGAGGTCATGTCCGGCCCCATCGAGAAGGAAGAGCGCGAAGGCCCGCTGGCCGAAGAGTTCGACCTGCTCGCCTCCGCGAAAAAGACCGCCCTCTTCGCCGCCGGAGTCGCCACCCAGAAGTACATGCAGAAGATCGCCGACGAGCAGGAGGTCATGGGAGCCATCGCCGACATGATCATCGAGGTCTACGCGATGGAGTCGACCCTCCTCCGCGCCCAGAAGATCGCCGACGCGAAAAAGCAGCCCACTGAAACCGCAATCGCCATGGCCAGGCTCTACGCCGCCAAAGCCATGGACATCATCGAACTCTCCGCCCGCAAGGTCATCGCCGCCGCCTCCGAGGGCGACATGCTCAAGACCCAGACCGCCATCCTCCGCCGCCTCGCCAAGCACGATCCCATCGACACCATCGCCCTCCGCCGCCAGGTCGCGAAACACGTCATCGCCGCCGGCCGCTACACCCTCTAGTCCCGTTTCGGACTGACCCGAAAGTGCCATCCCCGATGCCCTGAAAGGGGCAGCCTGGATGACGCTTCGCTGTCGTCGTCGCCGCAGAACGCCGCTGAGACCCCTGTGCTGCCCATCCCGTGGCTCGTCGCGATGTCGTTCCCCATGCCATCCCGCCATCAGAGTGGCCGTCATATGGACGACCCCGTCATACGACTCAACGTATGCTCCATATTGGGACAGAACGTCCACGCCATACCGAAACCTTTGCCAAAAAACGCCGTCACAACTTGTGTCGCATTACCGTAAGCAAAGGTGCCCCATAGCTGGAGGTCGATAGACCGCGCTCGGGGCAAAGACCTCAACCCAATTTTCTAACCCAAAGTAGGTTCAATGTTCCTCCGTTTTCCGCTGAAGACACTCCAGATCGTCAAGGCTCCCATGAACCTGAGGTTGCTCCCCGCAGCCCTGCTCTCGCTCCTTTGCGTGGGCTCCGCTTTCGCTCAGCGTCCCCAGGCCCGCATCGCGGCTGCCATCGATGGCTCCTCCCGCGTCACCCTCGCCGGCTCGCATCCGCCAGTGGCCCGTGCCGCAAACGATGCCGGCCTGCTCCCCGTCTCGACCGAGTTGAAGGGAGTCACCATCGCCTTCAGCCGCTCCGCCGCGCAGGAGGCCGACCTTCAGGCTCTGATCGTCGCCCAGCAGGACCCCAACTCTCCGCTGTACCACCAGTGGCTTACGCCGGACCAGTTCGCTGCGCGCTTCGGCATGGCCGACTCCGACATCGCCAAGGTCGAGTCCTGGCTCACCCAACAGGGCTTTACCGTCGATGGAGTGAACCGTAGCCACAACCGCATCACCTTCTCGGGATCCGCCGCCCAGATCAACCTCGCCTTCGCGACCGAGCTACACAACTTCACCGCCGGAACCGAAACGCACTTCGCCCCGGCCACCGACCTCGCCCTGCCCGCCGCTCTCTCCGGAGTCGTGCAGGCGGTCACCAATCTCACCAGCTTCCGGCCTAGACCCCACCTCAAGGTCAAGCCTGCCTTCACCTCCAGTCAGTCCGGCAGCCACTTTCTAACTCCGAAAGACATCGCCACCATCTACGACATCAACGCTGCCTACGCCGCGGGATACACGGGCGCGGGGCAATCCATTGCCATCACCGGCCAATCGCAGATCATCACCGGCGACATCACCCGCTTCCAGACGGCATCCGGCGTCGCGTTCAAGAGTCCCACGCTCGTTCTCGTGCCCGGCACCGGCACCTCGGTCGTCAGTTCAAACGATGAGGGCGAATCCGACCTCGACGTCGAGTATGCTGGAGCCATCGCTAAGGGCGCGAATATCTTCCTCGTCTACGTCGGGAGCAACACGAACTCCGGCGCCTTCGACGCCCTTGAGTATGCCATTACCGAAAGAATCGCCCCCATTATCAGCAACAGCTATGGCGACTGCGAGACTGATCTCGGACCCACCAGTTACGCTACGTATAACGGGTTTCTCGCGCAGGCAGCCGTCCAGGGACAAACCGTCATCTCCGCATCCGGGGACGAAGGTTCCACCGACTGCTACCAGGACACGAATCTCACGACGGCACAGCGCACCGGGCTCTCCGTGGACTTTCCCGCAGATAGCCAGTACGTCACCGGCATGGGCGGAACCGAGTTCCTCGCCGCCGATGTTGCCACGACCGCAACGACCTACTGGACTGCGGCTCCCAGCAGCACCACCGACCAGATCAGTTCCGCGATCTCCTACATCCCAGAGATGGTCTGGAATGACGACTCCTCTTCAAGCTCAAGCCCGCTCTCTTCCGGCGGCGGCGGTGCCAGCGTCTACACCACCCGGCCAACCTGGCAGACCGGGGTCGCCGGCATCCCCACCGGAACTCAGCGACTGGTCCCCGATATCTCGCTCGCCTCCTCGCCCGACAACGCCGGATACCTCTACTGCTCGAGTGATTCCTCCACAAAGATCACCGGAAGCTGCTTCAACGGCTTCCGCGACGCCAGCAATGTGAGCCTCACCGTCGCCGGTGGCACAAGCTTCGCCGCGCCCATCTTCGCCGGAATGCTCGCCATCATCAACCAGAGCCGCAACTCCACTGGCCAGGGTCTGATCAATCCCACGCTCTACGCCCTCGCGGCCAACCCCACTACCTACGCCAACGCCTTCCACGACATCATCATCGGCGGCAATCAGTGCACCGCCGGGACCACTTACTGTAGCACCAGCGGGGCGGGTTCCTTTGCCGCAACCACCGGCTACGATCAGGCCTCGGGACTTGGTTCAGTCGATCTTTACAACTTGCTAACCGCTTGGCCTGCCGCGACTGGAACCGCAGCCCTTCAGTCCTCCATCACCACCCTCACCGCAGCCACTGCCTACCCTGCCATCGGCGCCAGCGATACCATCACCATCACCGTGGCGTCCGGCTCCAGCCTCCTCACCTCCACCCCCACCGGAACTCTGACCTTCTACCTCGACGGCACCGCTGTCACCACGCCGCCCGTCCTATCTGGCGGAACCGCAACCTACACCTTCTCCTCCGCGGTCGCGGGCTCCCACATCATCACGGTCACCTACTCCGGCGATAGCACTTACGCCGGCTCCACCGGATCCATCGACCTCAACGTCGGCGGAACACCACCGAGCAGCGGAACCTATACCGTCGCTGCCACCAGCGTATCGGTCACTGCCGGTGCCACCGGAGTCTCCACCGTTACGGTTACGCCAGCCGGAGGCTTTCTCGGAACCATCGCCTGGACCCTCACCGCTTCCTCCACCCTCACCAACAGCTGCTACGCCATCTCGAACGCCAATGTCACCGGAACCTCCGCGGCGACTACCTCGCTCACCCTCTACACAAGCTCTGCCAACTGCTCTTCTACTCTCTCCCGACCCGGCTCCGGCAATGTGAGGACGATCACGATCCCCACCCAGGTCGCCGCCGCACCCTCTGGGACCTCCAAACCGCAACACTCCGGAGTCGTTCCCGCGGGCATCGCCCTGGCTGGTCTAGTCGTCGTCGGTTCCTTCAATCTCCGGCGCCGCAAGCGCCTGGGCTGGTCCGCACTGTCTCTCTGCCTGGTCGGCATCCTCGGTCTCGGTATATCTGGATGCTCCAGCTCCGGGAGCGCAGCGACCACCACCACCGCAGCCAAGGGAACCTACACCCTCACGCTCACCGGCGTCGACACCAGCACCTCGGCCATCACTGCCAGCACCACCCTCACCCTCACCGTCAACTGACTCCACCTTCAATCCGGATTAACGACGAATGGCCCTGCGGAGGGCATTCGTCGTTGATCCAGACTGAAAGAAACGAAGCCCAGGCCTACAGGTCCGCCACCGACTCGGCTAACGCCGCCTCATCCTCCTGCTCCTCATTCACCTTCTTGCGGCTCTTCGAGATTTTGCGCGCGACCGCCCCTGCCTTCTTACCGGCCTTCTTCGCCGCCACCTTCGCCGGTATCTCCTCCGTCTCCTCCGCAGCCACCGCCATCAGGTGGTCCTGTGCGGAGAACCCTGGCCCAGTCTTCGGAACCCGTACGTAGCATCCATTCGGCAGCAGCATACGGGCCTTCATGTTGTCCTTCAGGTACGCCTCCAGGATCTCCTCCCGCAGCCGCTTGACCAGCCTCGGCTCAAGCACCGGAAACAGCACCTCGCACCGCTCATAGATGTTCCGCGGCATCCAGTCCGCGCTCCCGCAGAAGATCTCGTCTTCGCCCCCATTCGTGAACGCGAAGATGCGGCTATGCTCCAGGAACCGCCCCACGATCGACCGAACCCGGATCGTCTCACTCAGCCCCTTCACCCCCGGTCGAAGCGAGCACATCCCCCGAATGATCAGCTCGATCGGCACACCTGCCTGCGACGCCGTATATAGCGCCTCAACCGTTCTCCGGTCGAGGATCGCGTTCATCTTCGCCACAATCCCCGACGGACGCCCCGCCCGCGCATGCTCCGTCTCCCGGTTGATCAGCGAGATAAGGTCCCCCGCCAGCGTCAAAGGCGCCACCATCAGCGGTCTGTACTCTTCGCCCTCCGCCTCCGCCGTCAGATACCGAAACACCGCCTGCACTGCGGCCGTAATCTTCACATCCGCCGTCAACAGACTGATGTCCGTATAGAACCGAGCCGTCACCGGGTTGTAGTTCCCGGTTCCAAGATGCGCATACCGCCGCACTCTGCCATCGGGATCCCGCCTCACGAGCAAGGCGAGCTTGCAATGCGTCTTCAGCCCGAAGATCCCATGAAACACCCCGACGCCCGCATCCTCCAACTCCCGCGCCCACCGAATATTCGACGCCTCATCGAACCGCGCCATCAGCTCGATCACGACCGTCACATCCTTGCTCTGCGCCGCCTCCGTCAACGCCCGGAACATCGGCGAATCCGCGCTCGTCCGGTAAAGCGTCTGCTTCATCGAAACGACCGCTGGATCCTCCGCCGCAGCCTCCACAAACTGCTCCACCGTCTCGTAGCTGTCGAACGGATGATGCAGCATCACATCCCGCTGCCGCAGCTCATCGAAGATGTCCGTCGACTTCTTGTGCAGGTGATACTTCCTCGGTTTGAACACGGGATACTTCAGCGCCGGAAGATTTGCCCCGCTGTACAGGTTCATCAACCGCGAAAGATTCACCGGCCCGTCCGTCCGAAACACCTGCCACGGGTCCAGCTCGAAGTTCGTTCGCAGCCGTTCGATGATCTCCGGCAGCGCCGTACTCTCGATCTCCAGCCGCACCGCATCGCCCTTGCGCCGGTTATGCAGCTCCGCCCGTACACTCTCGAGCACCGATCGCGCCTCCTCCTCCTGCATGTAGAGGTTGCTGTTCCGCGTCACCCGGAACGCCGCCCGTCCCAGAACCTCGTACCCCCGGAACATGCGCTCCACGTGGCTTTCGATCAGCTCATGCAGCAGGATGAAGTCGACCCCTGACCCAGCCGTCTCACCTTCCGCGCGCGGCAGCGCCACAAGCCGGGGAAGCGACCGTGGAATCGTAACCACTCCCAGCATCGTCGTTGTATTCCCCTTTCGCTTATGCCGCAGCAGAAGCGAAAGACACAACGCCTTATTCAGAACCCGCGGAAACGGATGTGACGGATCGATCGTCACCGGCGTCAGCAGCGGATCCACCTCTTCGTCATAAAATGCCGTGACAAACTTCCTCTGCAGATCGTCCAGCTCCGACCACCGCAGCACCCGGATCTTCTCCGCCCGCAGCGCCGGCATCAGTTGCTCGTTCCAGCACTTGTATTGCGCCGCCACGAACTCCTGGAGCATCGTCTCCATCAGCTCCAGCCGCTCCACCAGCGTCCGCCCGCCCTCATCCGGAGCCTGTGTCTCGTTGTGTCCCTCTTCTATCCGCTGCAGCAGACTCGCCACCCGGATCTCTACAAACTCATCCAGGTTGCTCGCCGTGATCGCCAGAAACTTCACCCGTTCCAGCAGAGGATTCGACCCATCCTGCGCCTCTTCCAGCACCCGCTGGTTGAATCGCAGCCAGGACTCGTCGCGGCTGAAGAAAAGGCTATCGATCTTCTTTGGAGGAGCGGTCTTCTTGGCGGGGAGCACGTCGTCTTGTCGTCATAAGGTCTACCGAGACTACAGCACCAATATTAAAAGAAAGATCGTTCGGTCAGACCGCCGCCCGTTCATAGCCCTTCCTCATCCAGGTCCAGCTCCCAGACCTGCCCCACCAGGTCCTTGCCGAAGCTGTGATGCGGCTCCTCCGCCACCAGCCGAAATCCAGCTCTCCCATAAATCTTCACAGCCGGAAGCAGATTGCTTTGCGTCCAGAGCATCACCTTCCGATACCCCACCTCCCGCGCAAACTGAACGCACTCACGCACAAGCGCGTCTCCCAACCCCGTACCCCGCGCGCTCGCCTCGACAAACAGAAGCCGCAGCTTTGCCGTATCCGGCCTCTCCGGATGCTTCACCAGGAAGATATGCCCCACATTCTGGCCGTCCACCTCTGCCATCCAGCAGCGCTCTCGCCCGGCATCGTACTGATCGATAAAGTCCGCGACAATCCGTGCCACCAGCGCCTCAAACCCCGCATCCCACCCATATTGTTCCGCATACCCGACCGCCTCCCGATGCACCACCCAGCCCATATCACCCACCCGGTGCCCCCGCAGTCTGTACGGCTTCGCGCTCTGATCTTCCATCCTCCGATCATCCCGGCCAACCCGCTTCGGAGTCAATCCACAGCCCCGGGTTCGAAGGATCCCGGTCGGCAGTATCTTAGAACCCAGCCATGATCACACTCCACGAGACCACCCT
Source organism: bacterium (assembly GCA_026225095.1). Classification (GTDB taxonomy): domain Bacteria; phylum Acidobacteriota; class Terriglobia; order Terriglobales; family Acidobacteriaceae; genus Edaphobacter. Next base: position 39,442 of record JAMFSC010000040.1, read on the forward strand.
CATCCGCGCCCCCATCGCCCGCGTCTTCGATCTCGCCCGCTCCATCGAAGTCCACCTCCTCGGCAACACCCACTTCGGCGAGCAGGCCGTCGTCCTGCCCCCCACAAAGGGAATTACAGGGAAGGGAATCACCACCGGCCTCATCTCCCTCGGCCAGCAGGTCACCTGGCGAGCCCGCCACTTCGGAGTCCGCCAGACCCTCACCTCCGCCATCACCGCCATGGATTCCCCCACCTACTTTCAGGACACGATGCTGCACGGCGCCTTCCGCTCCATGCAGCACGACCATGATTTCCGCGCCATCTCCCCCACCGAAACCGAGATGCGCGACATCTTCCACTTCGCCGCTCCCATCCCCCTCCTCGGTCTCATCGCCGAACGCCTCGTCCTCCGCCGCTACATGCAATCCCTCCTTCACGAACGCAACGTCATCATCCAACAGGTCGCCGAATCCGACGCCTGGCAGCAATACCTCCCCTGACCCCACCCGGCCCGGCACCCGCTATACTGCACCGAAGCGATTGAAGGCATTGAATCCATCTCGGAGCGACGGAACCCCACCGCCGTTCCCGCCGTATCTCTTCCCGGCGCAACCACGCGCCGCTGTAGAAGTTCAGGAGCCATCATGCAAAGCCGCATCGTCGGAACCACCATGCCAGTCCTCGAAATCGCCCTCAACGACCCCAACGATGCCCTCATCTCCGAGGCCGGCGAACTCTCCTGGATGACCCAGACCATCCAGATGACCACCCATACCCAACTCGCCGGAGGCGGAGGCTTCTTCGGGGCCATCAAGCGAGTCGCCGGAGGTGGAACCCTCTTCATGACCGAGTACCGTGCCGTCGGCGGCCCCGGCGAGGTCGCCTTCGCGACCAAGGTCCCCGGCCACATCCTCCCCATCGAGATCTCCGCCGGACACGAGTACATGGTCCACCGCCACGGTTTCCTCTGCGCCACCCCCAACATCCAGCTCGGCGTCGCCTTCCAGCAGTCCCTCGGAGCCGGAATCTTCGGCGGCGACGGCTTCCTCCTCCAGCGCCTCTCCGGCTACGGAACCGCATGGCTCGAGCTCTCCGGCGAACTGATCGTCAAAGACCTCCGCCCCGGCGAGACCCTCCGCGTCCACCCCGGCCACGTCGGAGCCTTCCAGTCCTCGGTCTCCTTCCAGATCACCACCGTCCCCGGAATCAAGAACATGATCTTCGGAGGCGACGGCATCTTCCTCGCCGCCCTCACTGGCCCCGGCCGCATCTGGCTCCAGACGCTCCCCCTGGCCCGCCTCGCCCACGAGCTCCAGGAGTACATGCCCGCCGAAGCCCGCCGCGAACGCGTTGAAGGCGGCGTGGTCGGAGGAGTCATCGGCTCCCTCCTCAACAACATGCGCTAGAGGCTGGTCTCCGATCACTTACGCTTCCGTTCCGAAGACTCCTACCGAGGCAGCCCGGGCGCGTGGTCGAGCGCGTCGTCCTCAAAGGCTGCGCGCAGCAACTCCCCGGCCAGCCGGTTCATCGGCCGCAACAGAGGAATTCCCGCCAGCCGCAGCGTGAGCAGCAGCATCTTCAACGTATGGTCGAAGAGAACTTCGGTTCGTCTTTGCCCGGGCGAGCGATCGTAGACCCAGAACAGGATCAAACCCATCTGGTACATCCACAACAGGCGGGGCAGATACGGCTGAATCTCCCTTGGTAGCTTCACGCCGGAGTCCTTCACCGCCGCCTCAAAGAACTTCAGGTCCGCGTCCCGGATCGGCTTGGTCTCCTCGCTGAACGGCGAAAGCGGATGCTCCGGATCGATATGTGCAGACAACGCGCCGAGCAGCCCGCGGTTCGGCGCAAAGTACTCGAACTTTTCCGCGATGATGGTTCGCAGCCGCGCCTCCAGCGTCTTGCAGCAAACCAGTTTCGCCTCCAAGTCGGTACGCATTTCCTCCTGAGCGCGCCCATAGAAGGCCATCACCAGCGCGTCTTTGGAGTCGAAGTAGTAGTACGCCGCACCCGTCGCCACTCCGGCTTCCACGGCAATCTGCCGCATCGTCGTGCGTTCGAACCCGTGCTCGCGAAAGACACCCAGGGCCGCATCCAAGATGCGCGCCCTGGTCGCCTCAGACTTTCTGACACCGTTCTTGCTAACCGCGCAGATAGGCCGCTCCCTCTGGATTGCCGGTTGGCACGGGCGGCGGAGCGGCGGGCTGCCGCAAATATCCACCATGCTGCTCGGTCGCACGCCTGCGCATCTTCGCAAAGATCAGAATGTTAAAGACGTGCATAGCCCCCAGTATCAGCAGAACGACTCCAATCTTGGAACTCTCCAACTCGATGACGGAACGGATCGTGGCCAAAGCGTCCGTCGTCTTCAGAGCAAGCGTAATATATCCGACGTTGATCAGGTAGAAACCGACCACCAGCAGATGGTTCACGGCGTCAGCCAACTGCTCATCACCTTGGAACGCATCGACGAGAAAGATGCGACCGTTGCGGTGAAGTGTACGCGCGACCCAGATCGTAAGGGCGACACTGATGGCCAGATAGCTAAAGTAAACGGCTGCAATATTCATGAAAGCCTCCGAATCAGTATTTTGAACATGTTCAAATACAAGCTACTCCAAAGTGGCGGCGAATTCCAGCTAAAATGAACATGTTCAGAAATAGCGAGTCAGAAAAATCAGCAGCCCGTCCCGGCAGCACCGAACGTCAAGGAGCACCATGCCGCCCCCTGTCGAGAACACGATAGCCCTCCTAACCCGCACCCCCGCCACCCTGGACGCCCGCCTCCGCGGCTTCCCCGAGTCCATGACCCACCAGAACGAAGGCAAAGACACCTGGACCCCCACCGACGTCCTCGCCCATCTCGTCCACGGCGAACGTACCGACTGGATGCACCGCGCTAGAATAATCCGCCAATCCGGCGAGACGCACCCCTTCCCACCCATCAACCGCTCCGCCTTCAAACAAGAGAGCCCAGCCAGGTCGCTCCCCCAACTCCTCGACGATTTCACAAGCGTGCGTTCAGCCAACCTCACCGAGCTACAGAACTGGAATCTCCAGCCCCAGGACCTGGCCCTGCGCGGAACCCACCCCAACTTCGGCCCCGTCACCCTCTCGCAACTCCTGGCCACCTGGGCCACGCACGACCTCACCCATCTTCACCAGATCTCCCGCATCCTGGCCTATCCATACCGCGAGGCAGTAGGCCCCTGGAGCCGCTTCCTTGGCGTCCTCCAGTGCTCCGGCCACAGCGCCCCGGCGTAGGGCCCGCTACGCAACCCTAATTACTCCGCAAAGCCACCATCGGGTCGATCCGCGAGGCCCTCCGAGCCGGCACATAACCCGCCACCACCGCCACCACCCCCAGCACGACCGTCATCCCCACAAACGTCCCCGGATCCGTAGCCGTCGTCCCAAACAGCAGGGAACTCATCAGCCGCGCCCCGGCCAGCGACGCCAGGATCCCAACCACGATTCCCGCCGCCGCCATCCTCACCGTACTCCCGATCACCGCCATCTGCACCCGCCGCGCACTCGCCCCCAGCGCCATCCGTATCCCGATCTCCTGCGTCTTCTGCGTCACCGAGTACGAGATCACCCCATAGATCCCTAGCGCGGCCAGCAGCAGCCCAAGCCCGGCGAACACCGTCACCAGCACCACAAAAAACCTCCGCGGCGAAACCGCATGATCCACGATCCCCTGCATCGGCCGAAACTCCACCGCCGGCTGATTCGGATTCATTTCCCGCAGCGTCCGCAGCACGCTCCCCGCCAACTCCGCCGGAGGCACCTTCGTCCGAACCACCAACATCGCAGACGATGGACCCCACTCACTCCGCATGATCGGCAGATACATCTGCCCCCCCGGCTTGCCCTCTACATTGGCCTCATGCACATCGGCCACCACGCCAATAATCCGCACATCGTGGCCGTTGATCAGCACAATTCGCCCCAATCCATCCTCCCCGTCCGGCCACAGGTTGCGTACCGCCGTCTCGTTCAGGATGACGCCGCTATCCCCCGCGTCCCCGTCCTCCCAACCGAAATCCCTTCCCCTTAGCCGCATCCCCATCGCCCGAACATACCCCGGCGATACGACATATACGAACGCCCCTTTCACCTCACCCTGCCGATAGACCTTCCCTTTCACCATCGGCCCACCCCACGCCCGATTCCGCTCCAGCGGCAGATTATCCGAGATTCCCGCGGTCTCCACTCCTGGAATCGCGCCCACCCGCCGCAGGATCTCCTGAAACGTAGCGCTTCGAGCCGCGGCCTTCGCCTGCCCGTCAAAGTCCACCTGGATCGTCGCCGCAGCAGCCGGCTGAAATCCCAGATCCACATCCAGCACCCGCAGAAAGCTCCGCAGCAGGAGCCCCGCGCCGACCACCAGTACGCACGCCAGCGCCACCTCCGAGATCACCAGCGCCGACCGCATCCGATCATGCCCCCGCCCGCCCGCCTTCCCCTGTCCCGAGTCCTTCAATGCGTCCTGCAAATCCTCACCCGACATCTTCAGCCCCGGCAACAGCCCGAACAAAAGCGCCGTCCCGACCGTAAGCGCGAGCGTCCATACCAGCGCCGTCCCATCCACCCGCACACTGCTCAGAAGCGGCAGCGCAATCGATCCCTGGTGCGCGAGATAGGAGGTAGTCGCGTAAGCCAGCCCCAGCCCGAACGCCGCCCCGACCCCCGAGAGCACAGCACTCTCCGTCAGAAGCTGCCGCACCAGCCTCCACCGCCCCGCACCCAGCGCCATCCGCAGCGAAAACTCCTTCCCCCGCGCCGCCGCCCGCGCCAGCAGCAGGTTCGAAAGATTCACGCATACGATCAGCAGGATCAACCCCACCGCGCACCAAAGCACCATCAGTGACCGCCGCAACCGGCCACTCACATACTCCTTCAGCGGCACCGGCCAGGCCGCATCCTTATACGACCCGATGGAATCCGGATACTTCTTGCTCCAATAAAACTTCGGAAACAGCGCCTTCGCCTCGCTCCGCGTCTGCTCCAGCGTCACCCCCGGCTTCATCCTCCCAATGAAGGTCAGCGTATTGCCATACAGGCGAATGTCGTCCAGCACCTGCGGCGTCAGCACATCCACCTTGGCCCCCGGTGAAAACACCGCCCCAAAGTCGAAGCTCTCCGGAAGCACCCCAACCACCGTCACCGGATGCCCATCCATCGTGACCGCCCGCCCCACGATCCCGCGATCTCCCCCGAACTGCCGCTGCCAGAACGCATGCGTCAGCAGCATCACCGCCGGTCCTCCGTGAACGCCTTCGTCCTTCGTGAACGACCGTCCCAACTCCGGCTCTACCCCAAGCATCGTGAAGAAGTTCGTCACCACCGAGATCCCCGTTACCGGCTTCGGAACTCCCTGGCCAGTCAGCTTCAGGTTGTCCGGCGTAGAAAACGCAAAGTAGCCGGTCACATCCTCGTACGACTGGTTCATCGCCCGCAGATCGTCATACGCATCCGCCGAATAGGTCGCGCCCGAGAGTCCGCCTCCGTTATCCGCCGGAGCGATCCATACCAGCCGATCCGGCTCGCGGAAGGGAAGTGGGCGCAGCAGAATCGTATTCACCACGCTGAACACCGCAATATTGGCTCCAATTCCCAGCGCGAGGATCAGCACCGCTACCAGGCTGAATGCCCTGTCCCGCCCCAGCGTCCGAAGCGTGTACCGAAGGTCCTGCCCAAGCACATCGAGCCAGGGCAGACCACGCGTCTCGCGCTGCCGCTCCTTCGCCTGCTGCACCCCGCCAAAGCGCACCAACGCCCTCCGCCGAGCCTCCTGCCAGTCCATCCCCTGCGACATGGACTCCTCCACCGCAAGCTCCAGATGTGTCTTCATCTCCGCGTCCATCTCGGTGTCCCGCTGCTCCTTGCCGAAGAAGGAGAGCACCCGGTTCAGTCCCTCACGCATCGCGCCCATCACGCCTCCTCTTCCTTCGCCATCGCCAGTACCCGCCCCATCACGCTCGAAAGCCGATGCCACGTCTCCGCTTCCTTCAACAGCTGCTTCCGCCCGCTCCTTGTAATCGTGTAGTACTTCGCCTTGCGATTGTTATCCGAAGTCCCCCACTCCGCCGCGATCCACCCCCGCTGCTGCAGCCGCACCAACGCCGCGTAGATCGTCCCCTGGTTCAGCAGCACCTCATCCCCGCTCACCTGTTCGATTCGCCGCGCGATTCCATACCCATGCAGAGCCCCCATCGTCTCCAGCGTCTGCATCACCATCAGGTCCAGCGTCCCCTGCAACAAATCCAGCTTCGATTCCGCCATCCGCATCACTCCTGTGTCCACGCCACACAAGTATGCCATCCTTCCTGTGGTTCCGCCACACGAAAATCACGAAGGCCCCGTGACCGCCCCACGCGCAGTGGGCCCGTCCTGCAGGACCAGCCGCTAGTTCGGATTGCCTGTTGGTATAAAGTTGGGTGCCCCACCTTCGCGACACGTCTCATCGTCGCTAAGGTGGGCCGGAGCGCCACGGTACCCGACCCAGAACCCTACACCTACAGCGAATCCGCGCTATGCCACCACACCCTGCCCCACGTCTCCGCCGCCCACCGGCAGCACCAGTTCGAACGTCGTCCCCCGCCGCGTCCCCCACGTCCGGCTCCGTACCTTCATCCAGCCGCCGTGCTTCTCCACCAGGTCTGCCGCCACCCACAGCCCAAGACCGTTCCCTGTCTTCTCCTTCGTCGTATAGAAGGGCTCAAACACCCGCGCGAGCACAGCCGGAGGCATCCCGCTCCCGCTATCCGCCACCACAATCCGCACCACTCGCCGGTTCCCGCGGGCCCAGGCCTTCGAGAGCGAAGCACGCACCACGATCTTTCCGCCCCTCGGGGTCGCATCCAGCGCATTGGAGATCAGGTTCACCAACACCTGCCGCAACTCTCCCGCCGAGCACACGATCGCCGGAACCGAAGCCTGGTAGCGTTCCACCACCTCGATGCCCAACGACGAGATCTTCCCCCGCAGCAGCTGCACCGACGACTGCACGATCGGCACCATATCCGCCAGCTTCGGCGTGGCACTCTCCCGGTAGAAGCTGAGCGTCTGCGTCGTAATCTGCGTCACCCTCCGCAACTCCTCCGTCGCCAGATCCGCATACCCATGCTGGTCCTCCACCTGGTCGCTCGTCCGGATCAGGTAAAGCAGGTTGGAGATCGACTCCAGGGGATTGTTGATCTCATGCGAGATGCTCGCCGCGAGCCTCCCCGCCACCGCCAGCTTCTCGTTCTTCCGCAGAACGTCCTCCATCTTCGCCTTGTTTCGCGTCAGTTGCGTCAGCGCATAGTCGCTCCGCCAGATCAGGCCCGTCTGCAGCGAGATCAGAAGCACCGCGAACAACCCCAACGCAAATGCCGGATCGTACCATCCATGCTCCAAACCTTCCTTCACCGCCACCCCGATCAACAGCGGAAGAATCCAGGTCCCCAGAAGAAGCTCGATGCGCGCCTCCATCCCAAGCTCCGGAGCGAACAACGACCGGATCGGCTCCCGCCCCGGTCGTGCCGCGAAGCAGGCCCAGCAAAGCAGCAGGATCGAAACCGAGGTCTGAATTCCCATGGCGCTCGGCAGACTTGCACCGCTCGCCGACTTCACTCCATACAGAAAACCGCACACCGCGCTCAAGGCCAACATAGTGGCCAGGGCCAGCAGCGTCGCACTGATCCTCCGTGCCCGGTCGAGCATCATCACCGCCAGCGCCACCAGCCCCAGGTCGCTCGCTGCCCCAATCGACATGCGGGCCGGTATCGGAGAGTGACTCATCGCTCCCGCGTCCACGCGAGCCCAGTTATCCAGATAGGGCCATCCTCCCGTGCCATATTCGATCAGCGTGCCCAGCACAATGGCCAACGCGATCCCCGCCAGTGCATCCGCCAGCACCTCGCTGAACTTTCCTGGACGCGCAGTCCGCCGCAGCAGAACAGCCACCGCAAGCGCCACCAGGGACACTGCCGCGTTCCACTTCGTCGGCGAATACCCCATGAACAGACTGACCAGCGAAGGCTCCCGCTGTGCCCAGCCCAGCAACGTCAGCCCCCCGGCCACAAACACCATGTAGCAGGCGACGTTCACCAGCGCGGGCCAGACCTGCGCAAAGTTCCGCCCGTCATTCCGTCGTCCAAACCCCACCTCGGGAGTTCGCGGGGCCATCACCGACCGCTGTGTCATCCCCTCCGCGTAGCCCGCCTTGCTCTCGGCTCTCACTCGTCGTGCTCCCAAGCCAGTAGGACGCAAATATCGCCCCTGCCGTTCGACCAAACGCCGCTCAACGCTTCCACGTGGCGAAATCCAAATAAAGAACCAGGAAAAACCCATCCTCCCCGGCAAATACAGAACCCGCCTCCGGCCATGTCTCCCTCGCCCCGCGCCAGCCCGAGACGTCCCGTCACGATATCCTGTTCCCATGCCGTCCCTGCCCGCCGAAACCCCCTTTCTGGATCTCCACAACGTCAGCGTCGCTCGAGGAGAGCGCGTCGTCCTCCACAACATCAACCTCACCATCCATCCCGGCGAACACATCGCCATCCTCGGCCCCAACGGCTGCGGCAAATCCACCCTCATCAAGACCATCACCTGCGAGTGCTACCCCTTGATCCCCGACAATACCCCCGAGCCCTGCGAACCCGAGACCCGCGTCTCCCTCTTCGGCCGCCAGCGCTGGGATCTCACCGAACTCAAGAAGATGCTGGGTGTCGTCTCCCCCGATCTCCCCGGCAAGCCCACCCTCCACACCACCGGCCGCGACGCCGTCCTCACCGGTTTCTTCTCCAGCTCAACCCTCTGGCCCAATCTCCACGTCACACCAGACATGCACACCCGCGCCGACCAGGTCCTCGCCCAGGTCGATGCCGTCGCCCTCCGCGACAAGCCCGTCGGCGAGATGTCCGCCGGCCAGCAGCGCCGCATCATGATCGCCCGCGCCCTCGTCGCCTCCGCCGGAACCCTCCTCCTCGACGAGCCGTCCAACGCCCTCGACCTCGCCGCCCAGCGCGACCTCCACCACCTCCTCCGCACCCTCGCCCGGCAGGGAACCACCCTCCTCCTCATCACCCACCATCTCCCCGACATCATCCCCGAGATCGATCGCATCCTCCTCATGCGCGACGGCCGCATCGTCGCCGACGGCCCCAAGCAGCAGCTCCTCACCGCCCCCATCCTCTCCGACCTCTTCCAGATCCCCATCACTCTCACAGAAAAAGAGGGCCACTACCACGCCACCTGACCACCCAAACCGAAGGAGCTAAACTAGAGCCAATCGACACGGCCCCGCAATCCAAATCCGACCATGAACCATGGCGCATCCGATTTGCACTTAGGCCCAATCGATAGAAGACTTTGCAGTCAGTGATGGGAGGGGGTCCAACCCCATCCCGTACGCCACAGGAGCCCCCGCGATGCCGATCCACCCGCGCCGCCCGATCGTCGCCAAGGCCGCGCGCCTGATCCTCACCGCCCTGGCCCTGACCGCCTCCGCCCACGCCATCATCGTCCGGGGAACCGTCACCGGACCCTTCGGAACCCCCATCCCCGGGGCCCGCGTCCAGCTCATCCAAAATCGCCGATCCGAGTCCATCGCCATCACCGCGGCCGACGGAACCTTCGAGATCCGATCCTCCCTCTCCGGCCGCTTCGTCCTCTTCACCGGCGGTGGAGTCTACCGGACCAGCCTCGCCCCCAACGTCAGCCGAGACTTCTTCGGAGCCTCCAGCGAGGTCGTCGTCCACAACGTCACCCTCGAGACCACGACCCTGTCCGAGACCGTCACCGTCACCGCCACCGGCCTCCCCACCCCCATCGAGCAGCTCACCTCCCCCGTCACCCTCCTCTCCCGTGACGACCTCTCCACCCGCCTCACCCTCACCGACGAGCTCCGCCAATCCCCCGGCGTCGTCCTCGTCCAGACCGGCCAGCTCGGAGGCATCACCTCCCTCTTCGTCCGCGGCGGCAACTCCGACGCCAACAAGGTCCTCATCGACGGCATCCCCGCCGGTGACATCGGCGGAGCCTTCGACCTCGGCCTCCTCTCCACCACCGGCCTCGTCGCCCCCGGCAACAACGGTCCCGCCGCCGAGCTCTACCGCGGCCCCAACTCCGCCCTCTTCGGCTCCGACGCCGCCGCCTCCGTCCTCAACCTCACCACCCCCCGCGGAACCGCCCCCCGCCCCACCCTCCTCTACTCCGGCGAAGCCGGCAACTTCCACACCTACCGCAATGAGGCGACCCTCAGCGGAACCCACACCCGCTTCGACTACCTCGCCGCCGCCTCCCGCCTCAACTCCTCCAACGCCCTCCCCGAAGACGAGTTCCACGCCATCACCGCCGCCGCCAATCTAGGCGTATCCCTCCCCGCCAACACCCTCGCCCGTTTCACCCTCCGCAACACCGACTCCGCCCAGGGCGTACCCGGCCCCCACGACTTCTTCGGCCTCTCCGCCAACCAGAAGCAGTCCGATCAGGACCTCTACTCCGGCCTCACCCTCGAAAGCCGTACGAGGGCCAACTGGCACAACCTCATCCGGTACGGCATCGCCCGCAAGCGCGAGAAGTTCATCACCTTCGGCCCGGTCGGAACCCTCGTCCCCGCCGCGCTCGCCTACGACGGCCTTCCCGAGACCATCACCGGAGCCAACGGCTACCGTGTCACCGGAGCCTCGCCCATCGCCTACGTCGGGACGTTCCCCGCCCGATACGACCAGGTATCCAACCGCGACGAGCTCTACGCCCAGTCCGACTACTCGTTCACCCGCCACTTCGCCGCACTCGCGGGAGCCCGCTACGAGAACGAGCGCGGAGCCTTCCGATATCCCCTCTACTCCACCAACCAGAATCTCCAGCGCACCAACTTCCAGTTCACCCTCCAGCTCCAGGGCGACATCATCAACCGAGTCTTCCTCTCCCTCGGCGGAGCCGTCGAGAAGAACCACCTCTACGGCCTCCGAGGAACCCCCCGCATCGGCCTCGCCTACGTCCCCGTCCGCCCTGGCCTCAAGCCCTTCCACGGCACCCGTCTCCGCGCCAGCTTCTCCCGCGGCGTCCAGGAGCCATCCCTCGGCGTCCAGTTCCGCTCCCTCTACGGCACCCTCCTCGGCATCGGAGACACCACCGACCTCGCCGCCTACCACGTCACCCAACCCAACGCCGAGGAGTCCCGTACCTACGACGTCGGAGTCGATCAGAACATCTTCGCCCAGAAGCTCATCCTCAAAGCCGGCTACTTCCACAACCAGTTCGACCACCAGTACGAGTACGTGTCCTCCGCGGCCCTCCAGCAGTACTTCGGCATCCCCACCGCCAGCACCATCCCCGGCTTCTACGGTGCGTCTACGAGCTCGCTCACCTTCCGCGCCCAGGGCTTCGAGGGCGAACTCCAGTACCAGCCCTTACCCCGCCTCTTCCTCCACACCGGCTACACCTATCTGGCCCCCCTGGTCGAACGATCCTTCTCCACCGACGCCCTCAAGGTTCAAGGGTCGACCACCAACCCGCAGTTTCCCGCCATCACCATCGGCGCGTCGAGTCCACTTGCCGGCCAGCGCCCCTTCCGCCGCCCACCCAACACCGGCTTCTTTGCCATCCAGTACACCGGAACCCGCTTCACCGCCGCTTTCAAGGGAGCCATGAGCGGCAAGTCGGACGACTCCACCTTCCTCACCCAAAATCTGCTCCTCCCAAATCGGAACCTGGATCACGGCTTCGCCAAGCTCGATCTTGGCTTCACCTATAGCGCCACCCGCCACATCGCCGTGTTCACCCAGCTCGATAACCTGTTGAGCCAGCAACACATCGGACCCATCGGCTACCCCGGCCTGCCCTTCACCATCCGCGCAGGTCTGAAGCTTCGAATCGGCGCGGAATAAGCGTCTTTTTCTGCGCGATGCACGTCTTGTGGAGAAAGATGCGCGGTTTTCCTCTGCAAATCTCGACAATAAGTAAGCATTCGCATTACAGTTGGGTTAAGCACCCGCCAAAATAGCACCTGAGAGAGTCAAAACTCTTCCGTCGAACAGGCTTTTTCACTGTACGCAGTCGTCCGTACCCCGGATCCTGGTTGGAAACAACCGCTCCAAGGCACCACGTCTTTGTGTTTCAGCACGCAGTTTTGTTTGAGAAGGAGAACCACGTGAGCTTCGACTTTCAATCTTCTCTGAATGGGGTTTCGCGCCGTTCGTTCCTGCGCACCCTCGGTGCAGCCAGTGCGGCTGCGGCAGCTCTTCCCGCGGCATTCGGTCAACAGACCGCCGCCCCCGTCACCGCCGGCCCTGGCTCCCGTCGCGGCTTCTCTGACATGGGCGAGATGCGCCAGCTTCCCCCCGACGCTGTCATCATCAGCTCCAACGAGAATCCCCTCGGACCCGCCCCCTCCGCTCTCTCCGCCATCTGTACCACCGCCTCCATGGGAGGCCGCTACCACGGTGAGGAGACCATGAAGACCCTCACCGTCTTCAACGAGCAGTTCGGCCTCAAGCGCGGCTACTCCGCCCTCTTCCCAGGATCCGGCGGTCCCCTCGACCTCGCCCTCATGTCGAACATCGGCCCCGACAAGCCCCTCGTCTACGGCGACCCCAGCTACGAGCAGGGCTTCCGCGCCGCCGACTCCATGAAGGCGCCCAAGTATCCCGTCAAGCTCAACGACAAGTACCAGCATGACGTGAAAGCCATGCTCGCCGCGCACCCCTCGCCTGGCGCCTACTACATCGTCAATCCCAACAACCCCACTGGAACCATGACGCCCAAGGAAGACATCGTCTGGCTCCTCAAGAACAAGCCCAAGGGTTCGGTCGTCATCGTCGACGAGGCCTACCACCACTTCTCGAACGACGATTCCGTCATCGATCTCGTCGCCCAGGATCAGGACCTCATCGTCCTCCGCACCTTCTCGAAGATCTACGGCATGGCTGGCCTGCGCGCTGGCTTCGCGGTCGCCCGTCCCGACCTGCTGCAGAAGTTCGGAACCGTCGCCATCCCCGCCCGTTCGCTCGCCAGCATCTCCATCACATCCGCAGCCGGAGCCCGCGCCAGCCTGCAGGATAAGGACCTGGTGCCACTCCGCCGCAAGATCAACGCCGACGTCCGCGCCGATACCCTGGAGTTCCTCACCAAGAAGGGCTACAAGATCGTCCCCGGTTCGCAGGCCAACATGTTCATGGTCGATGTCCAGCGCCCCGGCAAGGAGTTCATGGCCAGTATGCTTAAGGAGAACGTCGCCATCGGACGCTCCTGGACCGCCATGCCGAACTACGTTCGCGTAACGGTCGGTACCAAGGACGAGATGCAGAAGTTCCAGACCGCCTTCGTCAAGTGCATGGACATGACCCACACCACCATGGGAGCATCCCTCTACGCACCCGAGTACCACGTGCCCACCGAACTCTACCGCGGCTAAGGTGGATTGCCTGTTGGTATTTGGTATACGGTCGGGTGCCCCACCTTCGCGACACGCCTCATCGTCGCTAAGGTGGGCCGGAGCGCCACGGCACCCGACCCAGAACCCTATACCTTCAGCGAATCCGCTAAAGATGTTGCTATTCCCGATAGGACTCTCAGCCGACCAAAGGAAGGCCCAGGCGAAGCCCAACACGAGTCACGAAGATCTTGCCAAAGGCCCCGTGACCGCTCCACGCGCAATGGGCCGCCCGGAAGGACCGTCCTACCGCACCGGCTCCAACCCGAACTCCGGAAGATGGGCCTGAACCTCGGACGACAGCAGCCAGTCCAGAAACTGCTTCGCCTCTTCCGGGTGAGCCGATTTCTTCATTGCCACCCCATATTGCACGATCTCGGGATACACCGCAGGGACCAGGACGTACGTTCCCACCGCCGCCATCGCGGGCGAGCGTGCCAGCGTCAGCGAGATAAAGCCCATCTGCGCGTTGCCCGAGGCCACGTACTGTGCGGTCTGGGCAACGTTCTCTGCCACCACCAGCTTTCCGCCTACCGGCCCGGTCAGCTTCAGCTTGTCCATTGCGGCATAGGCGGCACGCCCGAACGGAGCATGGAACTGGTCGGCCACGGCGACCCGGGTTACCCGGGGATCGGTCAACTCTTCCATATGCAGGGGCTGCAGCGGAGAGTCTTTCCTCGCAAAGAGCACGAGCGATCCCTTCGCATAGCGCACTGGGGCAGTGCTCGCAGCCAGTCCTGCCGCGACGACCTTTTCGGGAAAGATGAAGTCCGCGCCAAGGAAAACGTCGAAAGGAGCACCATTGATAATCTGCTCGGCCAGAGTCGACGAAGAGCCGAACGACATGACCAGCTTCACCCCGGTCTTCCTCTCAAATCCCGCCGCCAGCGCCGGCATCACCGGCTGCAGATCCGCCGCCGCAGCGACGCGAATCTGCCTCTCACCCTTATCCTGCGCCTCGACTCGTCCCGAAAAACCGCAGAATATTGCAAAAACTACAAACGCGAGCAGCGCCCGCCTTGGTTCTCCCATGGCAGTACGATACCCTGAGAGCGGAAAACGATTGGGACCATATGAGTTCAGCACACCAGCTACGATGCACGGACTGCCTGGAAGAGATACCCGGCCCCCAGGCGGCCAGCGACTTCCGCTGCCGCAGATGCGGCGGCCTCTTCGAGGTCTTTTACCCCTGGTCGCCCGCGGCCAACGACCTCGCTGACCGCAAACCGCACTCGCCGGCCACGCCAAACACGGGCGGACCGGTCAATCCCGGGGCTCGTCTGCCGAACCCCTCGGCCCTGCGATTTCTGTGGGAAGAACGCCGAACCTCCACCATGGCGGTCGATCAGTCCGGCGTCTGGCGTTTCCGCGACCTGCTCCCCATCCTGGACGACCCCAACCAGGCCGTCACCCTGCGCGAGGGCAACACGCCCCTCTATGAACTGCCGCGCAACGCACGCGCTCTCGGTCTCGACTTCCTCCTGGCCAAGCACCAGGGCATGAACCCCACCGGCTCCTTCAAGGACACCGGCATGACCGCAGCCCTCTCCGTGGCCCGCGAACGGGGCTTCGAGTGGGTTGCCTGCGCCTCTACCGGAAACACCTCCGCCGCGATGGCCGCCTATGCCGCCCGCGCCGGGCTTCAGTCCATCGTCTTCATCCCTGAAGGCAAGATCGCCTGGGGCAAGCTGTCGCAGTCCATGGACTACGGGGCGCTCACGGTCCAGCTCCGCACCGACTTCGACGGCTGCGTCCGCATCCTCGCCGACCTGGTCAAGCGCTTCCCCATCTATCTGCTCAACTCGGTCAACCCCTACCGCCTGGAAGGCCAGAAGACTCCGGCCTTCGAGATGGCGGAGCAGCTCGACTGGCGCGTTCCCGACCACATCATCGTGCCGGGCGGCAACCTCGCCAACTCCGCCGCGCTTGGCAAGGGCTTTGCGGAGATGCACCACCTCGGCCTGATCAGCCGCATCCCGTCGATCTCGGTCATCCAGGCCGAGGGGGCCAACCCGCTCTATCGCACGATGCACGAGAACGGCGGAAGGGAACTGATTCCCGTAGTTGCCGAGACCCGCGCCTCCGCCATCCGCATCGGGGCTCCCGCCTCCTGGAAGAAGTCCGTCCGCATCCTGCAATCGACCGGCGGCTCGGTCGAGCAGGTCTCCGAGCAGGAGATCGCCCTCGCCAAGGCCCAGATCGGAGCCGAGGGTATTGGCTGCGAACCCGCCTCCGCCGTCACCCTCGCCGGTCTCAAGAAACTCGTGGCGAAGGGTAAGGTCCAGCCCGAGCAGCGCGTCGTCCTGGTCCTTACCGGCCACACCCTCAAGGACTCCGACTACACCATCCACTACCACCGCAACGAACTCTTCACCTCCGCCGAGCAAGCTGCTCTCACACCCGCCGAGGCCGCCGAACACGCCGCACTGCGCAAACCGCCCATCGTCCTCGACCCGGACCCAGACACCGTTCTCCGTACCCTGGAGGCCCACATGGAGCTCCATCCGGCCTAGCTCATTTCGGGGCCGCTCCACTCTCTTGTCTATCTGTCTGTCATTCCCGAAGGGAATCTGCGTCAGTCGCCTCAAGGAGCTCAAGGCCTGCGCGGAAAAGTGACCCCCCTCCCCATAACCCCATTCGTTTGAATACTTTGCCCGTAAGTCTCATCGAATGAATACTTTGCATCTAGGCGGATACTTATCTTCTATCGAATGAATACTTTAGAGAATAGGCAGGGGGGAGGGGGTACCCGCCCGTGACCCAGCCCATCCACCTCCGCCTGCCCGCAACCTCGGCCAATCTAGGTCCCGGATTCGACACCCTCGGCCTCGCCATGGCGCTCTACCTGACCGTTGAAGCGAGCGAATCGAACAAGGATTCGATCGAAGCCACCGGACGCGACGTCCACCGCATCTCCAACCCGCACCGCAATCTCATCCTCAACACGTGCCGCGATGTCCTCGCCGCCAACCATAAGCCAGCTCCGTCCATCCGCCTGAAGCTGCATAACGAGATCCCGCTCGGCATGGGCTGCGGATCGAGCGCCGCCGCCCTCCTCGCCGGAGTCCACCTCGCCAACCACTTCGGCCGCCTCGGCTGGACCCCGCATCAGGTCATGACGGAAGCCTGCCTGCGCGAGGGCCATCCAGATAACGTCGCCGCCTGCGCCCTGGGCGGTATGACCACCTCCTGCCAGGAGGGAACCAGGATACTGACCGCTACCTGCGGCGAGAACCTCCCCTGGAAGCTGGTGCTGGTCCTGCCCTCCACCTCACTGGCCACCGAGAAGGCCCGCGCCCTGCTCCCGCCCACCTACTCCCGCGCCGACGCGGTGGCCAACATCCAGCGCTCCTCCCTGCTGGTAGCCGCCTTCGCCCTCAACCGCCCGGACCTCCTCCGCACCGCCATGCAGGACCGCATCCACCAACCCTACCGCTCGGAGGCCTGCCCCCTCCTACCCCTCCTCCTCCCCCTGGCCACCCACCCCGGCGTCTACGGCGTAGCCCTGTCCGGCGCCGGCCCCTCCGTCCTCCGCCTGGTAGACCCCGCCCCCCCCCCCACCCCCCTCCACCAAGCCATCCACTCCACCGCGGGCGGGATGGAACTCGAGATATTGGACACTACGATCGCCGGAGGAACGAGGGTAACTGGTTACCCTTCACCAATTTAGGTTACCTAAGAATTCTTTCCTTCCGGTCAATTTTGGTCTAACTTCAGGTGTGTGGCCAGTTCTGGGGAGGACTGCTACGCCGCCCGTTGATCTCCATTGAGAGGTCCGGGCGTTCTCCTTTAAGGCAGAATCTCGATGAGGGCCCCAATTGAACCCGGTGTCGCCTCCAGTGCATCTACTAGTATAGAAATGTAATGAGGCTGCCCCGCCAGACGGGCCGCAGCAGGAGGATTCATCCATGGCAGGACAGTTTGTAACCGAAGTCAGCGACGCGACCTTTGAAAAAGAGGTCCTGCAGTCCGACCAGCCCGTTCTCGTCGACTTCTGGGCTGCATGGTGTGGCCCATGCCGCGCTCTCGCGCCCGTCGTTGATCAGGTCGCCATGCAGTACAACGGCAAGCTCCGCGTAATGAAGATGGACGTCGACGCCAATACGGCGACCCCGATGCGGTATGGCATTCGTGGAATTCCCGCGCTCATTCTCTTCAAGGGTGGACAGGTTGCCGACAACATCGTTGGATTCGTCCCGAAGGATACGATCGACAAGTCAATCGCGAAGGTGCTCGCGGATACTGTCCTCGCCTAAGTAGGCGTCTCCCCACGCGCAGCCCGGCCCGATGTGGCCGGGCTTTCGTGCGCAGGATGCTAAGATTGGCGATAGATGCTGGAGTGGATGCTCTTCCGCGCGATCATGGTGGCCGTCTTCATTCTGGCCAACAGCTTCTTTGTGGCTGCGGAGTTTGCGCTCGTCAGCGTGCGTGAGACGCGTTTGGACCATCTGATCGCTCTCGGCCATCCAGGGGCGCGTACTGCCCTCCAACTGAAGCGAAACATCGACGACTTTCTTCCGGCAGTACAGTTCGGTGTAACGCTGGCTGCGCTGGCTCTCGGCTGGATCGGGGAGCCTGCGGTCGCGGAGATGATCCTGCATGGAGCTTCCCGGCTGCTGCGGACGTTGCCTCCTCATGCGACCGTCTACGCCAACGCGATTGCGGTCGTGATTGCGTTTGCGGTGATTACTTACTTCGAGGTGCTGCTCGGGGAGCTTGTCCCCAAGTCGCTCGCGCTGCAGAGGACTGAGCGGATTGCTTTGGCGGTCGCGGGTCCGATGGATGTCTTCATCCGGATGACGCGTCCGGCGGTGCGGTTGATGAACTCCTCGGCGACTGCCGTGTTGCGGCTTTTCAATGCGCCGCTCTCGGGTGAGGGTCCGGTGCATTCTCCGGAGGAATTGAAGCTCATTGCTACATCGACACGACGCATGGGACTTCTGCCAGAGTTCCAGGAGCAGATCATCCATCGCGCGATTGAGCTATCGCATGTGACAGTGCGTGAGATCATGACTCCGCGTGGGAAGATCTTCTCTCTGCCTGCGAACCTGTCGGTTGAGCGAGCGAGTGCGAGGATCATCGAGGAGCAGCACTCACGGATTCCGGTGTACGAGACGGCGACTGCCACTCAGCACAAGAGCAGACACGCGGATACGGACCAGATCATCGGGATTGTCTACTCCAAGGACATCTCACGGCTGATGCACTTTCGGTCGGTTGCGCTGTCACTGGGAAGCTCGGGAGATTCCGGACTGACGTTACGACAGGTAATGCGAGAGCCGTTCTTCGTCCCTGAGACCAAGCTTGCGGTGGAGTTGCTGCAGGACTTCCAGACGCGGCGAAGGCAGATCGCGGTGGTCGTTGACGAGTTTGGCTCGACGGTTGGGCTGGTGACGGCGGAAGACGCGCTGGAGCAGATCGTGGGTGAGTTGGAGGATGAGTTCGACATCGCCTCGCGACCTGCGTTGACGTCGGCGACCGGGGTGATGACGCTCGATGGAAGCGCTACGCTGCGTGACCTGAATACGCAACTGCAATGGTCGTTTCCGCGGGAAGCTGGAGTCGAGACGCTGGCCGGATTTCTGCTGGCCCAGTTGGGGCACATTCCCCATCCGGAAGAGAGCGTGACGTTCGACCATCGTCGATACACGGTTGCTGAAATGACGGGTCGAAGGATCAGTCGAGTTCGGGTGGAGATGCTGGGTCGTGTGTCCGAACCGGTTGGTGAGGCGGCGAGTTGAGGCAGGTTCCCAGACCATTGCGGCGTGTACTCCTGACGCTGCCTGTGCTTTGGGTGGTGGTCTCGGTGGTATTCCTGTTGATTCATCTGGTTCCTGGCGATCCGATTGTGCAGATGCTGGGTGAAGGCGCGAGCGCGACCGATATCTCGGCGCTTCGACATGCCTACGGGCTCGATTCTCCTTTGCCGGAGCAATACGCTCACTATATTCGGGGCGTTGTTCATGCGGATCTGGGGCAGTCGTTGCGGCTGCACGATTCGGTGACCCACCTGATTCTGGAGCGATATCCATACACGCTGGCGCTGACGCTGGCTGCTCTGCTGCTTGGTCTCGTGCTGTCGGTTCCCGCTGGAGTTGCTTCTGCGTTGCATCGGAATGGTTGGCAGGATCGCACTTTAGGCGTGGTTTCGCTGGTCGGTTTGTCGTTCCCCAACTTCGCCCTGGGACCGATCTTGATTGTGGTGTTTTCGATTCGCCTGGGTTGGCTGCCGGTCTCCGGGCCAGGGACGGATGTGCCAACGTTTCTGATGCATCTTGTGCTTCCGGCGGTGACGTTGGGGTTGAGCCTGGCGGCGATCCTGACCAGAATGGTTCGGACGGCAATGCTTGAAGAACTGAGCCAGGATTACATTCGTACAGCGAGGGCCAAGGGGCTGAGCGAGAGCCAGGTCGTCTACCGTCATGCGCTGCGAAATGCGCTGATCCCCATTCTCACTGTGGTTGGATTGCAGTTCGGTTCGCTGCTGGCGGGGGCAATCGTGACGGAGACGATCTTCAGCTGGCCAGGGATTGGGAGGCTGACGCTGACCGCGATCTCGAACCGCGATTACGCGCTGGTGCAAGGATGTATTCTCGCGGTGGGGCTGACTTATGTGGTCGTCAACCTTTTGACGGATGTGGCCTACACCGTTGCCAATCCACGCATGCGCACCTGACCCGGATGATGAAGACCACCTTCGCTGCGCTCTCCTTCGCCGCACTCGTTCTTGCAGCCACCTTCGTTTCTGCTCAGCAGCCGATGCGGACGGTGCATGATGCGCAGGACCGTCTGACGTTCCAGATTCCCGCAAACTGGGCGCTGGCTTCACGGGACCGGGAGTTGAGCACTTTTCACCAGGAAGCTCGGACGGCTCCGAAAGGCGCGCGGCTGCGCTTCGTCGCGGCGATTCCTGAGAACCCCTATCCGGCGAGTACCTTTTCGGGTGCGCACTTCTACATCAGTGCTGTTCCGGTGCGAGGTGCTGCCGCCTGTGCGGCGCAGACGGCTCCCCTTCCGACCGATCCCAACGAGCGTTACGCGGCGGAACCGCTTCGGAAGCCGGATAACGATGCGCGAGTCGGTGATCGGCCGGCGCATCATGGACGGGACCAGCATGGACAAATTTGTACACAGTTCCGGGACGACGTGTACACGCTGCGGCACGACGGAACCTGCCTCCGATTCGACCTGGCAATGAACAACTTCTGCGGAGGCGAGGTGAGCGGAGTGAAGGATATGACGAAGGAGGAGATATTCGGCATCCGCCAGAGGCTGGAGGCGATCTTGAAGACGGTAACGTTCGACCGCTAGAGTCGTTCTCCTGAAGGTGTGGCTCGCCTCC
Source organism: bacterium (assembly GCA_026225095.1). Classification (GTDB taxonomy): domain Bacteria; phylum Acidobacteriota; class Terriglobia; order Terriglobales; family Acidobacteriaceae; genus Edaphobacter. The sequence goes on from JAMFSC010000040.1 coordinate 60,194, forward strand.
TTACCAGCCAGTTATTGGTCAGACCACTTGGGTTTCATTTTCTAATAAAGTGGTATGAAATCGCCTTTTTCTGCGAATTTCCTGCATCCATGGTGTTCTAAAAGGGTTAGCGGGCAATGATCGAAATTTCCCAATGTTTCACCAGAAGCTTTTTGTGCGCCGAATGTGGGCCGTTGCATGGGAAAACTGGACAGCGGGCGCTGATGCCGAAAGTGGTCTGATGTCGTGCGTTTATCGCGCAGATGAGGTCCGTCGGGAACCCTGAGCCGGTTCACAGTCCGGCACGTGGGGTCTGGGGGCCGAGGCAGAGGCTCTCATTGGGCGGGCCTTCGGCCTTGAAAGCCACAGTGACCGGAAACCACGGCAACCCGAGAAATGCTCCAGGAGTTACACCCGAGCCCATGCAGCGACATAGCGATTTCAGACGATCGTTCCACCTTCTCGTTGACGCGTTCGAAGGACCTGCAGTCAGGCGACGTGCTTACTTCGCAACCTGGAACAGTTCCGCCATCTCCGTGTAGAGAAATCCGTAACCCGGACGGTAGGGCTGAATCCACTTGCCATCCAGCACGAACTGAGGGATAGCACGTCTGCCGACGTTCGCGAGTACCTCATCGGCCGCTCCAGGAACCGTTTCGATATCGATCTCCTTATACGGAATGTTGTGCTTGGCGAGAAATTTCTTTGCCTCGCGGCAGTCACGGCACCAGGCTGCGGAATAGACGGTCAGATCCATCCCTCAAGTTTACCTTTTCGTTAAGGGGATGGTCTACTGCTCGTGGTAGTTCCGCATCAGCCCGCCATCCACCACATACGTGGATCCTGAGGTATAGGATCCATCATCCGACGCCAGAAAAACCGCAAGACCAGCTACTTCTTCCGGTTTCCCGAGACGTCCGAGTGGGATATTGGCCAAGAGCGCATCCAGTTTTGATTTATCCGCCAGCAGGGAGGAGTTGATCGGTGTATTGATCGCCCCCGGCGCGATGTTGTTGACGGTAATTCCCAGGGGACCGAGTTCGACCGCGAGGTTCCGAGCCATCATCCGCATCGCGCCCTTCGAGCAGGCGTAGCTGGTGAAGTTCGGGAAGACCATGTCCTCGTGGACGGATGAGATGTTGATCACGCGCCCCGGAATTTTGGCGGCAGTCAGCCTGCGAACGAAGGCTTGCGTGAGGAAGAACGCGCCTTTGAGGTTCACGTCCAGAACCATGTCGTAGTCGGCTTCCGTCACGTCCACAAACGCGGCGTTCTTCTCGACACCCGCATTGTTGACCAGGATGTCGCACCTGCCAAGCTGCGACCAGGCCTGATCGACCAGGTTCTGAGTATCTCCGACCCTGGACACATCCGCTTGAACCGTAATCGCCCTAGCGCCGGCAGCTTCTACCTGCTTCCTGGTATCGTCGGCACCCTCCGGATGACTGCGATAGTCGATGACGACGTCTGCGCCTTCTTGCGCAAAGCGTACCGCGATCGACTGTCCAATGCCGGACGACGATCCAGTTACGATTGCTACCTTGCCCTTGAGGCGATCTGACATGGAATCTCCAGAGTTATCTTCGCGAGGAACTTCGGGTCAGAACATGGTACATTGCGACGCCCACGATGAAGCCGATGAGGATCGTCACGATGAGTGCATGAGGCACGTTCGTTCCTCCGGGAGGTAGGTTCAAGAGATCACTAGAAAGATGGATGCACGATCATTGCCTGCTGCTCGTGAACTTCTAGGGCGTGTCATCAAACTAACCAAATGATGGAGGCAGCGAAGTAGATAGCGCCGAGGAAGTTGCGGGCGGTTTTGTCATAGCGAGTAGCGATGGCGCGAAACTGCTTGAGATTGGCAAAGAAGTTTTCAACCAGGTGGCGAGCTTTGTAGAGGTGTTTGTCGTATTCGCGTTGTACCTTGCGGTTGGCTTTTGGCCCAATGACGGCGGTCTTGCCGGTCTTTTGCAGCACTTGCAGGACGCGGTCATCGGCATCGTACCCCTTGTCGGCCAGTACCGTATCGGCCTCCAGCAGAGGAAGCAGAACGTCTGCCCCCTCCAAATCACTGGCCTGCCCAGGAGTAAGGTGGAAGGCGATGGGGTTACCCAAAGCATCCACGACGGCATGGATCTTGGTGCTCAATCCCCCCTTGCTGCGGCCGATGGCTTGATGAGAGCCCCTTTTTTGCGCGCCCCGGCGCTATGCTGGTGCGCGCGGACGATCGTGGCGTCGATCGCGGCGTATTCGTTGTCGGCACCGGCGGCCAGATGCTGGAAGATTTCCTTCCAGACTCCCCGCTTGGCCCAGCGGCTCAAGCGCGTATGCACCACTCGAAAATCGCCAAAGCGCTCCGGCAAATCCCGCCACGGTATCCCGGCTCGATA